>JAJPJC010000008.1 GCA_021324445.1 Isosphaeraceae bacterium
ACAGGAACGGCCTCACACCCAAGGCTGGACGACGTCGAGGATAACGCATGCCGACTCCATTTTCATGGGGTGGGGTGCCCCCGGGGGGCATGACAGTTCGTTCGCGCAGATTTGGCTCCGCGCCCCCGAGGCTGGGTTCGTTCGCGCAGATTCCGCTCAGTGTTCCCCCATCGATCTGACCCACGACCCTGCCCCTCCGCACGGCGGCGCGCAGCGCGAACGCCGATCAGGCTCGGAAGCCATCCTCGTTATAGGGCGCCGACCGGTCCCGGAACAACTGAAGGCGCGTCCTTGATTATTCTTGAAGAACTCTGCCGGTGGCGAGTGGCGCGCGGCCAGTCGCGAATGACCCGGAACCCCGCGAACCGGGCGCCCCGGCTGACCGCGGGTCCCCGGCCTCGCCCGACCGCCGGACCGGGGTCTCCCCACACGCCGTCTGAGGATCCTCTCGATATTTTTGGGGCGGGTGACCATGTATGTCCTACCCCTGCCCCTAGGATGGTG
Organism: Isosphaeraceae bacterium; assembly: GCA_021324445.1. Taxonomy (GTDB): domain Bacteria; phylum Planctomycetota; class Planctomycetia; order Isosphaerales; family Isosphaeraceae; genus JAJPJC01. The sequence goes on from JAJPJC010000008.1 coordinate 505, forward strand.
TTATGATCGGGCGACGAGCGGGTGGATGACGCCATGCTCGGGACCCGAAGCCGAGACGGACGCCACGGTGACGTGGAGGAGTTCAGGCCATGTACCAGGCCGCGCGGCCGCCGCTGCGGCGGATCATGGTGATCGACCAGGAGCTGCGGGCCAACCGGTGGCCCAACACCGCGCGGCTGGCCCGGGTGCTGGAGGTGACCGTCCGGACGGTGCGGCGCGACGTCGCGTACCTGCGTTACCAATTGCGAGCGCCGATCCAATTCGACCCGGTGCACAACGGCTATCACTATACGGAGCCCTCGTACCGCCTCCCCTTCCTTCAACTCACCCAGGGGGAGCTGATCGCGCTGTTCCTGGCCGAGCGGATGATGCGGCAGGTCGAGGGGACGCCGTTTGAGTCGGACCTGCGGGCGGCGATCGAGAAGCTGGGCACGATGCTCCCCGACGGGGTCTCGGTCCGCCTGGATGCGATGACCGACGTGCTATCGGTCCTGCCGGGGGCCCGGCCGGATTACGACCCGGAGTCGTTCTGCGCCCTCGCGACGGCGGTCGTCTGCCGGCGCCGGGTCGAGATGGTCTACTGGACGGCGGAGCGGAACGAGACGACCCGGCGCGAATTCGATCCGTACGACCTGGTCCTGATCGACGATGGCTGGTACGCGGTCGGGTACTGCTTCCTCCGCGCGGCGATCCGGATGTTCGCGGTGCAGCGCGTCCGGTCGGTCCACGACACGGGCGCGACCTTCGACCGCCCGGCCGACTTCCGGCTCGACGACTACTTGCATGGCAGCTTCCGGGCTGTCCGCGGCGACGGCGACCACGAGCTCGTGTTGCGCTTCACGCCCGAGGTCGCGGGCCGGATCGCGGAAAAGCGATGGCACCCGAGCCAGAGGCTCGAAGAGCAGCCGGACGGCTCCGTGATCGTCCGGTTCCGGCTGACGAGCTTGATTGAAGTCAAACGCTGGGTGTTGTACTGGGGCAGGGATTGCCAAGTCGTGGAGCCCGGCGAGTTACGGGCGGCGGTTGACACGGAGATCCGGCTCATGCTCGAACGTTCCGCTGCCATGCGGCGGGGCAACGCAAAAAAGAGCCAAAACAGGGGGCGGCCATGATTAGCGAGCGCTCAGCGCCTCACGGCCTCACAGATTGGTTCGCATCCGGAGTCGCCAAGAAAGTGCTCAACGCCTTACGGCATCACAGATATTATGGATTCTTGCAACCAACCACGAATACGTGCAATTGCTCAACGCCCGAAGGCGATCACTGTCCTAATAGATAAAGGCCGCGAACCCAGGGCGAGCGAAACTTTTTTCCATTGGTTGCGATCGCGGGCGTTTCGTGGCCATTGTTCTATAGAGGTGCCTTCAGTTTACCACTACTACTTGCAACATCGGATCACCACGATGGCTTCTTGCCCTTGGAACTCGAGTCGGTTTTGGAACGAGAAAGAGCGCATCTTCCGAAAGCCAGCGCGACGAGGGCACTACGATCCCCGCGAGGCTTGGGGGGACATCTGGGAGAAGTTGCGCGACGTTTTCCCCGATGGCTGGGAGGGCGACGGATCGGCCCAAGACGTGGATGGTTTGATATTAAGATTCGCATACAAATATTTTAACAATGAAAGACGTCGATGTTTCCGTCGGGCCAGGAGGATGCGTTCACTGAACGAGGGCGCGCACGGACTGGATGAGCCCTGCACGAAAGGCGATGACATCGAAGCGTTCAGAAAGCGGGACGAGGTGAAACACGTGGTGGAACGGGTTCTTGAGCGGAGAAGTCCAGACGATCGGGAACTGCTTCAGATGAAGTTCGGCATAGGTCGGAAAAAGCTCACGACCAGGGAGATCGCAAGCCAGCGCCGCGTGACGCCGCAGGCGATAAGCAAGAGGCTCCGAAACATCTTCCGGCAAGCGAGATGGGAGATCGAGCATGCATCACGTTGAATTGTCATTCCCTGTATTCGGGCGGGAATTGCCCAAGGATCATGCCTACGCGCTGTACTCAGCGATCAGCAAACTCCTGGACAATCACCTGCCCGAAGGAATTGCGATCTCCTCGATTGGCGGTCGCACCTTCTGGTCCGGCACGACCCCAGGCGCGGGGGAGCGCCACCTGAGGATTCGTACTCCCGTTGAGTCGATCGGTCAACTCCTTCCCCTTGCGGGGCAATTCCTGGAGATCGAAGGGGCCGAGATCGGGCTCGGAACGCCACGGATCTATGCCCTTCAACCCTGTGCAAACTTGAAGTCACGCTTCGTCACGATCAAGGGGTTCACCGAGCCGCAGCCGTTCCTCGACGCGGTCAGGCGTCAACTGGATCGTCTCGAGATCTCCGGACAGGCATCCCTGCCCGTCATCAAGAGCGGGGCACGGAAGGGGGAGGCTTGCCGGCGGATCCTGAAGATCAAAGAAAAGCGCGTCGTTGGTTATAGCTTAATCATTCAGCATCTTTCGGACGCCGATTCTTACCACCTCCTTGCCGTCGGTCTGGGTGGCCGCCGCCACATGGGGTGTGGCATCTTCGTCCCGATCAGAGACGGAGAGGATCGTCCATGAGACCGAAGACCCTGTTCGCCAAGAGCGCCGACAAGAACGGCGTCAAGCTCACCCTTTTCGAGCATACCAGAGATGTCTTCACCTGCGGTGAGAGACTACTGGATCTCACCGGGCGAGCCCAACTCCTGGCTCTCGGGCTGGATCCGCGCCGCTGGGCGGAACGATTTCGCCGCGAATTGCTCATGTGCACAATAGTTCATGATACTGGTAAGTCAACGTCGTGTTTTCAACCCTTGCTGGAGACTCCTGGGTTTGTGGCCCAACCGATCCGTCACGAGGCGGTCTCGTACTGGATCGCACGGCGACCCGAGATGCGTTCATGGCTTCATAAGGTAATCGGAGATCCGACGGCCGTGGAGTTGTTGCTCTGGGCGGTCGCCGGGCATCACCGCAAGTTTCCACCCGATCGAGCGGTTGCTGAGCCGATGGAGGTCTATCTGGGCCACGACGACTTCCGCGCAACCTTGGAATGGGGAGCCGAGCGGCTCGGCTTCCCGAAGCCCCCGAGGATGGAGGATGCCACGATCCGGTTCACTCCGGCTCGCGTGAGCGTCATCCGAGAATTAGAGGACGCACATGTAGAGGCTGAGAACCTGTTCCGGGCCATCAAGCGAGATCGGCCCGAGGAGGCACGCTATCTCGCGGGACTGAAAGCCTGCCTGATCGCCGCCGACGTGGCTGGCTCGATCCGCCGCCACGGCACTCAGACTATGGTCGCCTGGATGGGCGAGGCGTTCGAGAACGTCCCGAGCGTCGAGGATCTCGACGGAGTCGTCAAGTACAAGCTGGGCTCGAAGAAACTCCACGGGTTTCAGGAAGATGTGGGTACGGCAACCGAGCGGGTTGTGTTCGTCCGGGCCGGCTGCGGCAGCGGCAAGACCCTGGCCGCCTATCATTGGGCCGCCCGGGCCGCTGCGCGGCTGGGTCGCGACCTGCGTGTGTTCTTCTGCTACCCGACGACCGGCACGGCCAGCGAAGGCTATCGCGATTACCTCAAGGATGTAGACTTGCCCACGGGCCTGATCCACGGCCGCGCCGAGGTCGACATGAGGTTGCTCGGTCTGGGTGATGACGATGAGGGCGAGCCGGGGCGGGCCGCCATCGACTCGGCCGGGGCGCTCGATCACTGGTCCACGCCGCTGGTGAGCTGCACCGTCGACACGGTCCTCGGCCTACTGCAAAACAACCGGAGGGGGGTCTATCTGTGGCCATCCGTGGCGGGAGCGGCGGTCGTGTTCGATGAGATCCATTCGTATGACGATGACCTCTTCGCCGCTCTGCTCCGCTTCCTCAAGGAGATGCGCGGCATCCCCTGCCTGCTGATGACCGCGAGCCTACCCAAGGGGCGACTTCAACGTGTCAAGGATGCGCTGGCTGAGATCAAGGAACCACTTGGGATCATCCCAGGTCCCGAGGAGCATGAGACCATCAAGCGCTACAAGCGGGCCTTTGATGACCCCCAGCAGCGCATCGAGGAAACGCTTGCCCGGGGCGGGAAAGTGCTATGGGTCGTCAACACGGTAGACGAAGCGATGCGACTCTACGATGAGACAATGCGACTCTACGAATGCGGCCGGACCAGCGGAGTCAAGCCTTTGATCTATCACAGCCGATTTCGTTATCGCGATCGTGTCGAACGCCATCGGGCCGTGATCGATGCGTTCGGCAAAGCAGGGCCGGCTATCGCATTCTGTACACAAGTCGCAGAATTATCACTTGATTTAAATGCGGATCTGCTCATTACTCAACTTGCTCCGATCCCCGCGCTGATCCAGCGCCTCGGCAGGTTGAATCGTCGAGCGAAGGACGATGATCCCTGGCCCTTCATTGTCCACCGGCTTGATTCCGTTTCGACGGCTCCCTACGAGCCGGAGGAATTGGAAGAAGCCGATGCATGGCTCAAGAGCTTGGGCTCTGGTGGCTTGTCTCAGCGTAACCTGGTCGAGTCCTGGTCGAGTCGACCCGAAGCGGCCTGGAAACCGGTCGCCTGCGCCTGGCTCGATGGCGGATTCGCGACGCGCCCGGGGCCGCTCCGGCAGGGCTCACCTGGCATCGAGATCATTCTGCGCGAGGACGTCGAGGCAGTGCGATCCGGCACGAAACCTGAGGAAGTGCGCATCCCGATGCTGACGCCCCGGGATCGCGATTGGCACAACTGGGATGAACTCGCTTTCTGCAAGGTGCCCCCACCGGGGCGAGTCGACTACGACCCGACGAGAGGAGCGCGATGGACACGTTGACAATCGATCTGTTCGGCCGCGGGATGGGTCCGCTCCACCGCGCCGGGCTGGGGGGCCTAGCCTGCACTCTGAGGCGCCTCGACTGGCCGGGTTCTGAGTGGTCCCTCGACGACGAAGGCAGGCGGCTCACACTGCACTGGCCGGGTGGGGCCGAGGGAGCCAAGCCCTTCTTCGCGCGGCTTTATGCGCGGGCCTTCGACTTGAAAAGCGGCATGATCCACCTGCCCGGGGCTTACGGTGTCGGTGACGTCCCGCCGTGGATCAAGGCTGAGCTTCAGCGCGGAATGTCGTTGACGATCCTCCAATTCGGCCCCAACCGCAAAGCCGCGAGCAAGACTCCCAAGGTGGTGAACTATGATGTCGACCAATCGATCACGGTTGAGTATCAGGAACTCGTCGATTACACTCATCGAGGCGCCTGGAAAGATCTGGTCAATCCCAAGGGTTCGCTCCGCGAGATGGTCACGATTCCGGGCACGATCGCCCCGGGCTTCGTGCAGCGCCACGTGGCGCACGCCACGACGACCATCGAACAGCTACCGGGTCATGCGCTCGCCCTGCATTTCGCCTTGGTCGGCACACTCTCCTTGCCGATTGGTCGTAGTGGCAAGGGGGTCTTGATCGTGCCCGATGTGCGGAACGTCCGCGACTTCATGGACTGTCGCCCTGTTCTCAACCCACAGGAGGCGCGGGACTGCCAGATCGCCAGCCCGGCCGACGCGGCTCTTCAAGCCCAGGTTCGCCTTCGGGCGATCGAATCCGGCCTGAGTGCCAAGGTCGACAGGTGCCTGGCCGTCCTGTTCTCCAGCACGATGTGGAACCCGAACCAGAAGGCCCGCGCCGCGGTGCTCGAAGTTGATCCTCTCGGTTCGGAACTCGACCTGTTCGAGGCCGTGCTGGGAATCGATGCACTCCGACCGCGCATCGTCGAGGCTAAGCCCGAGAGGAAAGGAGACCCACCACGAAAATTCTGGGCCGGGGGAATTGTCCGCGCCCTGATCGCCAAGAACGTCGCCCATCATCGGAAATGGTTCGAGGACTTTCGAAGCCTGGTGGTCGGGCCGGACGGGAAGACCGACGAGCAGAGAGTTCGGAATCTCAACTTCGAGAGGGAGGGATTACAGAAAATGGTCGAACGACCCTGGGAGGACCGTGGTGAGGAAACCTTGGTCCGCGCGATCCACCAAGCGATGACTCAGTGCTTCGGCAGGATGTGGGAGGAGGCACACAAAGACCCAACGACGCACGGGAACCGCCGCAAGCGCCAGATGGAACGTTGGCGGCTGGCCTTCGCCCACGCCAAGACGGCCGATGACGTCCGAAGCGGTCTCTCCGACATCTGGGGGCGAGCTGGCCAGGTCCCACTGCTAATGGAATCCTGGCGGGGTTTGCTCCCGATCCTGTGCGACGATCAACGCTGGGCGCTCAACCGCGACCTCGCCCTGCTGGCCCTGGCAAGCTACAAGAGCCCGTGGAAGGAAGACGACGGCGAGAGGGATGAGGCCCCGTCGACCCAAGACAAAATCTGATCGATCTCTTCACTCGGTTTCCAATGGGGGACGAATCTTCATGAGTCTGCACATCTTCGGCGCCATCGTGACTCATCACGGCACCGCCGCCAACAACCGGGCCGAGACCGACGGCAATATCACCACGCTCCAGAAGCTGCTCTGGCACGGGCGGGTCCATTCGACCGTCAGCGCCGAGGCGATCCGCTTCGCCCTGCGCCGCCGTCTGGCCGAACACGAGGAGACCAACCGCTACTGGGACGAATCCGGCCCCAAGCCCGCCAACAACTGGAATGATCCGGGCTTCACCAGGTGGGCCGAGGGGGAATCGTACATCGACGACGACCTGCTCGGCTTCATGAGTGCGGAAGCGGCGAAGGAGGATGGCTCCGACGTCGCTGCCCCGGCGGCGGGCGAGGAAAAGGCTTCCAAGGGGAAGAAGACGCGCGCCAAGGGGACCGCGACAATCCGCCGCTCGCCGCTGGAGATCACCCGGGCCATCTCGCTGGTCCCCTACGCGGGCGACGTGACCTTCAATGCCGCCAGCCCTGGCGCCACGCCATCGGCTCAGAAGCAAGGGACAAACCCCGTGCCCTACGGGACCGAGGTCCACGCGACGCGGTTTCAATATGGTTTCGCCTTGACGCCTTCGGCTCTTCGAGAGGCCAAGCGAGCGGCGATCGCCCTTCGCTGCCTGGCTGCACTGGGCGAGGTCGCCGGCAACCACGGTCGTTTTCTCTATGACTTCAGCCCGGAGAGCGTGATCTTCCGCATCACACATGACCCGGCTCCCAGATTGCTCTACATTTTCGAGTCACATGGTCGGGATATCGAGGCGCCGGCGTTGCTGGAGCGCGTCAAATCAGGCGATCTCCCCGCCTCGGAGTTGATCATCGGAGGTGCTTTTAGCCAAAACAAGATCGCCCAGGAGATCGCGGCACTCGGCGCTACCTTGGAGTCCGGCGTCCGCAGGGCCGCTGAACTGGCCTGCGGGCGCATTGCGAACCAGGAGGGATGACCCGATGCTCGGCTTGGAAGTGACTGTCCCTGTCGCCTGCTTCCGCAAGGGATTCGCCCGGGAGTATTGGGAAACCGAAGAGCTCCCGCCGCCGGCCACCTGCTATGGCTTCCTGCTCTCGTTCGTCGGGGAGCGGGACCGCCGGCGCCACGTCGGAGCGCGGGTTTGTCCCGCGCTCTTCAACCAGCCGCAGCGCAGCGCCGTCCTGCGGACCCTCTGGCGGGTCAAGGAGCGCGGCCTTCTGCCTGGGGTTGGCACCAACAGCCGCCCCGACTATCAGGAGTTGCTCACCAACATCCAGCTCGCCATCTGGCTCGATTCGACCGAGGAGTCGGTGGTGGGGCCGAGCCTCGAAGAGCGGGTTGGTGTCGCTCTCGATCACCCCGAGCGGATCGACCGCTTCGGCGGCTTGTCGCTTGGGGAGAGCACCCACTTGGTCGACGAGATTCGACCGATTCGGCCCGAGCTCAGTCGCCCGTTGCGGGCCTACCTCTTGGCGGAGGAAGGGCGGTTCTCGCTCCCCGTCTGGGTCGATCACGTCGGCTCGGCCGGGACCCGGTATGTGACCGGTGATCTCGTCGAGGTCGACTCGGCCGTTCCTCCGCCCTCCGACCGCATGCCCCGGATCGAGCCACATTGAACAACAGCGATCTACTCTGTGATGCCGCAAGGCGTTGAGCACAACGGAGTCCCTGATGGGCCCAACGGTCAGTGAAGTTGAAACTCCTCTCCGCGTGATGTCCTTGCATGCCTTGGCGTATTGCCATCGCCTCTTCTACCTCGAAGAAGTCGAGGAGATCCGCGTGGCCGACGATCGGGTCTACGCCGGTCGGGAGCTGCACGCCTCGCTCGCGGCCGACGAGGAGGGGGAACAGACTCAGCTCGAGCTGGCCGATCCGGAGCTGGGGCTGTTCGGCAAGGTCGACGCGATCCGCCGTCGCGATGGGTCGCTCTTACCGTATGAGCACAAGCGGGGCCGCTGCCGTCGCGGCGACAGCGGACCGGAGGCCTGGCCGTCCGACCGGCTCCAAGTGCTCGCCTACGCCGCATTGATCGCGTCGGGGACCAGCCAGGCCGTCGTCGAGGGCCGCATCCGGTATCACGCCGATAACGTCACGGTCCGGGTTCCGTTCGACGACGCGGCGCGGGCCGAGCTGGCCGCGGCGATCGCCACCGCGCGGCGGCTGCGCGAGTCGACCGAACGGCCTCCCATCGCCGCCAACGAACGGCTCTGCGCCCGGTGCTCGCTCGCCCCGGTCTGCCTCCCCGAGGAAGTCCGCCAGGCCGAGGACGCCGACCATGAGCCGCTCCGGCTCTTCCCGCCCGACCGCGACGGCACCAGCCTCCACGTGTTGAAACCCGGGGCCACGGTCGGCCGGAGCGGGCAAGAGCTCGTCGTCCGCTACACCGACGGCACGCCCGAGGATCGCAACCCGGTCCGCGAGCTGGACGCCGTGCTGCTCCATGGGTACTCGCAGATCACGACCCAGGCGTTGCATCTCTGTCACGACCATGACGTCGCCGTGCACTGGCTCACGACGTCCGGCCGCTATCTCACCAGCGCCGGGACGAGCGCCGGCCAGGTCCAGCGCCGGCTGCGGCAGTATCGCGCCCTGGCCGACGAGGCGACGTGCCTCCGCCTGGCCAAGGCCCTGGTCCGCGCCAAGATCGAGGGCCAGCATCGCTACCTGCTCCGCGCCTCGCGCGGTGACGATGCGGCGCGGGAGGCGATGCTCCCTGATCTCATTCTGATGCGTTCGGCCCTGGCCTCGATCGAGTCGGCACCCGACCGCGACTCGCTCCGCGGCCTGGAGGGTTCGGCTGCCGTTGGCTACTTCCGTGGCCTGGCGAAGCTGATCAACCCGACGGTCCCCGAGTCGCTCCATTACACCACACGCAACCGGCGCCCGCCGGTGGACCGGTTCAACGCGATCCTCGGCTTCGGCTACGCGCTGCTTCAGACCGCCGTGGCGCGGGCGATCCTGGCGGCTGGTTTGGAGCCGTCGCTGGGATTTTTTCACACACCGCGGAGCGCGGCGCACCCGCTGGTCCTCGATCTCCTGGAACTCTTCCGCGTGCCGCTCTGGGACATGGTCCTGATCGGCTCGCTGAACCGGAACCAGTGGGACCCGGAGGCCGACTTCGTCGCGACCAAGGCCAAGGTCTGGCTTTCGGACGCCGGCCGCGCCAAGGCGATCGGCCTGTTCGAATCCCGGCTGGACGAGACCTGGAAGCATCCGGTCGTGGGCTATTCGCTGTCGTACTCGCGGACGATCGAGCTGGAGGCCCGGTTGCTGGAGAAGGAATGGACCGGCGAGCCGGGGCTGTTTGCCCGGATGAGGCTCCGCTGAACGGCGACGCCGCCGGACCAGGACGGCCGATCCTCCCAGCCCGACGCGCCCGCCAGGGGATCGGACCCGCTGAACTCACACGCCGCGGAACCGAGGGGGCCGACGCCGGGGCGGGGAAAGGAGATCGGAACGGTGAGTGATTCGAACTGGTGGCTGGTCTGTTATGACGTCCGGGATCCGGTCCGGCTCCGCCGTGCGGCCAAGATCCTGGAAGGGACCGGCCAGCGGATGCAATGCTCCGTGTTCCGCTGCTGGCTCAACCCGGCGGGGATGCAGCGCCTGCGCTGGGAGCTGACCGAGGTGTTGGCTCCCGAGGACTCGGTCCTGATCATCCCCTTATGCTCACGGTGCGTGGAGGGGATGGAGACCACGCACTCGGCGGCGAACGACCCCAACTGGCCGGACGCTCCCCAATCCTTCCGGGTGGTCTGAGCGACCGTGTCGATGATGCCGAAAGGCGTTGAGCACCAAGGAGTTGGGATCGGCCGGTCAGCGTGCCTGGGGTTTCTGTCTCTGATGCCGAAATGCGTTGAGCGCGAGATTCAAGCACCTGCGGACGCGGGCGATCTCACACCGGTTGGGACGCACTAACCCGTGTTCTTCCTTCGAGATAACGCTCGTTGGCAATTCGGAGGATCCATGACTCTCTGTAACTTCAGAGCTTCTGGCCAGTTGCGACTCGTCGCCACCGCCCCACAGCCCGAATCTCATCTCTTTTCGCGACCTGGCGACAGCGCTCTTGAAAAGCCGACTCGCAAGGCGTGGAATGGCAATGGGATGGGACTGGGCGGGTGATCTTGTCTGTGATGCCGAAAGGCGTTGAGCACTCCTCCGGCGCCGCCCGGAGGTCCGTCGGCTCTGGTGTGATCTTGTCTGTGATGCCGAAAGGCGTTGAGCACCTTTTCCACGGTTGGTTTCTCCTCGATACAAATCCGGGTGATCTTGTCTGTGATGCCGAAAGGCGTTGAGCACAGTCCGGGTCCGAACCCGATCGCGAACCCGATCGAGTGATCTTGTCTGTGATGCCGAAAGGCGTTGAGCACTCGTCTTGTGGCATGGATCAGCTCCGGTAGGGAACGGAGTGATCTTGTCTGTGATGCCGAAAGGCGTTGAGCACAGCTTGGCCTGGGACAGGTTGGCGAGTCCCAGGCTGGAACGTGATCTTGTCTGTGATGCCGAAAGGCGTTGAGCACCCGGCCTGGACCCGGTTCATGGCCGGCCGCACCGCCGTGATCTTGTCTGTGATGCCGAAAGGCGTTGAGCACTACTGAAACGCCGCCCCTTGATACTGGTCGTGATCGGTGATCTTGTCTGTGATGCCGAAAGGCGTTGAGCACTGGAACTGCTGGGCAGGACTTCCGCCGCGAATCCCCAGTGATCTTGTCTGTGATGCCGAAAGGCGTTGAGCACACCCTGATTTGTGCCCGCTGCGATGTGTGTGACCGCGTGATCTTGTCTGTGATGCCGAAAGGCGTTGAGCACGGCCCGGCCCGAAGGCCGGCCCGGGACGCGAGACAGTGATCTTGTCTGTGATGCCGAAAGGCGTTGAGCACGCCTTGATGACGTTGATGGCGCGATCGAAATTGCTCTCGTGATCTTGTCTGTGATGCCGAAAGGCGTTGAGCACGTGGATCTGGGAGCAGCCTACGCCATCGCCGTGCACGTGATCTTGTCTGTGATGCCGAAAGGCGTTGAGCACCCACGACGACAGCCGATCGTGGTTGCCCGGCACGTGTGATCTTGTCTGTGATGCCGAAAGGCGTTGAGCACCAGCCGGACGCGGGTCGGCAGCAACGAGGATGGGATCGTGATCTTGTCTGTGATGCCGAAAGGCGTTGAGCACGCGTGGTCGTCGGTGATTTCCTCCAGTTCCTGCTTGTGATCTTGTCTGTGATGCCGAAAGGCGTTGAGCACAGGCACGACTGGATGGAAATCAAGGCCCGCACGCGGTGGTGATCTTGTCTGTGATGCCGAAAGGCGTTGAGCACCCAGAAACGCCAGCTGCTTGAGATTGACCTTGGGGTAGATGTGATCTTGTCTGTGATGCCGAAAGGCGTTGAGCACCTTAACTGGTCCCTCGTCAGCTACGCCAGCTTTCGGTGATCTTGTCTGTGATGCCGAAAGGCGTTGAGCACGGATCAAGACGGCACCCGGATGCGCCCGTGGGTCACGTGATCTTGTCTGTGATGCCGAAAGGCGTTGAGCACGTGATGTGCGCGGTCTCGACGTGAACAGATCCATGAAGGTGATCTTGTCTGTGATGCCGAAAGGCGTTGAGCACACGGAGGGGTTGGTCAGGGTGTAGGCGTCGCCCGAGTGATCTTGTCTGTGATGCCGAAAGGCGTTGAGCACGCAAGCCCCATCACTACGTGCTGGCGACGCCGGGGGGCGTGATCTTGTCTGTGATGCCGAAAGGCGTTGAGCACGCTCAACGGCCTCCGGGCCCGGCACGGCCTGGGACGTGATCTTGTCTGTGATGCCGAAAGGCGTTGAGCACTCCGGGATGGCGGCGGCCGGTAACTGCTGGCCGATCGTGATCTTGTCTGTGATGCCGAAAGGCGTTGAGCACTGAAGTCCCGCATCGTCACGAGGATGGCCTTCCACGTGATCTTGTCTGTGATGCCGAAAGGCGTTGAGCACTTCGGCCCGATGCCGCCCTGGCCCGATTTCCCCAACGGTGATCTTGTCTGTGATGCCGAAAGGCGTTGAGCACGATCTCGGCGCGGCCGGATCCCCGGTGATCTCCCAGTGATCTTGTCTGTGATGCCGAAAGGCGTTGAGCACGAGTTGCTCCCAGGGGACCGTGATGTCGGCGAATGTGTGATCTTGTCTGTGATGCCGAAAGGCGTTGAGCACATGTGCAGCAGCCACTCCATCAGATCACACCGCCTGGTGATCTTGTCTGTGATGCCGAAAGGCGTTGAGCACGTGAACGCTCATTTGGCCTCGATCTGATCCGCCGGGTGATCTTGTCTGTGATGCCGAAAGGCGTTGAGCACATCCACAACATCGTGGCCGCCTTGATGAACATACCGTGATCTTGTCTGTGATGCCGAAAGGCGTTGAGCACTCGAAAGCTGGCGTTGCTGACGAGGGACCAGTTAAGGTGATCTTGTCTGTGATGCCGAAAGGCGTTGAGCACACGAGCCTGACCTTACGGGCAACTTCGACGCCCACGTGATCTTGTCTGTGATGCCGAAAGGCGTTGAGCACAACCGGAGCACCGCGGCATATTTGCCGCCGCCGAGTGATCTTGTCTGTGATGCCGAAAGGCGTTGAGCACTACTGGCCGACCTGGGCCTCGAAGCCCAGGGAGAAGTGATCTTGTCTGTGATGCCGAAAGGCGTTGAGCACATGATCTGGGGGCCGGTATTGCTGAAGGCCGCCCGGAGTGATCTTGTCTGTGATGCCGAAAGGCGTTGAGCACGCTGCGGCCGAAGGATGGCCGGACATTTGCCGCCGCGTGATCTTGTCTGTGATGCCGAAAGGCGTTGAGCACTCCATCGCCTGGGGGCGGCCCCAGGCGCCCACCTGTGATCTTGTCTGTGATGCCGAAAGGCGTTGAGCACTAGCCGCAGGAAGGTGGTGGAGGTCCTCCGGCGGCGTGATCTTGTCTGTGATGCCGAAAGGCGTTGAGCACATAGGCCAGTCCCGGGCCTTGCCCGCGTTGCCTGGCCGTGATCTTGTCTGTGATGCCGAAAGGCGTTGAGCACTGCAGGCGATCAGGCTTCTCCGCCGGCGGCTTGCGGGCGTGATCTTGTCTGTGATGCCGAAAGGCGTTGAGCACACTCTCGAGGGCCTGGGCCGGCTCTCGCTCGACCAGTGATCTTGTCTGTGATGCCGAAAGGCGTTGAGCACATGCCGGAGGTGACGATCTCGCTGAAGTTCACGTTCGTGATCTTGTCTGTGATGCCGAAAGGCGTTGAGCACATGGGCAAGCGGCTGACCCCCAAGCAGCGCGAGAGTGATCTTGTCTGTGATGCCGAAAGGCGTTGAGCACGTGACGGATCCGGAGCTATCCGACGGCCTCCGCGTTGTGATCTTGTCTGTGATGCCGAAAGGCGTTGAGCACGCAATGCCCGCAACATCCCAGGCATAAGCCCGTGCGTGATCTTGTCTGTGATGCCGAAAGGCGTTGAGCACATCGTTCCAGCGCCGCCCTCGCATCCAGCATCAGTCTGGAGTTTTGCAAATTCAGGTTAATCCCAGATGAGCCAGGATTTCCTCATGAGGACGCTCCCACTTGGTAGCTTGCTCGATCGCCCAGGACAGTGTGGTGCGCAG
>JAJPJC010000338.1 GCA_021324445.1 Isosphaeraceae bacterium
CTGAATTCCGTAATTCCTTGTGCTAATTGGGTTTGCGGAGACTGATTGGGGAAGACATCTTGGAGACAACTGTAAAAGGGCAAAAGTCAAGCTCAGAGTCTGTTCCGGAAGCCCCCGAAGGGGGGCGGAAGAACGGAGCCAGGGGCGTCAGCCCCTGGGGAACTCTCAGTGAGTTTTTCGGGGGCCGTTCACTTCTGATCAGACTTCTGGTTCTCGCTCCCCGGAGGCGACCGACCCCTTCGGGTTGACGCTCAGCGGTGGGAGCGTTAGCCTGGAATCAGGTTGCGCATCTTCTGCGCGCGATGTCGCACCGGATCCGAGGAGAGTTCACCTCGTGGCCTCCTTGCTCGTCATCCAAGGGGCCGACCAAGGGAAGCGCTTCGAGTTCCGCTCCGGTCCCGTGGCCCTGGGCAGGGACAACTCGAACGCGGTCCAGCTCCACGATAACGAGGTCTCCCGCCGCCACGCCGAGCTGCGGCTCGACCCGAAGGGGTATCGGCTCGTCGATCTGGGTTCGTCGAACGGGACCTTTGTGAACGATCAACGGATCGATCGGACGGTGCTCCGCTCCGGGGATCGCGTCCAGGTCGGGGAGACGGTCCTGGTCTTCCAGGGCGACCCGGTGATCCAGCGCGACTTGACGGCCCGGGTCGACCTGCTGGCGCGCAGCCCGGACGACCGCTCAGCCATCCTCCGCAGTATCCCCTCCGGCGAAGGCTCGCGGGTCTTGCAGGCCCCGGACGTGGCCGCCGGCTGGCTGCGCGAGCGGCTGATGCCCTTGTCGGTCATGTACCGCGCCACCCAGGCCATCAGCAATATCCTGGACATCGACGCGCTCTCGCCCCAGATCCTCGATCTGGTCTTCGAGTCGATCGCCGCCGACCGCGGCGCCATCCTGCTGAAGGACGACTCGGGTCAGCTCGTCCCCAAGGCGGTGCGGTGGCGTGAAGCGGCCCGGCCCGACGAGCGGATGACGATCTCGCGGACCATCGTCGACTACGTGTTGGACCAGGGCGAGGGGGTCATCACCACCGACGCCGCCGGGGACAAGCGGTTCAGTCCGGCCCAGTCGATCGTCGACTACCAGATCCGCGAGGCGATCTGCGTGCCGATCCAGGGGCGGCACACCACCCTGGGCGTGCTCTATGCCGACATCCAGGCCGGGCCCGCCTACGGCGTGATGGTCAACGCACCGGCCAAGGGCGCCCCGCGCAACCACTTCACCCAGGACCAGCTCATGCTGATGGTCGCCATCGGCCATCAAGCCGGCCTGGCCATCGAGAACACCCAGTTCTACAACGACAAGATCCAGGCCGAGCGGCTGGCCGCCGTCGGCCAGACCATCGCCACGCTCTCCCACCACATCAAGAACATCCTCCAGGGCATCCGCAGCGGCAGCTACCTGATCGACCTGGGGCTCAACGAGAAGGATGAAGCGATCGTCCGCCGCGGCTGGACGATCGTCGAGAAGAACCAGACGCGGATTTACAACCTGGTCATGGACATGCTCTCCTTCTCCAAGGATCGCGAGCCGGCGCTGGAGACGGCCGACCTGAACGAGACCGTCGGCGAGGTGGTCGAGCTGATGCAGCCCCGCGGCGAGGAGCTGGGCGTCGGCCTGGAGTTCCACCCGGGCGAGAACCTGAGCCGGGTGTTGATCGATCCCGAGGGCATCCACCGTGCCGTGCTGAACATCGTGACCAACGCCATCGACGCCTGCGAGGGGGCGCCCGACGCGAAGGTCACCCTCACCACCACCTGGGACGAGCTCAGGTCCCTGGCCCGGATCGCCATCAGCGACAACGGGCCCGGGATCGACGAGGCCGACATCCCCTCGATCTTCCAGATCTTCGCCTCGACCAAGGGCTCCAGCGGCACCGGGCTCGGTTTGCCCGTCTCCCAGAAGATCATCCGCGAGCACGGTGGCAAGATCAGTGTGCAATCCCAGCCCGGTCAAGGAGCGACCTTCCTCATCGACCTGCCCATGTCCCGGGGCGTCGACTCCAAGACCGCGGCCGAGGGGCTGACCATGACCGAGTGACCGTGGCGGGCCGCTCAGCGCATCCCGCTGCCCATCATTCCTTGCCCGCCCATCATGCCTCCGCCGTCCCCCATTCCTCCCATCCCTCCTCCGCCGAGGAGGCTCATCTGCCTCAGTTGCCGGACGGCGGGGGAATCGATCTCCTCCTTTCCACTCCCGAGCAACTCGCGAGCGGCCTCGGCGAGTTCCTCACGGATGCCCGCGACGGAGCTGATGATGAGCACGCCGTCGCGAACGCAGTAGGCCAGCCCCAGTTGCTTCAAGATCAGCCGGAGTGAGGTCTTGAGCGGGATCCCCTCGAGGTCGATGTTCACCGGCGAGTTCAGGGTCACCCCCGCGTCTTTGAGACCCACGGGATCCACGTAGATCGGGAGGCTCGAACCCGTCTTGGGCGTGTTGGGCGTGGTCGCCTGCTTGATGTACTTCAGCACATCATCGAGCGGGGTCTCCTTGGCGAAGGACATCGCGACCGGTTCCTCCAGCCTCTTCAGGATCGCCTGGTTGGGGGGATTCTTGTCGATCGCGGTGAGCGCCGCCGCCATTTGAGCGATCGCGAGGCGGTTCCGGAATTCGATGGCCTCCCGGACCCCGCCTTCCTCCATCATGGCGCCACCCATCATACCCATTCCCCCGCCACCCATCATCCGACCCATCATGCCACCCATCCCACCACCGAATCCTCCCGCGCCTCCGGCGGCACCCTGGTCGGCGGGGCTCTGGGCCTTCTTTCCCGGGCTCGAGGAAGCGGACCCCTTGGCCTTTGTGGCCTTGGTCTTCGGGGAGGCGGGCTGAGCCGCCGGCCCCGCTTTGGGCGGAGTGGAGGCGGTTGCGGTCTGAGCGGGCGTGCTGATCTCGGTCTCGGAGGGGGTGCTCTGAGTGGCACCGATCACCACGCTGGTGGTGACGGCACCAAGGACGAGCAGAGGTAGGGCGAGGGCTTTTACCTGGGTCATGGTCATGGCTCGCAAGACTCCTTGGGTCAAGGCGGCAACCGGCAACGAGACGGCCGCCGCGGTCGTGATCGAAACACCGGCCGTGTGGGCGACCGCCCGCGCGGCTTCGAGCGTCGCGTCGGCCAGCGACGCGGGGACGACCGCCCTGGCGTCGGGCAGGGCGAGGTGAGCGGCCAGGGCAGGGGGCGAGAGGGTCAGGCCGCGGCGTGTCAAGCGTCGCCGCAGCAGGTCGCGGGCGCGGGCCAATCGGCCCTTGACCGTGCCGAGGGGGCAGCCGAGATGTCGGGCGGCCTCTTCGTGCGTCCGGCCCTCGAAGTAGCAGAGCAGGACCGGGACTCGATACTTCTCCGGCAGCCGCCCGACCTCCTCATGCAACCATGGCCGCGGTTCGCGATCCGGGCGGGCCGCTTCCTCCTGGCTGACTGGCCGCCGGCAGTCCTTCTCCAGGCGATCGACCGCCTCGTGCCCATAGGGGGCCCTGGCCAGCCGGCGTGCCGCCAGGACCCGGGCCCGGGTCGCCACCCGGTAGGCGACCCCGTACAGCCAGTTGCCCAGCAGGTCGCACCGGCGGAGCGTGCCGGCCTTGCG
This sequence comes from Isosphaeraceae bacterium, assembly GCA_021324445.1. GTDB lineage: Bacteria > Planctomycetota > Planctomycetia > Isosphaerales > Isosphaeraceae > JAJPJC01. Next base: position 3,583 of record JAJPJC010000338.1, read on the forward strand.
GACCAGGACGAGGAAGGTCGCCTGGAAGGCGTCATCCACGTCATTGGGATCGCGGAGCAACTGCCGGCAGACGCCCAGGACCATCGGCCCGTGCCGCGCGATCAGAGCCTCGAAGGCCGCTTCATCTTGACCGCGCACAAAGCGTTCCAGCAACTCGCCTTCGGTCAACCCACTCACCGTGCCCTGTTGGAACAGCCGCTCGAACTGGTGGATGAGCCCACCGCTGAACCGGCCTCGCAGCAACGTCCGCATAGCGACCCCTCTCCGACCGGGACTTCCGAGGTTGACCGCGACTGAAGATGTGCTTCGGCTCCAGGTACTGCGCGCAGAGCCCGGTCCGGATACGCGTTTTTCCCCGACGACCCGAAAAGATTCAGAGATCCCAGACTATCAGTCTGCGAGGGTCCCCTACGAGGATTCAAACAAAAACGGAGAAGGAAATGGCCCGGGGACGGCGGGACGGCCGTCTTCAGGTTTGTGTTATACTGAAGTCATTTGGAGAGACTTCACAGATTATGGGGAAGAGCCATGGCAACTGCGAATGCACAGGGCCAGAGCAAGACCGCCTTCGTCCGCGACTTCATCCGGAAGAACCCCGCGGCGAACCGGAAGGTTGTCGAGGAGGCATGGCTCGCCGCGGGACATGAGGGACCGATCAGCTCATCGCTCGTGAGCAATCTCCGCGCTCAGCTCGGTCTGACGGGCAAGAAACCTGGCGGCTTCCCACCCACGAGCGGCATCGAGGCTTCTGGTTCCGTCCAGGTTGCGAAATCCAAGCCCAAGAAGCGTCGCCGCAGGGCCAAAACCAGGGCGAGCGACGGGAACGCCGCGCCCGCCCCTGAGCGAAAGTCCCGGACCGGCGCTGGAGAGAAGGTTCTTGCTGAGATCGAGGGCGACATTGACCGCCTGATTTTCAAGTTGATGCTCGCCGGGGGTATGGAACCGGTCGAGGCGGCCCTGCGGGACGTACGACGTCTCCTCTACCACGCTCATCAGGCGTGAGGACCGATGGACCGAGAGGGATTCCCCAGCCCTGTGTGTGTCGCTCCCTGTGCGGGTCTCTACCTGCGTTGCGATGCCGTGCGCTGGCACGCGGTGAGCATCGTCCGCGGCGGGTCAGGGTCGGCGAGCCGGTGATCGATGCCCAGGACGATGAGGGCCGACTCGGGCAGGCCGCTGTCTCTCTCGCACCAGGAGCCGGCTCTCCGCCATGGGGATCATGTCATCGGCCTCGGCGTGCAGGATGTGATCGTCTCCGGCTTGACGGGTCCTGGCCCGGTCCCACCACCTCCATGCCGGGCACGCGAGTCCCCACGGCGTCGACCCCGAATTGAGATTCATCGCCACGGCACCGCCCCAGGAGGAGCCGACGAGCACCTCGGGATGGTGCCGTTCGTACTCCGCCTGGGCTGTGCGGCCCGGTCCAGCCGGGGCGGCCGACCCACGGGCGCGGGGGTCGAAAGACCGTTTGACCTCAACTTCTCGTGTAGACTGGAGTACACTAGACGAATGGCGTTCGGCATGGTCCGCCCACCGGAGATCGGGTACAACGGATTCCTGCCCGGTTCTCGTGGATCGCCCGGGTATCCCGGTCGCCGGCCCAGGCCGGATCGGTCGGTTCGCGAGGGTAGGGGGGTCAACGATGGCTCGTCCAGTTCGAGTCGCCAAGACGATGACGCTGGAGGAATTCCTCCGCTTGCCGGAGATCGACGAGCATCCGTACCTGGAGTATCTCGACGGAAGGATCGAGGCCAAGGTGTCTCCGCAGAAGAAACACGGCCGGCTTGAGAAACGGCTGATGACGCACATCGACGCCTACGCCGAGCCTCGTCAACTGGGCGAGACATTCCCGGAGCTGCGCTGCACGTTCGCCGGTCGATCGATGATCCCCGATGTCGTCTTCCTGCTCGACGAGCATATCGAGACCGACGAACCTGGTGAGGTTCTGGATCCCACACTTCGACCACCGGATATCCACGTTGAGATCGTTTCGCCGGACCAGTCGGTTCCGAAGTGTCGTGAAAGACTGGCCTTTTCCCGGGCGCATGGTTGCCCTTTGGGCTGCTTGATCGACCCGATTCGAAAAACCGTGCACGTCTATCGGCCCGGCCGCCGGTCCCAGCGGCTGCCCGCTGACGCAGTCCTCGAGGGCGACCCCGTGCTGCCGGGCTATCGCCTGCCGGTCGCCGAGCTGTTCGAGTGGTTGAAGGTGCGGAAGTCGAAGCCCGTTGCGTCCCCGAGATCCAAACCCTCCGACCCGGGAGGGCCGAGCCGATGAGTCCGGTCCGCGAGTCGCCCAACGGCCAAGGTCACGGCCAGCCCTTGCGGCTGGTCTTCGATGAGGGCACGCTCATCGTCGAGGGTCTGCGCGAGGACGACGACCACGGCCTGCCGGGTGTGAAGTACGATTTCCGCACCCGGCAGTTCCGCGCCCAGGCGATCTGGTACCGGACGATCGTCGAGACCCTGCGGAAGCAGAAGCGGGACTACCTGGACGCCGCGCGGAGCTACGAGCCGTCGCCCTGGCGGCTCCAGGTCGCCAAGGAGGCGTTCCCGCACCAGGTCGAGGGCCTGAAGGCCTGGTGGGCCGACGGTCGTGGCGGCCGGGGCGTGGTCGTGTTGCCGACCGGGACGGGCAAGACTCACCTGGCCAACATGGCTATCGAGGCCGCCGGCCGGCCCACCCTGGTCATCACCCCCACCATCGACCTGATGAACCAGTGGTACGACGAGCTGACGCTCAGCTTCGGCGTCGAGGTCGGCCTGCTGGGCGGCGGCTACTACGACGTCCGGCCGTTGACCGTGACGACCTACGACTCGGCCTATCAGAACATGGACCGCCTGGGCAACCGGTTCGGCTTCATCGTCTTCGACGAGTGCCATCACCTCCCCGGCCCGACCTATGGGCTGGCGGCCATCGGCGCGATCGCCCCGTTCCGCCTGGGTCTGACCGCGACTCCGGAGCGCGCCGACAACGCGCACCTGCACCTGGACCAGTTGATCGGCCCCATCGTCTACCGTCGCGAGATCACGCAGCTCCGCGGCCAGTACCTGGCGGATTACCGCGTCATGACCTTGTACGTCAACCTCAGCGACGACGAGCGCTCGCGCTACGAGCGGGCGCGCGAGGTCTACCGCGGCTTCGTGCGCGATGCCGGCATCGACATGCGCCAGCCGGACGGCTGGAGCCGGTTCATCATCCAGGCGCATCGCTCGCCTGAGGGCCGCGAGGCGTTCCGCGCCTATCGCGAGCAGCGCGAGCTGGCCCTGGCCGCACCCGCCAAGCTCAACCTCCTGGGCCGCCTGCTCGAACGGCACAACGGTGATCGTGTTCTGATCTTCACCCACGACAACGCGACGGTCTACACCATCGCCCGGCAGTTCCTGGTCCCGGTGATCACCCACCAGACCAAGACCAAGGAGCGGCGCGAGATCCTGCTGCGGTTCAACGCGGGTACCTACCCGATCGTCGCCACCTCGCGCGTGCTCAACGAGGGAGTGAACGTCCCCGAGGCGAACGTCGCCGTTGTGCTCTCCGGCTCGGGCTCGGTCCGCGAGCACGTCCAGCGCCTGGGGCGCGTCCTCCGCAAGGCGGGCGATAAGGAGGCCGTCCTGTACGAAGTCATCACCCGCGGCACCGTCGAGGAATTTACCTCCAGCCGCCGGCGCCAGCACAGTGCATACGGGGGGGATAGGTAGGGATCGATGCTCACGGGTGACCTGGTCCGGGTGCGAGTCGCGAAGCAGCGGGTGATTCCGCTGTACATCGACCGGGACGCCGCGCACTGGCTCGAGGCGGCCGAGAGCCTGCTGTTGCTCTATCGCGAAGGCAAGGGGATGACGCGGGGCGAGATCGAGAGCGAAGTGGATGCGCTCTTCGGCGGCGGCGGCAAGGCGACCCAGGTGCACCGCGGACTGGCCAAGGTGCTGGAGGACCGCGCCGAGTTCGAGGTGGTGGCCGACATCCCGCCGGAGGAGGTCCGGGCCAAGGTGTTCACGGCGGCGGCCGAGTATCGCCGCCGGCTCCTCACCGGCGCATCGGTGCCCGGTCAGCGACCGCGGTTCCACCGCGACGAGGTCTTGAGGGGCGTCGCCGCGGAGTTGCAGCTCGAGCCCGGCGCCGTGTTGAATTCCCTCTTCGCCGACCTGCGCGACGAGAACCGGCTGCTGAACTTCGAGGACATCACGGCCCAGCGGCTGATCGACCGCTACAACGTCGCGCTGGCGCAGGCGGTGTTGCTCCGCTCGGTCCTGGTCCGGGCCGAGGTCCGCCACGAGCGGCCCGCGCGCTATCGCCAGCTCTTCCGCCGGCTGAAGTTCCACCGGCTGCTCTACCGCGTCGAGGGGAGCATGCGCGACGGCTACGTCTTCCACATCGACGGCCCCTTGAGCCTCTTCAGCGCGACGACCAAGTACGGCTTGCAGGTCGCGTGGTTCCTGCCGGCCCTCCTGCACTGCGCGGACTTCCGCCTCGACGCCGAGCTGCGCTGGGGTCCGCGGCGCGAGCCCCGCAGCTTTCACCTCGAAGCCGGCGACGGCCTGGTCTCGCACCAGGCCGATACCGGCACCTACACGCCGGCCGAGCTGGCCGCGTTCGTCGAGCGGTTCCGACAGGTCGCCCCGGCCTGGGAGATCAGCGAGAGCACCGACGTCATCGAACTGGGACGCGAGGGAGTCTGGGTCCCCGACTACCGGCTGGTCCACAAGCCGACCGGCACCGAGGTCCTCCTCGAAGTCGTCGGCTTCTGGAAGCGATCGAGCCTGGAGCGGCTGCTGCGGCTCTTGCCCTTACATGGCCCGCCGCGCTTCGTCCTGGCGGTCGGAGATGGCCAGGACGAAGCGCGGCGGGCCATGTAAGGGCAAGCGCCGCCGCAGCCGCTCCA
>JAJPJC010000040.1 GCA_021324445.1 Isosphaeraceae bacterium
AGGGGGACAGTGCGCGCCGAGGGCGGGGCCGAGGCCGACAGGCCAAAGCCCCACAGAAACCCAGGGGCTATGCCGAATCCCAGGCAAATTCTCAGACAAACTCCTAGAGCAAGGTGAAGGTGAGCGGATCGCCGTCGGGGTCGGTGGCACCGGCGTTGTAGACGTAGGGGCGTGGGAGCTGCTGGCTGGGGGACGAGGCCTGGGTCACCGGAGTCGTCGTGAAGTGGGGCGGCCGGTCCAGGCCGAAGAGGTAGCCCGTACCGACGGCGCCGGGGGTCATGGTGATCCCGTCGATGCGGCCGATCCCCGCGGTCCCGCCCAGCGTTCCGTGGGTATCCTTCCCCTCGATCGAGCCGGCCGGCGTCGATTTCAGGATCGAGTACGTCCCCGGCCAGAGGTGGCCGAAGTCGTAGGAGCCGCTGGCCCCAGTGGTGGTGCTCAGGGTCACCGCATTGCCCTGGGTGGTGGTGCCGGTGAGCGTGACGGTGACGCCGTCGATTCCCGGCTCGCCGGGTTGCTGGCGGCCATCGTTGTTCAGATCATCATACACCGAGCCCGCGAGCGAGCCCATCCCGGCCGCCGGTGGGACGAGCGGGCCCACGCCGATCGGCGCGAAGGTGAACTTCTCCCAGCGGCTCAGCGTCGCCGAGCCCGGTCCCAGGGTCAGGGCCTGGGTCTGCAGCGCCGCTCCGGTGTAGGACACCCGCGTCAGGGCCGGGCTGGCCGTGCCTTCGCTGTTGACCAGCAGGTCGCCGCCCATCCAGGTCAGATCCGCCGCGGCGGCACCCAGGATCACGCTGTTGTCCTGATCGATCCCGAAGAAATTCTCGGTCGGGTCGACGACCTGAACGCGCTCGAGGTGGCTGATGCCGAGGTTCACGAGGGTCACCGTCCCCGCGGGGGTGATGGCGTCGAGCGCCGCTTGCCCCTCGTCGGCGACCACGATGGTGCCGGCCAGCGGGCCGTACTGGCCGGGGTTGTTGGGGACGACCGTGCCGCTCTCCAGCTCGGCGGAGCCGGTGATGGTGGCGATCTTGGTGGGGTTCAGGCCGGTGGCGTTGATCCGCCAGACGTTGCCCGAGCGGGCCACGGCGATCAGGTCGCCGCCGAAGAGGCCGGTGCGGTCGAAGAAGACGGCGCTGAGCCCGGCGGTCTCGCCGGGGAGTGTGACCCAGTCGGTGTTGGCCGTGGCGCCGTTGTTGCTGATCTTGGCGATCTGGCCGGCGGTGGGGGTGGGGCTGTAGAGGTCGCCGGCGGTCCAGCCGCCGGGTTGGCCGGGGCGGGCAATGTCGAAGTCGGCATCGAGGCGCCAGCCAGTGAGACTGGAGAACGGGGAGACGGTTCCGGCGGGGGTGACCTCAAAGAAGACGGGCTTGGAGTCGGTGGAAACGTTGAGCAGGATGAGAGCGCCGAGGGGCTGGTCGTAGGCCACGGCGATGGGGCCATCGTTCGGCGCGGAGCCGGGTCCGTCGGAGGCCGTGGCGACGTTGATGAGGGTGACGGCGCCGTTGTTGAGGACGATGCGGCGCTCGAGCGGCTCGAGCAGGTCGATGCGGTGGCGGCGGTCGCGGCGGCCGGAGTGGCGATGGGTTGTGCGGCGGCTGCGGAACAACGAAGCTGTGGGGCGACTCATGGCGCGGTCCTTCCTCGCACCGGGCTGACCCCGCCGGGCGCGCGGCGCGAGGCAGTCCCTCATCAATGGAGCAGATCGGATCAAGGCACGACCCTACGGGAAGATCAGCGATCGAACTCCTTCGTGGGAGAAACCATCCGTGATGCTTCTGCTTCTTTCCCGGCCGTGGGACGGGATCATGGTGTTGGTTCCGAACGGCGGGCCTGCTCGGTGACGTCAGGGAGACTGCTGCCGCGCCACTTGATCCCGCTGCAGGAGAAGGACGAGGCGATGGCCCACCGACGCCGCCCAGACTCGCGAGCCCAGCGCCGAGAAATGGCCGTCACCGAGCTGATCGTTGAAGAGGGGGCATCCGGTCGGGCGTCGGCCTTTCCGCTCTCCCTCGATGACTCGCTCGAGGTGGGCGTCGATGAAATCGTCGCACGGATCGAGGAACATCGCGCCGTTGACGTCCAGGACGTTGGAGATAGTCCCCGGATAGTAGCCGCTCTTGCGTTGACCGAACAAATGCCCTTCGAAGGGAGCCGGCACGTCGAGGTACGGGCAGGCTCGCGACCGGCACGATTGCGTGATCTGGTCCAGCCAGTATTTCCCCTCCTCCCAGTCGCCGCGCGCGCGCATCGGCACATCCGAGTTGTCGCCGCTGAAGCCGTTGGCATAAAGGCTCACGACGACGAAGTGGGGCTGGAAGCGGTCGGCAAACGCGCGCAGCGAAGAGTAGTATTGCTCCGGCGAATAACCCAGATGACCCGTATTGAGGACGGAGACCCTGGTCTGGAGCTGGGTCTGGAGATAACGACTCAGGCATTCCGCCGGTGTCTCCTCATCGCCGATCAACATCCCCTGCATGAACGGGTCGCCCAGGACGATGCCGCGCAGGGGTGCGTTGCGATCGGGCTCGGGGCCCCGCAGGCCCCAGGAATTGGTCGTCTGCCGCGAGGTCTCGACCGGGATCGCCGAGGTCCCCTGGATGGCCGCGGCGAGCTCGGGCCCGTCGGGCACGAGGAAGGAGACGGGGAGGCCGCTGTTCAAGCCCACGTTGCGGAGCCAGATCGAGCGGGTGTTGGGCCGGAGCCGGAATGAGCGGCCCGTGTCATCGGCCTCGTAGACCGTCGAGGGCAGGAGGAGCGTGCGGTCGTGATTGCCCCAGCGCAAGAGACCCGTCTCGGGATCGAGCCCGGCGTAACGCATGAGGCGCTGCATGGCGGGACCGGCTTCGGCGTAGGCCCGAGCCAGGGCCCCCCGCAGGGTCATCGCATCGAATTCGCAAGTCGTTGAGGTACAACAACTTACGCGTTGGCGCATAAAAAGACCATTAGTCATAACAGCCTGATAATTAAGGACTTGCGAACATAGTGCGATGACCCCGGCCCCCCGCGACTCGGCGATCCCCTGGAGCCGGTACCGCCGCCAGGATTCGTCGATCTCCTCTCGGGGCCTGGGCAGGCCGATCACCCACCGCGCCGCCTGGCGAGTCTCGGCCGCCAGCGCGGCCGCATCGGCGCCAGCGAGGGAAATTCGGGCTAGTGTATGATCTTCTTTGTTGCCGGGGTAAGATCCCGGGGAAATCCGATTGTTCCTCCTGAAATCACCCCAGCCGCCGAAGCCTTACCTATAATTAGAGTGCAGGATTCCGCCTCCTCGGTGATGAGTGATGAGCCCAGCCGCGACGACGAGTGGATGGTGGGGGACCTTCACGGTGTCCGGAGCGATCCAGCGGAATTGGGGGGTCCCGCCGCCTCGTGGCTCGATTGGATGCAATCCCGCCCGCGCGGTCGAGAGCCAGACGCGAAAACCGACCAAACGAACCGGGCTTCGCCCCGGCACAATCCTGAGCTTGGATGCAATCGAGACCGTCGGGCGAGGATCGAGATGCGAAAATCGACCAAACGAACCTGGTTCCTCACGGCCAAGCCCGTTGATCTGGATGCAATCAGGGCAAGAGGGCGAGACCGAATCCGCGAAATCGACCAAACGAACCTGGGTTTCCCCTGCAATATCCCAGGATTGGGTGCAATGGGGCTGCCGTATTGGAGAGGGAACGAGTAGACTGGGGAAGAGCAGGCCGGTGGATTCATCGGCCCATGGCAACCCTTCTGCCGTCACGAGAACGAGTCCCAATCGTATTAAGGGATTAGGATTCAAGCGACGGGGTCGGGGGCGGGCCGCCGGACTCGGTGCGGGGAGCCTGTGCCGAGATCGATCCGATCGATACAGGAGCAGGGACCGTGGTGGGCAATCTCCTGCGCGGGCTGGAGGCGCGGTTCCCCTGGTTGGCCGCGTGGCTGGGGGGGCGGCTGGATATCGAGTTGCCGGCCCTGGTCATGAGTTTGACCATCCACGGGCTGTTGCTGGTGGGTCTGGCCCTGGCCGGCTACCAGGCGCAGCGCGAGGGTCAGCGCGAGTTCCGTTCGGAGCTGGTGGACAATCGGGTCTTGTCGGATTCGACCTACCAGGACCTGGACCAGCCGGCCGAGCCGCCGGCGCCGATCCCGGCGGCCGGCTCCTTCGCGCCGACCCTGGCGGCGGTGATCACCTCGGCGCCGAGCTCGGCCGGCGGCGTGCCGGTCTCCGCCGCGCCGCCGGAGGCCACGCACGCCCTGGCGCCGGAGCTGGCCCCGCTGGACATCCGCCGGGCGACCGAAACGGTCCTGCCCACCGCGAACCTGCTGGGGCAGACGGTCTCGATCCGGGGCAACGGCGCCGAGATGGTCGGCGGCGTCGAGGGGGCCGTCGACCGGATCGCCATCGAGATCGTCCGCCACCTGGAGCAGGGACCGACCCTGGTCGTCTGGGCCTTCGACGCCTCCGGCAGCCTCCAGGAGGAGCGGCAGCGGCTGGGCCGGCATATCGAGACGATCTACACCCATATCCACCAGCTCGACCAGAGCCAGCGCGCCGCCGACAGCGGGCTCCTGACCATGGTCGTCTCCTTCGGACACGACCGCAGGGCCCTGCTCCCAAAGCCCACGGCCGTGGTGTCCGAGATCCTCGAGGCGATCCACCACGTCGCCCTGGATGAGACCGGCGTCGAGACGACCTTCACCACGGTCGCCGAGATCGTCCAGCACTGGGGCCGGTACAAGGGTGCCCGCAACCGGGTCTATCGCACCCTGGTCATCGTCGTGACCGATGAGGTCGGCGACGACGAGGACCGGCTCGAGGAGGCCGTCGCCCTGGCGCAGCGCGCCAAGGTGCCCGTCTACGTGCTGGGCAACCAGGCGGTCTTCGGCCGTACCGAAGGCTACATGAACTACACCGACCCCAAAACCAAGCACGTCTTCCATGGGGTCCCGGTGCGCCAGGGACCCGAAAGCGCCCGGCTCGAGCAGATCCGGCTGCCGTTCTGGTACGGCGGCCCGCAGTTCGACCTGCTCGAGTCCGGCTTCGGACCCTATGCCCTGAGCCGGCTGGCCAGCGCCACCGGCGGGATCTACTTCGTCACCCGGTTCCACACCCGCCGGTTCGGCTTCGACCCGGCGCGGATGCGGGAATACCAGCCGGACTGGGTCGCGCGCGACCGCTATGAGGCGCTGATCGGCCGATCACGGCTGCGCCAGGCGGTCCTGAGTGCCGCCCAGCTCACCCAGCAGAAAGTGCCGGGCATGCCCAGCCTGTTCTTCCCCCCGGCCGACATCCCCGAGTTCAAGGAGGTGATGGGGCGCAACCAGGCCATCGCCGACCTGACGACGTCGGTCGTCAGCGAGGCCCTGGCTCCGATCAACGCCGTCGCCAAGCTCCGCGACCGCGAGACCTCCCGGCGCTGGCAGGCCCACTACGACTTGATCCGGGGACGCCTGCTGGCCATGAAGGTTCGCAGCGTCGAGTACAACTGGGTCTGCGCGCGGATGAAGAAGGACCCGCCCAAGTTCACCGACCCGAGGTCCAACGCCTGGAGGCTCGTTCCCGACCGGTCGATCCAGTATAGTGAGAATGCGGCCGCCGCCGCGCGGGAAGCCGAAGCCCTGTTGCGCCGGGTCGTCGAGGAGCATCCGGCGACCCCCTGGGCGCTGCTCGCCCAGCGCGAGCTGAAGGACCCCCTGGGCTTCAAGTGGGTCGAGACCTACGTGCCTCCCCCGCCCCGCCAGCGGGATAACCCGGCCGATCCCAAGAAGAACAGGAACCCGAACCCGGGCAAGCCGCCGGAAATGCCCAAGCTGTAATTCTCCGGTGCGCGGTGCCCGGTGAAGATGCATCGTGCTGGCACCAGGCGACTTCTCCCTTCGGCTGAGACCAAGCTGAGGACATCAGGCATGGGCGCGACGCTGAATCCCACCGACCATGAGCCATCGATGCCCGGCCAGCGGTTCAGGAGCGACGTGGGCGTGACGGCGGATGATCCGGGCCACACCGCGGCGACGGTCGAGGTCACCCCGGTCGTGGTCGGCTCCAGACCCCTCGAGCCGACCACGACCGGGGAGGGTGGAACCGGGACGAGGACCGATGCAAATTCCGCCGGGTTGGCGGCGCGGGCACCGGAAGTGCAGGCGGGAGGCGGGACCGCGGCGGCGGGTTCGCCGCAGCAGGGGTCTGGCGGCGGCGGCCGAACTCCCGGGAAGGGCACGCGGTTGCGGTCGCGGCGGCGGCGGCGGCGTGTCCGGCTCTGGTACCTGGTGCAGGCCTGGAGCGTCTCGCTGCTGGTCCACGTCGTGATCCTCTCGGCGCTGGCCGCGGCGACCTTCAGCGCCAGGGACACGGTCACGGCGCTGGCCACGTTCGACTCGGCGCTGGCCGGACACCGCGCCGGCGAGCAGGAAGAGTTGCCGATTTACGCCGATCCCGACACCGTGGCCCGCGACAAGGCCATCGGCGATGAGCACGCCCGCGACCCGGGCGAGCCGGCGGTGGTGGCCGCGGGGGACGGCGGCGGTGACGAGGGCGAGGACGGCGGCGGTGTGATCGTTGCCGGCGGCCTGGGGACCGGCCGGCCGACGGCCACACCCCGGGTCCGCGGCGCCGCCAAGGGGCGGATCAACGAGGGGTCCAGCCTCCCCGGGGTCAAGATCGAGGGCCTGGGCGGTTCCCCCTTGAGACTGCTGCCGGTCGCGCCGGCTACTGACCTCGGCGGCGGCGGCAAGATCGCCGGCGACCCGATCTTCGACGTCAAGGAAATCGGCGTGGCGCTGGACCAGCTCGCCCGCGAGATCCTTCGCCATCTCAAGGACCACAAGATCACCGTCGTCTGGCTCTTCGACGAATCGGTCTCGATGCAGGATGACCAGCGGTCCATCATCGAGAAATTCGATCGCGTCTCCAGCGAGCTGAAGCAGCATATCGAGCCCAGCAAGAAGTCGACCGGGGCGCTGAACCACGCCGTCGTCGGCTTTGGCCAGGGGCTCGATTACATGCTCGAGAAGCCCCGCGACGACATCGACCAGATCGGCCGGGCCATCAAGAAGCTGAAGATCGACCCCACCGGCATCGAGAACACCATGAGGGCCATCCGCGAGGTCGCCGAGCACTACGCCGGGCTGGTCCGCAAGGACCGCAGGGTCCTGATGGTGCTGGTGACCGACGAGTCGGGCGACGACGGCGCCGACATCGAGGAAGCGCGGCAGGCGCTGAAGCGGAACAAGATCCCGCTCTATGTGATCGGCCGGCAGTCGCTCTTCGGCTATCCCTGGGCCCATCACCAATACATCGACCCGGTCACCAAGGACGTCTACCACCCGGTGATCCGCCGCGGTCCCGAGACGGCCGACGTCGAGCTCTATCAGTGGGACGGCCTGTACGACCGCTGGGATGAGCAGCCCTCGGGCTTCGCACCCTACGAGCTGGCCCGGTTGACCAAGGAATCCGGCGGCATCTACTTCGTCCTGCCCAGCGAGGAGTTCATGCGGGTCCGCCATCGCGAGCGGGCCTACTCGATCACCCAGCTCAAGGAGTATCTGCCCGAGTACGACAACCGGCTGACCTACATGGAGAAGCGCGAGAGCTCCCCGCTCCGCCAGACGCTGCACGCGATCGTCCTGGAGGGGAAGCACTTCATCTACCAGCGCCGCTTCCCGATCGAGCCCCAGGAGTTGATCAAGGCCGCCCTCCAGGAGGGGGAGAAGGCCACCGTCAAGCTGGACACGCTCTTGAAGATCCAGGACCGGCTCGAGGCGCTCCGCAAGGTCCGCGACCGCGATCCCGAGAAGCGGTGGCAGGCCCACTACGACCTGATGCTGGCCCAGACCGTCGCCTTCCAGGTCAAGGCCTATGAGTATCGCGCGCTGATGGCCTCGATTGTCCAGGGCCCCCCCATGCCCAAGGGTCAGCCGGGGCCGGGCATGGTCATCACCTGGGTCGTCGATCACTCGAAGAAGCCCTGGGCTCCCCACAACCAGACCGCCAAGAAGTACCTCGAAGCCAGGCGGCTGCTCGAAGGCGTCATCGCCCGCCATCCCAAGACCCCATGGGCCGACCTGGCCCAGGACGTCCTCGACCGGGGTTTCTCCGTGGAGCTCAACGAGTGGCACCACAATCCGAAGTACGATGAGCGCTGGCAGTTCGTACCCAAGTATTGAGATTAGTAATTTGTTATTGGTGGCTCTGCTCGAAGCTCACGCGGGTTGGTAAGACTCGGGATGGCACCGACCCGAAAACCATCGGCGCGGGCTGGGCGCCGATTACCAATGACAAATCACAAATAACTAATGATTAACGGAGTGTTGGACCTCTGGTCCGAGACCACGGGCGATCCGCGGGTCGTGGTGGCGGTGCTCGACGGGCCGGTCGATCGATCGCACCCAGCTCTGGCCGGAGCGCGTCTGGAGACGGTCGCGGGGGCGGCGCCGGTCGCGCCGGGGCCGGGTGGGCTGGCGACGCGGCACGGCACCGCCGTGGCCAGCCTGATCTTCGGCCAGCACGGGCCGGAGAGCCCGGTCCGGGGGATGGCCCCGGGCTGCCGCGGCCTGATCGTGCCGGTCTTCAGTGACGCCGCGGATCGGGATGGAGGCGTGATCCGGTCCGAGATCCTTGGGCCGTTCCGGCCGTCTTGCTCGCAGCGCGAGCTGGCTCGGGGAATCCTCCTGGCGGTCGCGCACGGGGCGTGGATCATCAACATCAGCGCCGGTCAGCTCCTGGAGGGGTCGTCGGCTGACCCGATCCTGGTCGATGCGGTGGGCCGGGCCGTCGGCCGGAGTATCCTGGTGGTGGCCGCCGCCGGCAACGACGGTTGCGCGTGCGTCCACGTCCCCGCCGCGATGCGCGGGGTGCTGGCCGTGGGGGCGATGGACGGGCACGGCCGGCCGCTGGCCTCGAGCAACTGGGGCGAGACCTACCGGCTGACGGGCCTGCTGGCTCCCGGTACCGGCTGGCTTGGCGCCTGCGCCGGGGGTGGCACGACGATCCTCAGCGGCACGAGCTTCGCCACGGCGGTCGTCGCGGGGGCAGCCGCCCTGCTCATGAGCCTGGCCCTGGGCCACGGCCGGCGCCTCGATGGGTTGCGTATCCGGCAGATTTTGCTTGACTCGGCCGACAAATGCCTCGATGATTCGATTTCGTGCCGCCGCCACCTCGCGGGCCGTCTGAACCTCGCCGAAGCCGGCGCCTTGCTCCGCATCCGGGATCTCCGCATGAGTGACGAATTCCCCTTGCAGACGGCCTCATTGGAAGCACCGCCGCTGGCCGTCGACGCCGCGGTGAGGCCAGCGGGCCGCGCCGGTCCGCTCTCGGGCGCGGAGCCGATGACTCCGGCCCGGGACGGAGTCGCCGCGGCCGTGGCGACTCCGGCCCGGGACGGAGTCGCCGCGGCCGTGGCTCCCGCGGAGGGCTGCTCCTGCGCGAGCTGCCAGGCCAAGGCTGCGGGTCGGTCCTCCCTGGTCTTCGCCCTCGGCCAGATCGGCTATGACCTGATCACCGAGGCGCGGCGGGATTCGATTCAGCAGCACATGAAGGGGCCTAACGCCAATCCCCTCGAACCATCCCAGATGCTCGCCTACTTGAACGACCAGCCCTGGGAGGCCGCGTCGATCCTCTGGCTCCTGAAGGTCGACCTGACTCCCATCTACGGGATCGCGCCGGCCGGGCCGTTCGCCGGCCGGGCCTACGAATTGCTCCGCGAGTTCCTCGATGATCAAGTCAACAACCGGGTCGAGCTGGTCTCGATCCCGGGACGGCTGGACGGCCATGCGCGCTTGCTCAACGGCCAGGTTGTCCCAGTCATCGTCCCCGAGCCGCGGGGGATGTATAGCTGGACGACCGCCGCCCTGGTCCAGGCCGTCGTCGGCGCACCGCCGCCGGCCGACGCCTCGGCCCAGCAGCACGAGGACCACCAGCGGAAAGTCCAGGGCGTGCGCGGCTTCCTCCAGCGGGTCTACCATGAGCTCCGCAACCTCGGCCTGACGGCCGAGGACCGCGCGATCAACTACGCGGCCACCAATGCGTTCGAGGTCGAGCGGGTCTTCGAGCTGGCCAGGCAGGACGCGATGGAGCTCGATTCGATCGACGTGGAACGCAGCCCGATCTGCCGCCCGGATTCCGACTGCTGGGATGTGAAGCTCCACTTCTTCTACCCCGAGCGCCAGGTGCAGACCGTGCGCAAGGTCTACCGCTTCACCGTCGACGTCAGCGATGTCGTCCCCGTGACCGTGGGTCCGATGCGATCCTGGTTCGTGCGTTGAGGTCGGGCCGTCCCTCACTCCGGCCGGCCTCGGCCGGGACAGGCACGGCCCGCCCTGATCCGATCGTTGGTCCAGCCCAAGGAGTCGTCCACCATGCGATTGCCCCAGTTGTCCCCGGCCGTTGACCGCCGATCCGCCCTGCCGAACGGGGCCGTCCGCGGCGAGGTCCAGCCTCAGAATGGATGTCCGCCCACGCCCTGCGCCAGCGACACCAATTGCCCGGCCAATTGCCCCTATTGTGTGCTCGGGTTTTGCGAGCCGTACAAGTAGCGGCAAGCGCTCCGATTGCGGCGCGGCCCGCGTCAGGGATTCGGGCGCGGTCCCGCGTCGGTGTGGGCTTCCCAGAGCCGGAGCGTCTGGTCTTCGCTCGCGGTGGCGAGGCGCGTGCCGTCGGGGGAAAAGGCCACGGCCCAGACAGGGCCGTCGTGACCCCGGAGCGACAAGACCTCCTGGCCGAAGGCCGGATCCCAGATTCGGACAGTCCGATCGGCGCTGGCCGAGGCCAGCCGCCGGCCGTCGGGGGAGAACGCCAGCCCGGTGATGGTGATGGCGTGCCCCGTGAGGGTCTGAACCTCCTGGCCGGTGGCGACCTCCCAGATCAGGATCGAGGGATCGAACCCCCCCGCGGCCAGCCAGCGTCCATCCGGGCTCAGCGCCAGGGAGCGGACTCCATTCGCTTCCGGGTGGGCCTTGAGGACTCGGAGCTGACGACCGGAGTCGAACTCCCAGAACAGGACGAAGCCATCTTTACCGCCGGAGGCCAGGGTCTTCCCATCCGGGCTGAATGCGATGGCGGTGACCCCGAGGATGTGCCCCTGGAAGGTTCGGATCGGACGGAAGGTCTCCGCATCCCAGAGCCGGACGGTCCGATCCTCGCTGGCCGAGGCCAGAGTCGTTCCGTCGGGACTAAAGGCCAGGTCCACGACGCTGCCGGCGTGACCCTGGAGGACACGAAGCTCTTTCCCCGTGGCGACTTCCCAGACTCGGATCGTTCGATCGTCTCCCCCGGAGACCACGCGCCGGCCGTCGCGGCTGATCGCGACGCACTGGATGAGGTCGCTAGGCCCCCGCAAGACGCGGACGACCTGGCCGGTGGCGAGCTCCCGGAGCGTGATCGTCCGATCCCGGCTCGCCGCGGCGAGATACGAGCCGTCAGGACCGAAAGCGACGTCCATGACCTCATCCGACTCCGCCAGGGAGCGGGCCTCCAGGTCGCGGGTCGTATCCCAGATCCGGATCGTCATGTCGCTGCACGCGGTGGCCAGGTGCACGCCGTCGGGGCTGAAGGATGCGGAGAGGACGCTGCCGGCGTGCCCCCTGAGGGTGTTCCGGAGGTGACCCGTGGTGGGATCCCAGAGGTCCACCTTCTGACCCGTCCGGCGAGTCGAGGCGAGGGTCTTGCCGTCGGGGCTGAAGGCCAGGGTCGTGACCAGGCACAGGTCGCGATGATCGATGAGGGTGCGAACCAGCGTGCCGGCGGCGGGATCCCAGAGCTGGACCGTCCCATCGCCCGCGCCGGTGGCCAGGATCTTGCCGTCAGGGCGGAACGCGATCGGCTTCCAGTGCCGTTGGGCAGAGAGCTGCCGCATCGTGAGAAGGGTCTTGCCGTCGGGGCCAGCCGGGCCGTCCTCCCTCAGGGAGCGAGCGAGCTGGCCGGTGGCCACGTCCCACAACCGGATGGTGGGCTCGCCGCCGCCTGCGGAGGCGAGGGTCTTGCCGTCGGGGGAGAACGCCAGGCCTCCGACAGAATCCACGCGGTGATCCTGGAGCGTCCGGACCGGCGCGTCGGCGGCGAGGTCCCAGAGCTTGATGGTCCCATCCATGCTCAAGGAGGCGAGGGTCTTGCCGTCGGGGGAGAACGCCAGCTCGTAGATGAGCTGGGCGTGCCCGGCGAGAGTGCGGATGGGCTGGCCGGTGGCGGCGTCCCAGAGTGTGACGGCCCGATCGGCCCCGGTCGAGGCCAGCCGGGTGCCGTCGGGGTGGAAGGCGACCACACGGATGTACGTGCCGGCGGTCAGAGAGCGGATGACCTGGCCGGTCGCCGGATCCCAGAGCTTGATGGTCTGATCGTTGCCGGCGGACGCCAGGCGGCGGCCGTCGGGGCTATAAGCCATACTCCGGACGAAATCCGTATGTCCGGCCAGGGTCTGACCTTGGACGCGACTGAGGCGGTTGAGGTAATACCACTCGAAGCCTCGGAGGTCGGGCTTGCCCTCCGTGGGCCGCGTCTGGTCGAGCTGTCGCAGCAGTTGAGCCAGGTTGGCATCCTGCCAGTGGCGTTGCGCCAGGCTGAGCTTGGCGGCGTAGGCCAGATGCCGGGCGAGGTCCTCGCTCCTGAGGGCCTCGTCCCGACTTTGTTGTGTCATGATCAGCGCGGCGCGCAGGCCCGCGCGGGCGATCACGGCCTGGTACCATCCCCAGGTGATTCCGCCCAGTCCGAGGGTCGAGACCAGCCCGACCACGACAATCATCGCGGCGATGGCAGGCCGGCGCCGCGCCCATTTCACCAACCGCCTGGCGGGGGAGGCGGGCCGGGTGAGGATCGACTCGCCCCGGAGCCAGCGGTTCAGCTCCTCGGCCAGGTCGCGGGCCGAGGCATACCGCGCCTCGGGGTCCTTTTCCAGGCATTTCAGGCAGATCGTCTCCAGGTCGCGATCGACCCGGGGGTTCTGCTCGCTGGGGGGGCTGGCCCTGAGCTGGGACACGGCGTGCAGGGTCTCTTTGGGGGAACGCCCGCGGAACGGCGGCGACCCGGTGAGCAGCTCATAGAGGATCGCGCCCAAGCTGTAGACATCGCTGGCAATCGTGGCCCGGCCCGCGATCTGCTCCGGCGCCATGTAGCTGGGCGTGCCCCCCTTGGGCTGGGTGGCGGCCAGGTCGGTGCCGGCCCCGAGGCGATGGGCCAGCCCGAAGTCGATCACGTGGGGTGCGCCCCGCTGATCCACCAGGATGTTCGACGGCTTCAGATCGTGGTGGAGGACACCGCGCTGGTGGGCGTGGTGGATCGCCTCGGCCACCTGCGCCGTCAACCGGGCGATCGCCTTGGGCTGGTCCTGGAAGCGGGCCAGGCAGCTCTGGAGGTCCTCACCGTCGATCAGCTTCATGGTGTAGTACAGCAACGGCCCCAGCGCGCCGGCTTCCAGGAGCGGCACGATGTGGGGATGGTCCAGCGTGGCGACGGCCTCGGCCTCGATGCGGAACCAGTCGGCGTTGCTCACGCGGTCCTCCGCCCCGGCCGTGATCACCTTCAAGGCGACGAAGCGATTGAGGCTGATCTGCCGGGCCTTGAAGACGACTCCCATGCCCCCCGCGCCCAGTCGCTCGATCAGCTCGAAGTCCCCCAGGCGAGAGCCCGGCAGCACCGCCGCCAGAGCCTCGAGCAGGTTCCGGGTGCCCTGGCCTGCCCCGGGGGCGGGCCAGGGCATGGTGGGGTCCTTCGGGGAGACCGCCCGCGTCAACAGCGGGTTGTCGCATTCGTCCCGCGGCGGTCCGTTGGGGACCTCGACGTGCAGCGACGCTCCGGGACCATTCCGGCTCTCGGCGGCGGGCGGTCCCTGGGCGGGCTCCTGGTGCCCGTTGGCGCCGGCGGGCGGCAACCAACCCCAGCCGGGCTCGGTTGCCGGCTGCGCCGGAACCGCCACCAGGGCCCGCGGGTCCGTCTCGACATCCAGCAGGATCGCCGGATCGGGACACGGGTTGTGAGAGTCGGCCAGTGTGACCCGCTCCCCGCGGCCCTGCCGGAGCCGCTGGTCCACCAGCACCAGCTCCAGCCACAGCACGACGCGCTCCTCGCCGTCGATGCCGTTCAGGTAGGACTCGATCCGCGGCGAACGGCCGGCGGTCCACTCCCGCTCGTACTGATCACACCGCTCGGCGATCTTCGGCATCCCCTCCGCATTGAACCGGAATCGCGACTGGTCCCACCGAGGATTCATGGTTGTCGCTCCCGAACCCGAATAGGCCACATGAGCTCAGACCGGGTCGATCGCTGGGCCCCGGCGCGCCGCCGGTGTCTCGACTCATCCTTGTTTCATCCGGACTTCCCACCCGATCGCGAAACAAAAAAACTCGGAACGTCGTGCCGCCGGCGGCTTCGATCGGGAAGGAACGACTGCGATCCGGTCAGCCCAGAGCGCGGGGTCACTCCCCAGGTCTCGGACCGATCTCTTCCCAGGTCATGCGGATGCGTTCGGTTTTCCGCTCGACGGTCCGCGGGGCGCACCCTTCCTTTCGACCAGCCTCCTGTTCCCTGCGGAACCCACGTCGCACTTGGTGCCCTGATTGTAGGCACACATCTCCGAACCGATCAAGCAACCAGTTCCGCCGGTCGGACCCGTCCGGCTCTGGCCCTCCCCAGCGTGAGGAAGCAGAATGGAGTTGAGGATGCCGGTGGCTTTGCAACCGACTCCGACGTTGTTGGGAGATAACCGAACATGACGCCACACCTGAACACCGCCGTCGACTCATGTGTCCCGAATCGGAGGTTCGGGGCGATCGTCGCCGCCGGGGTGGCTGTGTTGGTCGCGATGGTCCCGGCGACACGGCCCGTTCCGGCGATCGGCCGTGGGACGGATCAAGACCCGCCGGCGGCCGCAGTCGCGCCCGCGGCACCCGCACGCGCTCCGGCTGCCGCCCAGGGTGGGCCGGGACCCGTCAAGTCTCTGGAGGTCGTGATTCTCTCGACGATGCTGACCGACCGCGCCGGGGTGGGTGAGTGGGGCTTCTCCGCGCTGGTCGAAGCGGACGGCCGCCGGATGTTGTTCGATACCGGCGCGCGGCCCGAGACCGTGCTGCGGAACGCCCGCGAGCTGAACGTCGACCTCAGCGGCGTGACCGAAGTGATCCTCAGCCACCATCATGGCGATCACACCGGTGGGCTGGTGACGCTGCGGCGCGACCTGGCCCGGAGGAACCCCGATGCCCTCCGGCGAGCCTACGTGGGCGCCGGGATCTTCCTGAGCCGGCCCGGTCCCGACGGGGGCGAGACCAACGAGGCCCTGGCAGCCAAGACGGAGTACGAGGCCCTGGGTGGATCGTTCGTGGTCGTCGAGCGGCCGACCGAGCTGTTCCCGGGCGCGTGGCTGACCGGCCCGGTCCCGCGCACGTACCCCGAACGCAACTGGAGCTTGAAGCGCACGATCCGATCTCCGGACGGCCGGCTGGTCGAGGACAACGTCCCCGAGGACATGTCGTTGGTGCTCGACACGGCCAAGGGGTTGGTCCTGGTCGCCGGCTGCGGCCATGCCGGCATCATCAATACGCTGGAGTACGCCCGCCGGCAGGTCCGCGAGACCCGGGTCCACGCCGCCCTCGGTGGCTTCCACCTCTTCGAGGCCGACGCGGCCACCCTCGACTGGACCGCCGCGAAGCTCCGCGGCTTCGGCCTGGAGAATCTGCTCGGCGCCCACTGTACGGGGATCGAGCCGGTCTTCGGCCTCCGCCAGCGGCTTGGCCTGGGCCGCGCCACCTGCGCCGTCGGGGCCGTCGGCGCGCGGTTTGACCTTCAGGCCGGGCTCGATCCCGGGGCGATCGCACGGTAGGAGGATCCTGCCTGGATCCCGTTTGCTGGGAAGGTGGTGATCCGGCGAATCCGGCTCATACCCATGGCTCCCCGCCCTGCCTGTGCCGACCGTTCTCGCCTGCCCGTGGAGAATCGAGTATAATCGCCGGAGTCCAGACTCTGACGACAAGCCTTGTACGTGGCGAACCGATGCAAACCGAAGGATCGAAAGGAGTGAGGACGTGCTTAACCCCCTCCAAATCGAACCTGGCAGCCCCCCAGACTCGCAATTCGAAGCATGGATCGATCGGGTGGTTGCCGAGGGCCACGACGCCGGTGAGGTCGCCGCAGGCATCGCGAGCGTTAGTCAACCCGGTGGGACGCTCGGTTACGAGGTTTCCCCGCAGAAGGTTGGGAACGAAGGGTGGTTCTGGCCCTGGAACCGGGCCGGGTTCCTCTGCCTTGAGCATCAACGCCCCACCGATGCCGCGACCTTGTTCACCTGCGCCTACCTCGCTGCACTCCGCTTTCAACACACCGGCCAATACCGAATGCAGAAGGGAATGCCCTTGTGTAATATTTCCTACGCTCATCTCAGGGCCGACCAGTCAAACCGCGCCGTCCTGCCGGCCATCCTCGGGATGGTTGAAGATGCCGTGGAGGGCTGGAATCCAACCCAGACAGGAAACTTTCGAAACCTCATCGCAGCGAGCTACCCTGAGATGCCGGCTCGCTCTCTCGCCGATTCCTTTGTCTCCGTTACTCGGCAGCGCGGGCTCGCTCCGCTGTACCCCGAAGTCGTACTCGATTGTGCGGGGCGATCGGAACTATTCTTCTCGCCCGAATTGATCGCTGCCTTAGGGGAAGTCGCCGCCGCCTTTCGTCCGGAGGCGATCGCTCGGTCGCTGGAGCGCCTGGCTGGGATCTGGGAGCGACTCCGCCCCAGTATCGAGTCCGTGATGAACCGGAGGCAGACCGCGCATGGAGAATTCCGAAGCACCATCTCCGGCCCCGGATTCATCGCCGTTAGAGGAGAAAATCGAGCGCCCGACCCCCACGGGAGATCTTGAGCCCCCGCCTCCGGCCGCCGGGACGACACCAGGGAGTAGCCCGCCTTCTGATCCGTCCGCGCCGGATGTGGGGCCGCCCCCAGAGCCGAGAGGCGAGTATCTCACTTCCGCCGCGGCGACTCCGATGGCCCGGCTCGCCGTGGCAACGACCAAGGAGGATTATCGTGCCGGAAGCGCGGAGCTCCTGGACCTCTACGTTCGCCGCCTCTATGAGGAGAATCTCGCTCTGAGTGCTCAACTCGGCAAGCTCGCCAGCACCCTGGAGGATTTGAATCGAAGGTTTCACGAATCTGACAAACAGGCAGCAGTCTTGAGAACGAAATTGCGATGGGCGCTCTCTCAACTTCAAGCTCAGACTCTCCTGGATTGGACGCTCAACTTCCTCTTCGCGCTGGGAGGAGCTGTCATCGGCTTCGGAGTGTCTTGGCCTGGAATCGAAGCAAGTCACCGCTGGATGGTGATCCTCATCGGAGGTATCCTCATCCTGGTCCCACTTATCCACAAGTGGTTTGTCCACTCAAGAATAAAAATGCCAAACGATCTGTGAGCGTCCCTTGGCCCAGCATCCCGGCGGCCTTGCGACAGGCTCCCTCATCGAACGGGGACGACCGACGATGGCGGCGCACAGGCCTTGATGCGAGGAAGGTGAACCCATGAACCGTTCGCTGTCGGCCCTGCTGAAAAGCGCATCCGCTTCGGCAATCGAAGAGCAGATGCAAGCCTGGTTTCAGATCACCATGCTGCTCGAGAAGAACACTCGCCCATTCGATGGGAACGGCTTTTATGAAACGATTCTACCTCATGGGGTGCTTGGCATTCATCTCGACGAAGAGGCACAGGCGGAAATCCTCCAGGAGCTTGCCAAGAAGACCTACCCTCGAAGCGTGGCTCCTTCGGTCTTCTGGGCGATTGGCAAATCGCTGCCAGGAGCCGGAGCGCCGATACTTCTGCATTTCGTCGATGAGCATCCTGATTTGTTGAACGATCCTCAGGTAGCCTATCAAACAGTCATTGCCTTGGAGAACTGCCTCGACTACGAGCGGACAGCGGAGGCTACCCGGCGCGTTGAAGAGAGGCTCAGGGGCCTTCCGGTTGTCGAGTTCTTGCGACAAGCCTCATCGTCTCCTGATCAAAAACTTTCCGAACATGCCACTCGGCTTCTCAGGCGGCTGACAAGAACACCCCGTGGCCGCGAGAGGGAAAGGTGGACGACGGCCTGAAAGCGGCCTTCGGCCTGCCGTGAGGTGAACGATTTTTCTGCGCCGCTGGCGCCGGCTGGATGCGTCCCGAGGCGGCTGAGTCACACCGCGGCGTCGGGCGATTGGGCGGGTCTGACTTCGTTCAGTGGCGGATCCTGCGGCAGGCGGACGAGGAAATGGGCCCCCTGGCCGGGCGTGGAGTCGACGTCGATCCGTCCCCCGTGCTCCTGCACCACGGCGTAGCTGATCGAGAGCCCCAGCCCCGTGCCGCGACCGACCGGCTTGGTCGTGAAGAACGGGTCGAAGATCTTGTCCCGGATTGATGGGTCGATCCCCGAGCCGGTGTCGATGACGTGGATTTCCACGCCATCCGGCGCGGGTTGGGTGCGGACGGTCACCGTCCCCCCGTCGGGGCAGGCGTCGAGGGCATTGGTCAGGAGGTTGAGCACGACCTGGTTGATCCGGGCCGGATAACACGTCAAGGGAGTCAAGGGAGCGAGGTCCAGCACCAGCTTCACACCCTGCGCCTCGGCGCGGCCACTGATGAGCAGGGCCGTATTCTGGATCCCTTCGTTCACGTCCACATCCTTCCGGTCGGACTCGTCCAACCGGGCGAAGCTGCGCAGATCGAGGATGATCCGCTGGATCCGCTTCAGGCCCTCACCCGAGCGGGCGGCCAGGCTATCGAGGTTCTCGAGCAGGTAGGTCAGGTCGGCCTCGTCGGCGGCAGTGTCGATGCTGGCCAGCAGGGCCGGGTTGTGCTCGGCCAGGATCGGGTCGGCCTGGCGGTAGAGGCCCAGCAGTTTGACCAGGTGGCCGAGGTCGCGGCGCAGGATGGCGACATTGTTGAGGACGAAGGCCAGGGGGTTGTTGATCTCATGGGCGACCCCGGCCACCAGCCGGCCCAGGGACGAGAGCTTCTCGGCCTGGACCAACTGGCTCTCGGCCCGCTTCAGCTCCTCGTGGGCCTGCCGCTCCGAGTCGGCCAGGGCCTGCAACTGGCGATTGCGATCGGCGAGCTGTCGATTCAACTCGCGGAGGGTGGCCAGGTTGGCCTGGTGCTGGCCATTGAGATGGACCACATCCTCGAAGGCCGAGACCAGGACATCCAGGAGTTGCTCCCGGCCTGCCGGGAGCCGGAACTCCTGGCCGAGGAAGACCACCGAGACCGGCGTGAGGACCTCGGTGGCCGGTGGCCGCGCCAGCGCCCGCCACACGCAGCCGGCGATCTCCTCCGGATCGCGATTCTTGGTGATGAAGCCGCCGGCCCCGGCCTGGAGACCGCGCAGGACGTTCAAGGGGTCGGCCTGGCTGGTGCAGACGACCACGGGGATGCCGCGCAGGTGGGGATCGGCCTTGATCCGCCGGCACAGGTCGAAGCCGCTGTCCCCGGGGAGCAGGAGATCGCTGAGCACTAGGTCGAAGCGGTCGTGGGCCAGCCGCGCGAAGCCGCGCTCGGCATCCGGGGCGGTCTCCACGTCGAAGCCCGCGTCCTCGAGGATCAAGGCCAGCTGCTGGGCCTGGGTGGGGCTGTCTTCGACGACCAGGACGCGAGGCATGGCTGGCTCCTTCTCCTCGGGCGCTCAGTCCTTGCGGCCGCTGGCGAGTGCGACCAGGGACGCGGCGATGGACGGGAGCGGCTCGACCAGGTCAACCAGGCCCGCGGCGACGGCCGCCCCCGGCATCCCGAAGATAACCGAGGTCGTCTCATCCTGGGCAATCACCCGTCCGCCCGTCCGGCGGACCGTCTGTAATCCCTCCACGCCGTCGTCGCCCATGCCGCTGAGGATCACCGCCACGGCACCACCTCCAAAGGTCCGGCCGACCGACTCGAAGAGGAAGCTGGCCGAAGGCCGGAAGCCGCCGATCGGAGCTGCCGACGACAGCAGTACGGTTCCCCGCCCGGAGATGCCCAGATGACGGTGATCGGGCGCCATCAGGACGGTGCGCGGGGTCAGCCGCTCCCCCTCTTCGGCCACCTTCACGTGCAGGGCGGTCGTGGCGTTGAGCCAGGACGCCAGTCCCGAGATGAAACCCGGCGTGATGTGCTGAACCACCAGGATCGGCAGGGCGAAATCCGCGGGGAGGCCGGCCAGCAGAGATTGCAGCGCCGCCGGCCCGCCGGTGGACGCCGCGATGGCGACGATCCGTCCCCGGACGGCGCCCCGAGGCACCAGGGCCGGCGCCGACTCCGCAGTGGGCACCGGTGCAACCGGACGCCAGTGCCGCACGACCTTGACCTGGGAGAGGGCCTTGACGGTCGCGACCAGGTGCTCCGCCGCCACCGTGAAGCCGGGCGATTTGGGTCCGGGGGGCTTCACCACCACGTCCAGGGCCCCCACCCGCAGGGTCTCCAGCGACTCCTTGACCTCGCGGAGGCGCGTGGTGCCGGTGATGATGACGATCGGCGTCGGGGTGGTGATCATGATCTCCCGGGTCGCCTCCAGCCCATCCAGCCGGGGCATGTGCAGGTCCATGGTCACCAGGTCGGGATGAAGCTGCTGCGTCATCGCGATGGCTTCGAGGCCATCACCCGCCTCGCCGACAACCTGAATCGCCGGATCGGCGGCCAGGATCGACGCCAGCAGCGTGCGGGCCGTCGCGGAGTCGTCGACGATCAGGACGCGGATCATGGGGTTTGGTCCTCGGTCCTCTTAAAGGAGCTGCGCGATGGTCTCGAGCAAGTCCTTCTGGTCGAAGCGACTCTTGACGATGTAGGCGTCGGCCCCGACGTCGATGCCGCGCGCCTTGTCGCGATCGCTGGATCGCGCGGTGATCAAGATGACCGGCAGGTTCTGGGCCCGTTTCGAGCGGCGAATGGCCTCGGTCAGCGCGAAGCCGTCCATCCGGGGCATCTCGACGTCGGTGATCACGAGGTCGACGTCCTGCTCCTGGAGGAGCGCCCAGCCGGCCGCGCCGTCGTTGGCGGTCAGCACCTCGTACCCGGCCGCCTCCAGGATGCTTTTCTCCAGGGTCCGCGTGGTGATGGAGTCGTCGACCACGAGCAGGCGCTTCCGCGCGGCCGGGTCCGTCCGGGCCGGCGCGGGGGCTTCCGTCGGGCCGAGGGTCCGGCTCGATGCCGTGCGGATCACGGTCGCGGCGTTCAGGACCAGGGCGATCTGCCCCGAGGGGAGGATCGTCGCCCCCGAGAAGTGGCGGATGCGACGGATGCGCGTACCCAGGCCCTTGACCACGATCTCGTGTTCGGCGATCAGCTCATCGACCAGGAAGGCCATTCGCCGCTCGCCGGCGGCCACGATCAGGCCAGGCCGCTTGCCGGCGGCGCCGGCGGCCGGCCGCGCCGGCAGGCCAAGCACCTCCGCCAGCACGGCCACCGGCAGCGGCGACCGGTCGTGCACGAGCATGTCCCGTTCCCCCACGCAACGGATGTCGTCCGGGCCGACCCGCACCAGGCGCTGCACGTTGGTGCTCGCCCAGGCGAAGACCTGACCACCCGCCTCGACCAGCAGGGCGCGCAGGGTGGTCAGAGTCAGGGGGACAGCCAGTGCGAAGCGCGTGCCGTTGCCGGGTGTGTGAGAGACCTCGATGGTGCCGTGGAGCGATTCGACCCGGCTCTTGACCACGTCGAGCCCCACGCCGCGGCCGGAGATGCTGGTGATCAGCGGGGCCGTGGAGAACCCGGGCAGGAAGATGCACGTCGCCAGGTCGCGCGGGTCGCCCGGCTCGGGGAGCTGGCGCTGGCGCACCTGCTGGCGCACGGCCTCGAGGTCGAGGCCCCGACCGTCGTCGGCGACCACCACTTCCACCTGCGTGCCGCGGAGTGCCGCCGAGACCGTGATCTGCCCCGCGGCCGGCTTGCCGGCGGCCCGCCGCTCCTCGGGCTGCTCGATCCCATGATCGACGGCGTTGCGGACCAGGTGGTAGAGCGGGTCCCTCAGCCCCTCGAGGATCGAACGGTCCAGCTCGACCTGGCCCCCCTCGACCACCAGCTCGATCTGCTTCCCGCCGGCATGAGCCAGGTCGCGAACCAGGCGGTCGAGGCCCTGGCAGGCCTCGGCGAAGGGGAGCATGCGGAGCCGGAGCACCGCGTCGTCGAGCAGGTCGGCCGCCTGGTCGAGCTGGCGGCCGTCGTTCTCCAGGACCCTGGCCAGGCGATCCAGGTCCTTCTCGAGGCGGCGCAGGTTCTCGCCGACCTGGCCGAGCACCACCGCCGTGCGGCGGGGCAGCGACTTCCCCGGGGCGGCCCAAGCCCGCGGAGACAGGATGCCGTCCTCACCCCTCCCCAGCGCCCGGAACGGCCGCTCGCCCCGGCGCCATTCGGTCCGCCACCGCGCCAGGAACTCGCGGACCGCGGCCAGCTCTTCGGCCCGAGACTCGACGCGGCGCCGCGCCACGAGCAACTCGCCGCTGTGCGCCAGCAGCGCGTCCAGCTTCTCGGCCGGGACGCGCACCAAGCCCACGCTCGCCGCGGGCGTTTGGGGTGCCGGCGTCTCGACGGCCGGCCGGCCGGGAGGTGGGACGCCCGCCTCGCGAGCGGGCGGGGCCGGCTCGAGGACCCGGGTTGTCCGGGGAGCCACGGCGGCCTCCAGCCGCGGGAGCAGGGCGGCCAGGGGTGAGTCGGCCAGGTCCCGTTGCTCCCGCAGACGCATCCCGGCCTCTTCCAGCGCATCGGCCGTCGCGAACAGCAACGTGAAGGACTCCGGATCGAAGGGCACCGGCTCGTCCCGCGCCAGGCCCAGCAGGTCCTCGAGCCGGTGGCAGGCTTCCTCGATCAGGGGCAGGTCCACCGAGCGTGCCGCACCCTTGAGGCTATGCGCCGTCCGGAGCAGCTCCTTGAGCCGTTCGGCCCGGCCGGCTTCGGCCGGTCCCTTCTCCAGCGCCAGCAACTCGCGGTTCAAGGCGCGCACGTGCTCCTGAAGCTCACCGAGGAAGGTGGTCTTCAGCCGGGCGATGAGCTGGGCCTTATCCATGGCAGGGGTCCCCTCAGGACTTGGTGATATTGGTGAGCTGGGTACCCAGCGCGTTGAGGTTCTGGGCGGCTTGTTCGATCTGGCGGATCGCCGCGAGGTTCTGCCGGGCCACCAGGTCGAGGTTCTTCATCGCCTGATGAATCTGGGACATCCCGGTGGCCTGCTGGCCGGCCGAGGCCGTGATCTGTGCCGACGCCTGGGCCGCCTCGGTCAGGGTCTCGGTCAGGGTCTTGATGGTCTCCCCGGCCTGGCTGGCCACCCCGGTCGTGAGGGTGACGCCCTTGGTGACCTCCTCGGTGGACAAGACCGCGGCGTTGGTCGCCTTCTGGATCTCGCCCAGGATCTGCCGCACCTGGGTGGTCGCCTTCTTGGACTGGTTGGCCAGCGCCTTGACCTCGCCGGCCAGCACGGTAAAGCCCCGGCCATATTCGCCGGCGCGGGAGGCCTCGATGGCCGCGTTGAGGGCCAGCAGGTTGGTCTGCTCGGCGATGTCATTTGCGGTGGCGATGATCTCGCCGATGGCCTGGGCCTGCTCGGCCAGCATGAGGATGTTCTCGGCAGTCGTTTCCATCTGCTCCTTGAGTTTCTCCAGGGCAGCGACTGCGTCGTCGACGGCCTTCTTGCCCACCTGGCCGATCGCGGCGGTGCGCTGGACGGCCTCGCCGACACCCTTGGCGCGCTGCGCCGCCTGGGAGGCGGTCTGAGCCACCTCCTCGACGGTGGTTACGGTCTGGGCCACGGCGCTGGCCTGCTCCTCGGCCCCGGCGGCCTGCTGCTGGGTGCTGGCCAGGATCTCCGAGCTGGTGGACGTCAGGCGCGCGACCGCCTCGTTGACGCTCTCGAGATAACGGGTCCGCTCCTTCTCCAACTGCTTGCGCCGAGTGATATCGGTATTGATCTCGAGATACGACTTGGCGCGGCCGTTCTCATCCCGTTCGAGCGTCCAGCGACTGAGCACGGTGATCCGCCGGCCGTCGGCGCCGGTATGAATCAGCTCGCCGTCCCAGCGACCCTTGCGGAGGAACGCCTCGAGGATTTCCTCCTTCGGTCTGGGGAATTCGGTTTGCAAGAACGTGTGGACGACCTGTCCCAGGACCTGCTCCTTCTTCCAGCCGTACAACCGCTCCGCGCCCTGGTTCCAGTAGATGATCCGCTCGTCCACGTCGCGGATCATGATGCAGTCGCTGGCCAGGTCGAGGAGTCCCACCCGGGCCTGGAGGGTTTCTTCCGCCTGCCGGCGGCCGGAGAGGTCGCGGGCGATCTTGCCGAAGCCCACCAGCTTCCCGGCCTTGTCCCGCAGCGCCGTCATGACGACGTTGGCCCAGAACCGCGAGCCGTCCTTGCGCAGCCGCCAACCCTCGTCTTCGAACTGCCCCTCGGCCGTCGCGACCCGCAAGGCCATCTCCGGCTTGCCGCTGTCGACATCCTCGCGTGGATAGAAGATCGAGAAGTGCTTGCCGATGATCTCGCCGGCCTGATACCCCTTGATCCGCTCGGCCCCGGGATTCCAACTGCGGACGTGTCCGGCGGGGTCGAGCGTGAGGATCGCGAACTCGCGGACGCTTTCGAACAACAGCCGATAGTGCTCAGGGTCCTGAGGCGACGTCCCGGCGGCGCGTTGGGGTGCCTTGGGAGACGCCTTCTTGTTCGGGGACGTCGCGGTCACGGGCGTTCGTTTTGAAGACGACGATCTGGCCATCGGGCTACCCCCGGGTTCGGTTCAGACTCCGGCGCCTTCGCCCTGGTCGACGACGAGGCGATCGTCTTGAAGGAGGACGGCGCCATCGAGCACGATCAACCCATCCTCGGTCACGCCGTGTAGTGATCGCTGGCCCGGTCCCATGCCGGCCGCCTGCACGACGAGCACTTCGAGGGTCCGCAAGGTCCTGACCTCGCCGACGGCATCGGCCAGCAGGCCGAATTCGTTGCGCTCGCCGCCGAGGACGATGACCCAGGCGGGGTCGCTCCGGCTGCCGCCGGAGAGGCTCAGGAGCCGGCGCAGGTCGATGACAGCAAGGAGCTCGCCGCGAAGGTTGATGACTCCGGCGAAGGCGTCGGGTGCCCCGGGGACCGGCGTCAGCTCGCCCAGCGGTACGATCTTGCGGACGGAGCCCAGCTCGATGGCATAGTCCTGGCTCGCCAGGGAGAACGTCACGACCTCGAGGGCTTCGTCGTCGGCCGGCCCCCCGGCGGGGACTTGCGCCAGCGCGCGGGCACGCTCCTCGAGCACGGCCCTAGCTTGCTCGGGCGTCAGGCGCGGCTCCGCGCCGATGGCGGCCGCGACCCGCGCCAGGCGTTCGTGGATCGACAGCCCATCGTCTCGCTCGGTGCTTCGCCTCCTTCGGAGGGAGAGCGGGCCAGAATCGGCGGTCCCGCCGGCTGGGCGGCGCATGGGGTTCATCGGCAGGCCTCCCTGGCAGTCTCGAGCTGTGCCAGCCGGGCTTCGGCCGCTCCCGCCAGCCGCCCCGCCGGTACGCCGTCGGTCAGCCGGACGATCTCCTCGGCCGACCCGGCTCGGCACAGGTCGCGCACGTTGCGGTAAGCGCGCCACGCCCCCGCGCGGTCGCCGCGCCGCTCCAGGAGTGAGCCCAGGGTGAAATGGACGATTGCCAGCGACCGATCGAGATAGATCGCGCGCCGCGCGGCCTGGATGGCCTCCTCATCCCGACCCAGATCCACCAGGAGCACGGCCCGAAGGTAATGCAGCTCGCTCGCCAGCGGGTGCTGCTCCGTCGCCGCCGCGCAGGCCCGCTCGGCCTCCGCCACGTCCTCGTTCGCCAGCGCCCGGATCCGCAGCGCCGTCTCGGACCAGTCGGCGCCGAGTGGGCTCGGGAGGGTCCCGCTCGCGCGGGGCCACGGCTCCGGCATGGCGGGAGGGCGAGGCTCCGGCGGAGCCTCGGCGGGCGTGGGCTCGGCGGGAGCCGCGGCCTCCGGGGTCGGCTCGCCCCCGCGGCGAATCGGTCGTGAGGCCGGCCGGGGTCCCCTCCTGTAGAAGACGCCCTGGTCGCTCACCACGGTCTCCAAGGGGGCGTCCTCGGCCAGCGGAGGGTCGGTGGAAGCCGTGAGCAGCCAGCCACCCGCGGCGAGCGCGTCGTACAGCCGGCGCGCGACCCTGCGGACCGTCTCCCGGTCGAAATAGATCAGGACGTTGCGACAGAGGATCAGATCCATTCCCCAGACCCCGGTCGCCGGCGACGGGTAGACATCCCGCGCCAGGTTGAGGCAATCCCACGTGACCAGCCTCCGCACGTGCTCGGCGACGGCGTAGTGGGTTCCTTGTGGCTTCAGGTAGGGGCGGGCGGCCTCGGCGCCCTCGCCGCGGAGCGACCAGGCGCCGTAGAGTCCGCGCCGCGCTTTTCTCAGCATCGCCCGCGAGAGATCGGTCGCCAGCAGGCGGCAATGGTCCGCCACTCCCTCCTCCAGGAACAGGATCGCCAGCGAGTACGCCTCCTCGCCGGAGGCGCACCCTGCGCTCCAGGCCCGCAGGACATGATCGCCCTCCTTGCGGCGGCGGATCTCGGGCAGGACCGTGTGCCGGAGGAACTGGAACTGAGCCGGCTCGCGAAAGAAGTAGGTCTCACCGACGGTCAGTTCCGCCAGCAGGTCGTCCAGGAGGTCGTCATCGGCTTCGAGCCGGCGGCGATACTCCTGCACATCCTCGCCGAGCCCGGCTCGGGCCATGGCGCCGGCGATCACCAGGTCGACGCTCGCACGTCGATCGGGGGTGAGGCTCAACCCGGTGCGGGCCTCGACCCAGGCTCGCAGGCCCTCGTAGGCATGCCGGGTCTCGGTCATGAGCGTCGCCCTCTTCCCTCATTCTGCACGATCCAGGGTCGCGGGCCTGGGGGCCGACCGGGCCGTGGCGATCAGCCCGCGGAGATCGAGCATGGGCACGAGACCATCCGGGAGCCGCACCACCTCAGCGGCATCCTCCCAGCCCGGCAGGAGGTCGTGGACCGGCTCGAGTGCGGCGGCATCCGAGGCGAACAGCTCGATGGCCCGATCGACACGCACGGCCATCGGCCGGCCGCTGCCTCCCGCCTCGAGGATGACCAAGTGGTCGGAGGGCTCCACGGCCTTGGACGGCAGATGCAGTCGTGCCCGGAGATCCAGGACCGGGACGACGACGCCGCGCACATCGATCACCCCTTCGATGACAGTCGAGTCGCTCGGTAGCGGCTGGATCGCGACGGCGCGCACGAGCTCTCGCACCTCGGACGCGCGCAATCCGTAGCGCTGCCCGCCGATCTCGACGATCAGGATCTCGCGGACCGGTTGTTCCACGATGTCACCCACCCATCAACCGGCCTGGATTCGGCAGGCCTCCGCGGCCCGGGGCTCCAGGAAATGCCATCCTCCTAGAATAGGTCCTCTCTCGATCGATTACGATCAAAATCGGTGCCGCGCCCCTGGTATAATCGTCCCATCGAGAGACGACGGCCAGACGCCGGAGGAGGAGTCGTCATGAGAACCGGAGTCGCCGGGCTCATTCGGACACATCGCATCGCGAGGCTTGCCGTCGTTGGCCTTGCGGTCCTTGCGTCGCGCGCCGCCCGCGGGCAGGAGTCTGACCCCCGCTCCCCGCTGGCGCAGGCCGCCCAGGCCCTCGCGCGGAGGTCCATCGAGACCTCCTTCCGGCTGATGAACCGCCCGTTCGAGCCGTTCCGGCTGATCGGGAATGTCTATTACGTCGGCGCCTCGGATGTCTCCTCGTTCCTGATCACGACGCCGGAGGGCCATATCCTCATCGACAGCGGGTTCGCGGCGACCGTCCCGCTGATCCGTGACGGCGTGCGGAAGCTCGGCTTCCGGTTCGAGGATATCCGGATCCTGCTCAACAGTCATGCCCACGTCGATCACGCGGGCGGGCACGCGCTCCTGAAGCGGTTGACCGGCGCGCGGATCGTGATGAGCGCCGCGGACGCCCGCTTGCTCGCGCAGGGCGGCCGGGGCGACTTCCTGCCGGTCAGCGAGGAGGTCCTCGCCTACGAACCCGCGCAGGCGGATCGCATCATCGGCGATGGAGACCACGTCACGCTCGGCGGCGTGACCCTGACCGCCCACTTGACGCCCGGTCACACCCAGGGCTGCACGACCTGGACCATGGTCGTGGAGGAGGCGGGAAAGAACCACGACGTGGTCTTCTACGGGAGCACGACACTTCTGCCCGGCGTCCGGCTGGTCGGGAATCCGAAGTATCCGGGGATGGCCGAGGATTTCGCCCGGACCTTCCGGGTGCTGAAGGCGCTCCCCTGCGACGTGTTCCTCGGGCCGCACGGCTCGCAGTTCGGCTTGAGGGAGAAGGCGCGGCGATTGGCGGCTGGTGAGAAACCGAATCCTTTCATCGATCCCGCAGGTTACCGAGCGTTCCTCGCACAGTCCGAGCAGGTGGTCGCGCAGCGGATGGAACGGGAACGGCGTGGAAGCGGATCCCGGCACGAGTCGGGCCAGGGCGATGGCGAGTCGCGACCGCCCGCCGGGCCGCCAGCCTCCGCCGCGAGCCGCTCGCAACCCGAAGGACGCGAACCGTGATGGAAACGATCCAGGTCTCCGCCGGACCGGCGCCGCAGGCCCCGCTGTCGGTGCCCGGCAAGCCCGTCGTGCTGGTGCCCTATTTTGCCGCCGTGGAGAAGGAGTGCGAAGAGGGGCTGCGCGCACTCGGGCAGGCCGGGATTCCGGTCCGCCGGGCCTCGTTCTCGGCGATCGACCTGCTGCGCAGCGTGATGCTTTCCCACGCCCTGCGCGACGGCTACGACCGGTTCCTGTTCATCGATTCCGACATCGGCTTCGACCCCGCCGATGCCCTCCGCCTGCTCGCCCGGCCCGAGCCGGTCGTGGCCGGCATCTACATGAAGAAGAACGCCCGGGATTATTCCGGCGCCTTCGCCGCGGGGATCAATCAGGTCGTCTTCGGCCCCGCCGCACCGGGACTCTATCCCATGCTCTACGCCTCCGCCGGGTTCTTGCGAACCGGGGCCGAGGTCCTGCACCGGATGATCCAGGAACTGAAGCTCCCGGTGTGTCACTTCGGCTCGGTCCAGGGAATCTACCCGTTCTTCCTCCCCCTGTGCGTCCCCGACGGCCGCGGCGGCACCCGCTACTTGACCGAGGACTACAGCTTCTCCCACCGCCTGCACCAGATCGGCGTCACCCCGATGGCCGATACCACCATCAAGCTCTTCCACTTCGGAAAGTATGGTTTCAGCTACGAAGACCTGAATCCCCGACCCAGGATCCTCAACTGCACGGTCGACATCGATTATTCCGGGGAAGGGGATCGGCCGTGAGGGACGCCCGCTGCGCGGGCTTCCCAGTGGTCAGCGGTCAGCCGGGGATCGCCGCACGGAGCCGGCTCCTACAAGAACAGGCTGTAGGAGGGGGCTCCGTCCCCCGACTGCTAGCTGCTCTGATTCACACCACTGGCCCATTCACATCCGGCACGGAAGCCGGTTGGTCGCGGCTGAGGACCTGCTGGCGCAGGGCGGCGGCGCCGAGCAGGCCGCCTAACCCCATCGACTCGACGGCCGTACTGGGGACGAGCATCAGCGCGCCCTTCTCCTTGAGGCCCTCGTAGAGGATGTTCATGGCCCGCAGGTGGAGGGCCGTCGGGTTGTGCTCATACGACGAGGCCGCCAGGGAGAACAGATGGGCGATCTCGACCTCAGCCTGGCCAAGGATGATCCGGGCCTCCTTCTCGCGGGCCGCCTGGGCCTCGCGCGACATCGCATCTTGAAGCAACTCGGGGATGACCACGTCGCGCATCTCGACCGACTGGACCGTCACGCCCCACGGGTTGGATCGTTCGTCGATCAGCTTCTGGAGCTGGGCCTCGATCTGCTCGCGGCCGCGCAGCAGCACGGTCAGCGGCGTGCGGCCAATGATGTCGCGCAGGGCCGTCTGCGCCGCCCAACTGACCGCCAGCTTGTAGTCCTGGACCTCCAGCGCCGCCTTTTCGGGGTCATAAGCCATCCAGAACAAGACGGCGTCCACGTTCACCGGGACGGTGTCGCAGGTGAGGGTCTGCTCGGCGGCAAAGCTGGTGGTGATGATGCGCTGATCGATCCAGGATGAGACCTGGTCGATGCCGGGGATGATCCAGAACAGCCCCGGTCCGCGCAAGCCCGTGTACTTGCCCAGCCGCAGGATGACCCCGCGCTCCCATTGCTGGGCGACCTTGGGCGAGGCGGCTGCGATCAAGCCCAGCGGGATGCCGATGATCACCGGCAGCGGGTGCTCCCAGAGCACGGTGAGGCCGACTCCGGCGCCGAAGCCGATCACCAGGAGGAGAAAGGAGACGACGTTGATGCGCGGCGGGTCCGGCGGATTGCGCCGACTCTTCGCCGCTTCAGGGTTGCTCGACACGTTCGGCATGGGACCTCTCCCGTTTCTGATCCAACCATCGGGTCTTGAGGAAGGCAACCGCTTCGGCCGCCGGGACGCCCAGCTCGGCCGCCCCGGCCAGGAAACGATCCGCCAGCATCGTCAGTTGCCGCTCGCGATCGGGGAGCGACGCGGCCCGGCCCCCTCTGTCCCGGATGAAGGTGCCGACGCCCCGGCGCGTCTCCAGCACGCCGGCGCGCTCCAGCTCGCCGTAGACCTTCGCCACCGTGTTCGCATTGATCCGCAGCTCGACCGCAAGCTGCCGGACTGTCGGCAGCTTGTCGCCAGGATGCAACCGCCCGGTCGCGATCGCCACGCGGATCGCGCGTTCAAGCTGGGCATACAAGGGCGTCGGGTCCGAGGCGTCGATCGTGAACACGGCCGTCTTGTCCTGTTGTCCTATAAAAACGGTACAAGTCGAGCGACCGGAAGTCAAGTCCGCGGTGGCTCGGCGAGGTGGTCCGCTGGTCAGCGTTGCGTTGGCCGCCAGGTTCACCCGATCCTCACGTGACACGATCACGTTCCGCCCGGGGTGGGTTTCGCCAGGCGGTCACCGAGACGATTCAGCTTCGCGATGACGGCGACGGCCTGCTGCCGGCCCTGACGGGCGAGGCTGGCTCCCAGAGTTGTGGCCTGACCCACGAGCTGCTGGAGGCTTGTGAGGAAGAGGTTGTTTGCGATGTCGGTCTGATCCGAGTAGGCACTCTGAACTTCCACGCCCCAGGCGACGTCGAGGGCCTGGGTGAACCGGGCGGCATGCGCTGCTCCCAGGTTGAGGAGGTGTCGATCGCGATGGATGGCGGCGGCGAGGGCGCGTTCCCGCGCCGGGTCGCTTGCGCTGTGGTCCAACTCAGCGGTCAGCCCATCGATCGCGGTGGCCCCCCGGCTGGCGAGCTGCGCGCCGGCGGCCTCGACCTCGCGAGCCGCGGCGTCGAGCGCGTGCAGCGTGGTGGTCTGGATCGCCTCGACCTGATGGTAGGCCGCGCCAAGCTGCTGAGGCGTAGGGGATCCGATGGGCCCTGGTCCGATGGGCACCGGGTTGGTCGGCGAGGTCCCGGCGAGCAGGATCCGTCCCTCGAGGGCTTCGACGGTCAGCCGGATCGGTCGGAGCCGCTGATCGTGACGAGAATGACGATGGTAAGGCGTCCCTGTTGCCCTCGGCGGCACCGGGAACGCGGATCGGGCGGCCATGGGATCGACTCCATTCGGTGGCGGCCGCGCACCCGAGGGCCGGGCCGGCAGGGCTTACGCACCAGGATAGGGAAGCTTGGCGCTCTAGGAAAACTTGGTCTGCCTCTTCTTCTATAGTGAGGCTGGCCGGGAATCGAACCCTTGGTGTAGGATCGATCCCCAGGATTCCCATTCCACTTCAGGGACGTCCACACCATGACCGCCAGCCCCGATACTTCCTTGTCTCCTGACCTCCACGACCCGGCCTCGCTCCTGGACTCTTTCACCGAGCTGGAGGATCCCCGACGCGAACAGGGGCGAATTCACCAGCTCGACGATATGATCTTCATATCCATCTGCGCCGTCACTTGCGGCGCTGATAGCTGGGAAGACATCGCCGCCTACGCTCACGCCAAGATCGACTGGCTCCAGACCGTCCTGTCCTTGCCCGGCGGCGTCCCCTCGCACGATACCTTGCGACGGGTCTTTTGTCTGCTGGACCCGGTGGCCTTCCAGAAGTGTTTCTACGCCTGGATGACGGCGATCATGACACGCCGGGGCTTGACCTCCGTCCCTGCCGATCCGCCGGAACTCAGGCCGGTGGCCATCGACGGTAAGACCCAATGCGGTTCGGCTCGACGCACCCTCGGGCAATCGGCCTTGCCTGTCGTCAGCGCCTTCGCCGTGGAGAACCACCTGAGCTTGGGCCAGGTGGCCACCGACGCCAAATCCAACGAGATTACGGCCATTCCCGAGTTGCTCGAGCTGCTGGACCTCGAAGGGACCGTGGTGACCATCGACGCGATGGGCTGTCAGAAAGACATCGCCGCCCAGATCATCAACGGCGGTGGCGAGTATGTGCTGGCTGTCAAGGAGAACCAGCCCCATCTCCATGAGGACATCGAGCGGGCGTTCGGCGAGGCGCTGGACCAGGGCGAGGTCGGGATCGACTTCACCGAGTGTCAGACCGAAGGTCCCCGTAAGGGTCGTCAGGAGCCGCGCACCTGCTGCGTGATCACCAACCCGAAGGGCATCCGGAACGCGGGGTTGTGGACGGGTCTGACGGCGATCGCCATGGTGATCAGTGAGCGGGTGGTCAACGGTGTCGCCAGCAGCGAGACCCGCTACTGCATCGGCAGGGTGTCGGGGACGGCTCAGGAGTATCTGCGTTGGGTGCGCGGTCATTGGGGGATCGAGAACTCCCTGCACTGGATTCTGGACGTGTGTTTCCGCGAGGACGACCAACGGCATCGGGCCGGCAACAGTGCGGAGAACCTGGCGTGGCTCCGCAAACTGGCGCTGTGTCTGCTCAAATCGGCGAAGAAGAGTAAAGGGAAGAGTATCCACACACGACGACTCCTCGCCGGGTGGAAAAACGACGATCTGCTGAGTGTACTGGCTCAAATCCCGGCGAATTCTGGTGCGTAAGCCCTGCGAGGAGCTGCCGTGATGTGCGAGTGTCAAATCATCGGCCGAAGAGTCATCGCTTTTGATACACCTTCTGCATGACGATGTGTCCGTGGGCCCGCTCGTTCCAATGGTTGAGTGACGCCAGGTATCTGCCCGCCTCCTCAGAACGCCCAGCGGCGCGGGCGTCGCGCCACTTCCGATGGAGCTCCCACGCCTTTTGCTCGCACAGCAACTCCTGCTCGGTGTGATAAGCCACGAGATGGCGGCGGTACGACTCCTCGGCCAGGGGCACCATCACGACCGCCGCGGCGGCCACGGCGAGGAGCATCTGTCGCATCGTGAACCGAGGCCGGGGAAGTTTCCTGGCCGAGCCTCCGAGGAATCGGGCCGTGACCGCTTCCGGATGGAGCATGACCGCCCGAGCCGAACCGCTCATGGCATCGATGAGAGCAGCACGATACGATGCGTGGGCAGGCTGCGCTGGAGCCGCTCGCCCGCCGTGAGCAACTCACATCCCTCCCGTTCGATCAACGCCACGTAAAGGCAGTCATAGACTCCGATCCGGGCCCGGGAGGAAAGCTCGTAGGCCCGTGGCAGGAGCGGCAAGTAGGGATGCAAAGCGGGGAGTATGGCGATCATACTGCGGAAATGCGACTGCCCTTCAGTGGGCGTGATTCGACCTTGCCTTTCAGCCTTCGTCAGAGAATGCGCGACTTCGACGGGGAAGACATCGGGTGCGATCAGGTCGTGCACCTGACGCTGGAAGTCGTCCCGGATGCGAATCGCCTTGTCGGAGTCGGCTTCCGTCAGAAGCCACTTGAGTCCGACATTCGAGTCGAGGACGTATTTCATTAGTCTTCGCCGTCGCGCAGCGCACGAATGGTCGGCACAGCGAAATCGAGCAATCCATTCCGGCGGTAGACCTCCTCTCGTGTCCTGTCCATGCGTTCGCAGGCCTTGCGCATCGCCTCGGGATCGCGAATCCCCTTCATCGCGCGCTCGATCCCCTCTTGCAGTTCGGCCAGGATCTCCGGAGTGAATGGCGACGTACCTTCAGATTGGTCCATGGGTGAGTCCTCCGTTCCGATTGGAGCTGGGCTCGGATCGACCGAGGGAACTCAACGCTCTCGGCGATGAGTTCGGACAATCTGTCGCGGAAGTCGGGATTCAACGACCGGCTCCCCTTTGAAAGCCCAAGCGTCCAGCGAGCGGCTACATCATTTCCAGGCGTTCCGTCGACGTGGTCGGGGGTTCGTCCCGATCCACGTTCCCTGCCGGGTCGTGAAGGGGCACGATGCGAAGTCGATCCCGTGAAGAAACCATGATCGAGGTCATCCACTTCGACAGTCAAGGCGGTCCCGCCCGATGATCTCGCGGCGAGAGGATTCCTCGATTGTGGCATTTCCAGGGCGACGATGCCAGGCCAGGTTCGATCGGAGGAGCCTGGCCTCTTGCGGTGTTCGCCCGGCGGGGCTTTCCGTGGGCCGAGACCGACCAGCGTCCTGATCCCAACCCGTTCGCGGAACTTTCACGAAGCCGGGGATTTCACGCGAGGCTGATGCCCTCAAGACAGGTTCAGCAGCCGGAGGATGTTCCCCGAGAGCACCTTGGCCTCATGCTCCTTGGGCAGCTTGAGCAGGCGGATCTTGAACAGCTCGACCCGCGAGTCGACCAGCGGGCCGTCGCTGCCGAAGAGGATCTTCTCCGGCGGCAGCTCGCGCGCGGCCATCTCCAGGAACTCGAAGAAGACGACCGACGACGTCTCGAGGTAGACGTTCGGATACCGCTTGGCCACGTCGATCGCGGCGAGGTGCTCGGCGTAATTCGCCGACGCGAAGCTGCCCAGGTGCGCCATGATGAACGAGACCTCGGGGTAGAGTGAGGCGATCTGGTGGTAGTCGGACACCTTGGGCGGATGGAACAGGATGGGGATCTTCAGCTCGGCCACCGTGTCGAGCATCTCTCGGGTCGGGATCTTGTGCAGCTTCAGGCCCTTGAGCCCCATCTCGCGGACTTCCTTGGTGAGCAGGCGGCGGATCTTGCCGGCCTCGGTCTCGGGGTCGTGCTTGGCGAAGCCGATGAACCGGTCGGGGTACTTGGCCACCAGGCCGGCGATCTCCTGGTTCGCCTTCTCGTAAGTCGGATTGTGGATCGGGAAGATGACGGTCTTGTCGATCCCCGCCTCCTCGGCGCGGCGGAGCGTGACCTGGGGATCGGCGTAGCTGGACCAGGGGGCGGTCATCGTCTCGCCCTTGCCCGCGTGGCAGTGACAATCGATGATCAGGCCCGGGGACTTCGATTGCTGGGCCAGTTCGGCCGCCAGGGACTCGGCCACCGGCAGGGCACCCCCGAATACCAACCCGCTCCGAAGGAGATCGCGGCGACGCATGGTGATGATCCTCGGCGATGGATGGAGAGCATGGTGGGACGATCATGAGGAACCAGCACATCGTAGGCGTTCGGGATCTCGAGCGAAAGCCTCTCCCGTCCGGTCGGATTGTGGGTTGCATCGGGCGGGCGAATGGTCTGAAATGGGGAGTCCGATCGGACAGGTGACGCGGTCGCCCGGCTCGATCGGTGCGTCTCCGAACACGAATTGGGTGAGCTGATGACGTCCTGGCGAACGCTCGTTCTGGTGGCGGCCGTCTTGGTCACTCTGTCCCCGCGCATTCGGGCCGGGGGCGCGCCGGATGGGAGCCGTTGGTGGTCGCACGTCCGGGTCCTGGCCGATGACCGGTTCGAAGGGCGCGATACCGGCAGCGCGGGCCATCGCAAGGCGGCCGAGTACGTGGCGAAGGAGTTCGCGCGCGCCGGCCTCGAACCCGCCGGAACCGAGGGGTATCTCCAGCCGGTGCCCTTGCGGTCCCTGGAGCTCGACGCGAACCATTCGAGCTTGACTCTGATCCGGAATGGGTCGATCGAGCCACTGACTCTGCGCCGGGACGCAATCATCACGTTGCGGGTCGATCCGCCGCCATCGCTGGAGGCCGAGCTCGTGTTCGCCGGCTATGGGCTGTCGATCCCCGAGGCCGGTCACGACGACTTCAACGGCCTGAACGTCCACGGCAAGCTGGTGGTCCACCTGGCCGGAGCCCCTCCTTCGATCCCCGGTCCCCTGGCCGCGCACCGGCAATCGCTCGCCGAGCGCGCGGCCGTGTTGAAGCGGCTGGGCGCCATCGGCACCGTCGCCATCCCCAACCCGAAGACCATGGACATGCCCTGGGAGCGCCTGGAAGTGTCGCTGTCCCTGCCGTCGATGCGGCTGGCCGACCCGGCGCTGGACGAGAGCCGTGGGCTGAAGCTGGCCGTCGCCGTCAACCCGGCCCATGCGGAGAAGGTGTTCGCCGGCTCGGGCCACACGTTCGGAGAGGTGCTCGAGCGGGCCAGGTCCGGCAAGCCGCTGCCGCACTTCGCCATCCCGGCCCGGCTCAAGGCAACGACCGCCGTGACGCGAACCGACGTGCGCTCGCAGAACGTGGTGGCCGTGCTGCCAGGATCGGATCCGCAGCTCAAGGGCGAGTACGTCGTCTTCTCGGCGCACCTCGATCACCTGGGCATCGGCAAGCCGATTCAGGGCGATTCGATCTACAACGGCGCGATGGACAATGCCTCCGGCGTCGCCACGCTGCTCGACGTCGCGGCCCTGTTGAAGGAAAGCCGGGCGAAGCTGCGCCGATCGGTGCTATTTGTTGCCGTGACGGCGGAGGAGAAAGGTCTGCTCGGGTCCCGGTTCTTCGCCCAATCGCCCACGGTAGACCCCAAAGCCATCGTGGCCGACATCAATATCGACATGATCCTGCCGCTTTACCCGCTCAAGAAGTTGACGATGTTTGGCAGCAATGAGTCCGACCTCGGCCATGATGCCGGGGCGGTCGCTGAGGCGATGGGCGTCGTGCCGCGGCCCGATCCGATCCCGGAGCGGAACGTGTTCATCCGGAGCGATCAGTACAGCTTCATCCGGCGCGGCATCCCGTCATTGATGGTGATGGTCGGCTTCGACAAGGGTACGCCCGAGGAGCAGATCGTGATGCGATGGCTTCGGGAGCGCTACCACGCGCCTTCAGACGATCTGGATCAGCCGGTGGACAAGCCGGCCGCCGGCGCGTTCGACGCGCTGGTGGCCAAGCTGCTGGAGCGCGTCGCCAACCGCGACCAGCGCCCGCGCTGGAACGACTCCTCGTTCTTCAGGCGATTCTCGGAATGACGGCATTCCCGAATCATGAGTTCGCTCAAGAATGACCCGCGCTCGTTCAGCCGGAAGTGGCTTGCCAAGAGAGCTCGATTTCGTTTGCAAGTCGGGCGTCATGACCTATCTGTTTAGAGAGTAGGTCCTTTCGGTGGGCCTCGCCGCTGGTTGGCTCGACTGGCCCCCGGGAGCTCTGAAGTTCCAAGAAGACCACCGGCGGTCATTCCTCATGCCTGGGCCGGGAACCTCTGGGCCGCATGTGTCCGTGTCCCCGGTACCAGTCCCAACTGCGGGGCGGGGCAGTGGTGAGAGCGGATTCGGGAGCTCGGGTTCCGAGTCCCGGCTCTCCCGTCGCTTCGTCGTCGGGCTGGGCTCGATCGAGGTCCTTCTCGGATTCGTGTTGGGGATGATCCATGACCTTGTTTGATTCGGCGAATGGGCTCGGCCGCGACCTGAGGCTGGCCGCCGCGACGGCGGTCAGCACCTCTGCCGGCGCGCCGGGTCTCACGCTGGCGCCGGATGATGAGGTTGACGAGTGGCTCGACCGGCTCTCGAGTGGTGAAATGGACGCCGGCGATGAGAGTGCCCTCTCATCATTGCGAGCCGACTCGGAGCTCCCGGTGGGATCGAGCGCCGAGGCGCGGCTCGGACGTTATCAGATCATGGGAGTCCTCGGGGAGGGTCGATATGCCCAGGTCTTCAAGGGGTATGACCCGATCCTGGAGCGGGCCGTTGCGCTGAAGGTGCCGCGCCCGAGCGTCGTCCCCAAGGACCGGGTCGGGGCGCGCTTCCTCGGCGAGGCGCGGGCCCTGGCCCGGCTCCGGCACCCGGGGATCGTTCCGGTCTTCGAGCTGGGTCACGACGGCGGCCGATGCTTCATCGCCATGGCGCTGATCGAGGGCCACAGCCTGGCCGAGCTGCGCGATCGCGACCACCGCTCGATCGATTTCCGACGCGCCGCGCAGATCGTCGCCGAGGTCGCCCTGGCGCTGGATCACGCCCACGGACAGGGGGTCCTCCACCGCGACGTCAAGCCCGCCAACATCTTGTTCGATCGGTCTGGGCATGTTTATCTGACGGACTTCGGCCTCGCCCACCGGCCCGGATCGGGAGAGCCGGCGGCGCGTCCCGGGGCCGTGGTCGGGACACCGGCCTATGCCGCTCCGGAACAAGCCTCGGGAGACCATGCCCAGGTCGTGCCGGCCAGCGATCAGTACAGCCTGGGCGCGGTCCTCTACGAGCTGCTCTGCGGCCGGACCCCGTTTTGCGGACCACCGCTGTATGTGCTCTACCAGGCGATGAGCCAGGACCCGCCCTCGCCCCGAGCGATCCGGCCGGCGGTACCGGCTCCCCTGGCCGCCATCTGCCTCAAGACCCTGGCGCGCGCTCCTGAGCGGCGCTACGGGTCGTGCGCCGAGCTGGCCGAGGGCCTCAGGCGCTGGGCCCGGTCCGGGAGCGATTGACGCTTCCTGACTTCCGCCCGCACTCGCTCGACGAGACTCCCCATTCCAAAGCGGGGTCGTTCGCAGCTCGCTGGGACCGGTCAACCATCCACACGGCCCCACCCGAGAGGACTGCCCCAACCACCGCCCCGGCCGTCGCACCCATGGCCGATCCCAGTTCCTCGGTCATATACCACGCGTATTGCAAGCGATTTGCTCCCTGAAGGCGGGCCCGCACCACGAAGTCGGTCACGCGGCGAAAGGCGTCGATATGCACCGAACCGATGACACAGGCCAGCAGCAACCCCAGCACCAAGCCGCCGGCGAATCGAGGCCGGCGGCCGGCCAAGAGCAGTAAGAAGCCGGCGATGCCCCCGATCATGATGCCCAGGATCGCCCCGGTCGGGACCGTTAAGTGGGCGATCTCCCGCGCGGAATCCAGGAGTTGCCGACGAAATGAGAGGAAGTCCCGAAGGCTCATCGACAGGAGAAACTGGCCCTGCGTGGGGACCATCCAGAACAGCACGTAGGCCCCACTGATCGGGGTGACGATCAGGATGAGGATCGGGAGGGCGGCCTCGATGGCCCAGCGTTTCTTGCCCCCGAGGATGAGGGCCAGGACGGCCGATGTGGCGGCAGCGATGGCAAACGCACCGGTGAAATCCAGGATCTCAAAAGTCCTGTACTGACGCCGCCCCGTTCCGATGTAAGCCGTTGCGAAGAACCCAAGGGCGATCAGCCAGATCGACACCATGGCCAGCGACCTCGCGAGGAATCGCAGGCGTCGAGCCATTCCCGAGAAGAGGTTGAGGCATCGCGCCGCCATCGTCTGTCCTCAGGCTGATGCCAGGAATAACCGCCGAAACTGTCCTCTATTCTGCTCCTTCATCGCATCCGGTAGGCGGCTGGTGTCGGTCATGC
Source organism: Isosphaeraceae bacterium (assembly GCA_021324445.1). Taxonomy (GTDB): domain Bacteria; phylum Planctomycetota; class Planctomycetia; order Isosphaerales; family Isosphaeraceae; genus JAJPJC01. Next base: position 39,449 of record JAJPJC010000040.1, read on the forward strand.
TGTCACTTCTCCTCGGACGCCACAATGATGACCCGGGAATGTTCCAGGAGCTTGACCGCGGTGTCGAGGGGACGGACCAAGCCGTTCTCCACGATACCCGCCACTGCCACAGGGCGCCGCCGGTATCGGCCGAGGTGGGCTTCCATCGATGAGGGGGCCGCGTCGGTCGGTAGTTCGGGGGGTGCCAACGGGGGCTCCGCCGCGATCTGCTCGTCTCGCAATCGACGCTCAGGGCTGCGTAGGTCAACACCAGGAGTCGTCATCGGGCGTCCCTCTCAGTATGCAGTGATCACGAAGATGGGCACTTCGCCCAACTCGCCGAAGATGTCGGGGATCTCATCGTCCTCTTGATCGTACCGCCAGATCACCCAGATCCGGCGGCCCGACGGTGTTGCAGCGAACATCCGGAAGGAACCGTCCTGCGCTCCTGGAGGGTGAAGACCTGGTCGAATGCCGCCTCGACCTCCTCCGCAGAGAGGCCGCGGGCATCGATCTTCTGCAGGTTCCCCTCGATCCACTTGAATTGCCTCATGCACAGGCTCCCTCGCCGCTCAATCGTAGGATAGCCCCTATACGATGGCGCGAGCAAGGGGACAAGCGAACCGGGGCCACCGGACGACGCCCCTCTATTTGAGCGACGCGAGATACTCCAGCAGGTCGGCGGCTTGCTGGGCGGTGAGGCTCCGGAACAGCAGGTCAGGCATGAGCGATGGCTTCTGGGGCGTGAGGCTCTCGACGTCCGAGACCGCGGTCCGGATCTCCTTGTTCTGGGCGTCGCGCAAGACGATCGTGTTCTCGTTCCGCTCGACGAGCAGGCCGGAGGAGACCAGTCCGGAGCGGGTCTCGAGGCGGTACACGGTGTACTTCGGGTCCACCGAGCGCGACGGCTCGAGGATCTGCTGGAGCAGCTCGGCCCGGGGATACTTGGCGCCGATCTTGCCCAGGTCCGGACCGAGCGCCACGCCGACTCCCTCGAGGCGGTGACAGCTCTTGCAGTTGACCACCGACTCGGCGGCGAAGATCGCCCGGCCCCGACCGACATCCCCCTTGAGGTCGAGGATGACCCGGGGATCGATGACGTCTCCCAGCCGTCGGATTCGATCCGACTCGGGCACGAACCGCTCGAACAGGTCGCGCACCTCGGTGGAGGGATGATCTTGCGTCGCGGCGATGATCGCGCGGCGGACGGCCGCGGGGAACGCCCCATGGTCGAGTGCTCGCGCCAGGACGATCGCCCGGCTCGTCGTGGCGGTCAGATGCCGGATCGCGTCGCTGCGCGACTCGCGGGCGGGAGCCGCATCCTTTCGCAGCGCCTGGATGAGGGCGGCGATCCGTTCCCGCTCGGACCGCGACGCGGCCGTCACCTGGGGGTTCGGCATCCGCTTGATCCACTCCTCGAAGAAGTCGAGCGCCGCCTGGTCCACCACCCGGGAGCCCACCCGAGGCATGCGCGCTCCGCCGAGCGTGGCCATCCGGTAATACAGCACCGAGTGCTCCGGCTCGCCGGGTGCGATGATCTGGGCGTCCTGGATCCCGAAGGTCCCCTGCACGGGCCGGCCGCCCACCGCCTTGGTGCTCTCGAGCGTATTCCCGTAGGCCAGCTCGATGAACGAGTTGCCGCCGCCGTCGGAGACGTGGCAGATCGAACAGTTGACGTGGAGATACGTGCGGGCCCGGTCATTCAGGTCGGCATGCCGGTCGTACGGGTTGATGAACCTCGGCAACGAGGAAAGCGAGTCGCCCAGCGGTGTCTTGAACAGGCCGATGTGGTCCAGGGCGCGGATCTGGTTATCCACGACGCCGCCATAGTCGTGGTCCTTGTTCATCTGCGAGGCATTGAGACCCAGGACGAACCCGGCGGCGCGCGAGTGGCAGAACATGCACTCGTTGCGGCCGGGCACGCGCCAGGTCGTCCGCCGGATGCCCCCGGGCGCGGCAGTGTCCTTGATGGAGAAGACCGTATCGGCGCCGTGGGCCTCGACGAGCGTAGCGTCGGTCCGTGCGTCGTTCCAGAGGTAGGTGTAGCCCATCCAGTGGTCGTCCTGCTTGACGAGGATCCGGGTCTCGACCGGCACCCGCGATTTCGGGTTGCCCGCTTCCCGGTCCAGGGAGAGTGTCTGGACGGCGACCATGCCGTCGGGGTAGGCCCAGGAGCGGGCATCCGAGATCTGGGTGCCGCCGGGTAGCGCGAAATAACGCTCCGGGTGCGCTCCGTCGGACCAGTACGGGGCATTCACCGAATAGGGGATGACGCCGGGCGCGACGCGACGCTCCGGAACCGAGGCGAACAGCCCGGTCGCGCTCAACGTCCGCGGAAACGAGCTGACGGCGGCGTCCGGCGGCGTGCGCTCCAGGGCGTGGATGAAGCCGGTCGTGTTGTCGACCGCCAGGATATCGCCGGCCCGGCTGACGGCGAAGCTGGCGATGAAGACCGCGGTGTCGGCCAGTTCCTTGTGCCAGGTAACCTTCTGCCCGTCGTACCTCAGGCCCCAGACCTTGCCGTACTGGTAGTCGCCGTAGACATAGGCCCCGCGCAGCTCGGGGAACTTCGCCCCGTGATACACATAACCGCCGGTGATCGATCGGCATTCGGTGTGGTGATGCTCGACGACGGGAGGGAGGATCGCGCCGGGCCCAATCTTCTTGTGCGGGTGGAACGGGTGGCTCCCCTCCTGGACGCTCCAGCCGTAGTTGCCGCCCTTCTGGATTACCCGGATCATCTCCCAGAGGTCCTGGCCGACATCGCCGACCCAGAGCCGGCCCGTTTCGGGGTCGAAGCTCATCCGCCAGGGGTTGCGGAGCCCGAAGGCCCAGATCTCCGGCCGCGCCCCGGGATGATGGACGAACGGATTGTCCTTTGGGATCGAGTAGCTCCGGCCGGGTTCCGGATGATCGACGTCGATTCGCATGATCACCGCCAGGAGATCATCGACCCCCTGGCCGGTGTTCTTGACGTCGGAACCACCGCTGCCGTCGCCCGTGGCGATATAGAGGCAGCCATCGGGCCCGATGATCGCCTCGCCGCCGTTGTGCCCGCCCGCGGGCCACTCGATGATGACCTTCTCGGAGCCGGGTTTGATCCGACGCGGGTGCTTCCGCGTGGTCTCATAGCGCGAGACCCGGCTCAGCGGGGGGCCCTTCGTGCCCTCGGGGGGCGTCGGGCTGAAGACGAAGACCTGGCCGTTCTCCCTGTAAAGGGGGTGAAAGGAGAGCGCATAGAGCTGCCGCTTGATGTCCAGGAAGAGCTCGGGCTTGTCGGCGTCGGGATCATCGATGGGGAAGCTGTAGATCTTCCCGTTATTCTCGCCCACCAAGAGCCGGTTGGTGTCCGGTTCCTGGGCGATCCAGACCGGCCCCTGGAACTTGAGGCGGGGAAAGACCCGCTTGAGCCGGTAGGGAGGGGGCGGTTCGGGCGAGCCGGTGATCCGCGAAGTCCAGGGCACACGCTCCGTCAGCCCGAACCGCTTGGCCGGAGGTCTCTGTCTCTCGGTGGGATCCTCGCCGTGGGCGGCCCGCCCGGCCACGATCCACGCCGTGAGGATCAACCCAGAATAGACGAGGAACAGGGCGCAACGTCGCATGAAGAGGCTCACCGGGTCGGATGCAGGAGTGACTCTGGCCGTGGTCGCGTTGGACGGGGACATCGCCTTGGCTCCGTGCTCCAGGGCGGTGCTCGCTTTGGTCGTCGTGGCCATCGCCAGCGTTTCTCCCGAACTGCGGGATTTCGACGGTTCCTGAGGATACCGCACTCCGCCGGGGACGTCGACACGAAGGGTCACCAGCGACTCGCTCCGGTGGGAGTGACGCCCGGCACCCGCTACCCAGGATTTTGCTTGCACCGGCACGGCGACGGGGCGATATTCATCCCGGGACGGGGACGATCGGTCCCCACGGGATGGAGAGACTACCGGGAGCGAAAGGACGAAGCTCATGCCCACCTTCAAGAACAGTTATGTGATCACCAATCGGTTGCATCCCTGGAACACCGTCTTCGATATCGAGCCGCTTCCCGGCGGCACGATGTGGTTCTTCACGGCGCCGAGCCCCTACGACCCGGAGACCAGCGACTATCAAGCGGTTGCGCAGACGCCCAGCACGACGGCGCCCGCGTCGTTCCTGAGTGCCCTGACAGCCGACCTCCAGGCACAGGGCTCGTCGCCCCAGCTCACGATTCTGATCCACGGGCTGAGCACTCTGCTCAGCGACGCAATCGGCGGGCTTTCTCAGATGGGGAATGGTCTCCAGCAATACGCCAACTACGGCGGCCTGGTGATCGTGTTCGACTGGCCCAGCTTCGATGAGATCGAGAGCGGCCTCGACTACTCGATCCTCCCCTACAGCTTCCCGCCGACGGCGACCAGCGGCAGTATCCGCGGCAACGTCAACGGCTCGGCGGCTGCGTTCCAGAACCTGCTGGCGATGATCGCGAGCTTGCAAGGCAGTCTCCCCGGGCTCCAGGTGAACGTCGTCTGTCACTCGGAAGGCAACTATATGCTGATGCTGGGTCTGTACTACCTGGCCCAGTCTGGAGGGACCGCCAGGCTGTCCGAGGTGCTTCTGCTGGCGGCCGACATCAACAACGGAGCGCTGCAAGAGGCGCCGGCGGACGCCCTGACCGGCCAGGGTCTGGCGATCGCCCAGAATTCGTCGCGGGTGACGGTCTACTCCACCACCAACGACACGGTCCTGGCGGGGTCGGAGCTTGTCTACGAGCTGTTCCACAACTCCGAATACCTCGGGCGGCTGGGCCTGGAGGGTCCAGCGAGCTTTGCCAGCGGGGCGCTGGCCGGGAATGTGATCGGACTGGATTGCTCGGCGGTCATCAACCGGCAGGCGCTCCAGGGAATCCTGCCCCCGAACATCCTGCTCCACTCGGCGTACTTCTATGTCCCGCAGATCCTCGCCGACATCGCCGCGACGCTGAACGGGACAGCGGCCGGGCAGATCCCGAATCGAGTGGCCACCGGGGCCCAGGACGGGCAGCAATACGCGATGCAACTCCAGCCGCAGCAGCAGGTGCGCTCGGTGCGGCGGGCCAGTCCGAGGGTCGCGGCGGCCAGGCTGCCGGGGGTGGCACCGCCCGGTGGAGGACCGACCGGGCCAACTCCGTGATCCTCCGGCCGATCGGACCGGATGCCGGCCCCGCGCCACGATTCCCACGAGCGTCTCAACCGGCAAAGATGGGGCAAGCGGGATCTCCGGTCGGGGCGTAACACCGTTCACGACAAGACCTCGACGCGGTAAGATGAGGGAAATACGGCCAACTCTCGTGCCCAGGCGGACGACACAATACACCAGAGATCGTCGCGCCCGCGACCGCCAGGTCGCAGGAGCCGATGGATTCGGTTCAACCGGTTTTGCAGCTCAGATCATCGGGTGTTCGGCTGTGAATCGCATTCACGATCGGGGGATCCGCCTGGCTTTGGCACCAGCGCGGAATGGCCGTGGACCCTCGGCCCCAGGGAGGTGTTCGGTGTTGCCTAGCGAATCTCGACAATTCCGCCCGGAGCGACGCGCTCGACGCCGGACCAATCGGGCCGACCTGGAGCTCCTGGAGTCGCGCGCGTTGCTGGCGTTCTCCACGCTGGGGTTCTCGCTCCCCGACCTGCAGATCACCGGCACGGCCGGCCCGGTTGCCGCCTGGGGCGGGACCCTCGATGTGACCGCCACGATCGTCAACCGCGGCACCAGCACGATCACCAATCCGATCGCCCAGGCGCCGGGGTCGGCCAGCACGGCCGACACCCCGGCCCAGCAGGTGACCGTCCTGATCACGCCGCATCGCAACTCCCTGCGCGGCGCCGTCACGCTGGGCACGTTCCAGGCCCCGACGATCCCCCAGAACAACCTGGAGCAGGTCACCGAGGAGTTCACCCTCCCATCCCGGCCGCACGGGTTCCCGGCTCGAAGCGGCAGGACGTTCTATGTCCGCCTGGTGGCCAACTCCAACAACCAGATCGTGGTAGCCAGCACGTCGAATAACCTCAGCCCACCGATCCCGGTCACGCTGGTTTCCCAGGCCTTGCCGGCATTGCAGGCGGTCGATCTGGAAGTCCCATCGCGGTTGCAGCCGGGCGACACGATCGCTCCGACCATCTCGGTCGCGAACCTGGGGACGGCGCCATCGGGTCCGGTCCAGGTCGCCCTGGTCGCCTCCACCACTCGGAGCTTCACCGTCGGCAGCTCGATCGTCGCGCTGTACAACATCGCCAATATTCCCGCGGCCTCGCAGACGCCCACTGGCGGTACCCTCGCGTCTGTCGGTCAAAACCTCACGCCGCCCAGCAGCGTCGTGACCTTTACCGGCCCGGCCGTCACGCTGCCGACCAGCCCGGCGACGTACTTCCTGGGAGTCGTCGTGGATCCCTTCGGCAAGGTCGCGCAGCTCAGTCCGTCGAGCGGCCGCCTCAGCTCGATCGTGACCGTCGGACCACCGATCCCGGGCCTGCCCCCGGCCGGAGTCGTATCGACGGCCAGCACCAACCTGTTCCCCCTCCCGGCGTCTGGCACCTTGATCGGGGTCCTGTCCACCTCGAGCACCAGCTCGAGCACGGGCTCCAGCACCAGTTCGACGACCATCGTCAACTCGTGACAGACTCGGTGACCACCACCGTATGACCACGGACGTCAGTCCGTGGTCCGGATGGGGAACCCCCAACCTCGCACGTCAGAGTCTGTTCCCAAAGCCCCGGAGGGGCGGTGGTCAAGAGCCAGGGGCGTCAGCCCCTGGTCGACCGCGGAGAGCCGAGCCCCCCCTCTCTTCCCAGCAGCCCCGCAGGGGCGACAGGGGTGACTCTCGCCCCTGCGGGGCTCTCCCAAGGGGAGAGGGGCGCCGGAACGGTCCCAGGGGCTGCCGCCCCTGGCTCCTGACCACCGCCCCCATTCAGGGGCTCAGATCCCTTGAGGCACAGACTCTCAGTGCCATCGCCGCGCCGGCAGATCGGGCTGACGCCCGAGGTTGGATGACGGTCGTCCCGCCCGAACCACGGTCTCACCCACGCGGTCACCTGGTTGGCAGATGATTTCTGTGGAGTAGCGTCGTCCGCGCGGCGTGGGTGTTGGATCGCACCGAGGGACTTGGCGATCGGGACCGGGTGGAGTTAACCTCAAAGAGGGCGTGGATGGCGCCGGGTGTTTCTGGGGCGAGGTTGATCCGAGCATCGGGGAGAAGGACCATGAACGTCAAGCGACCGATCACCGCGACGATCACGGTGGGCGACCAACCCACGGAGGAGGACCTGGCGCAGTTGAAGGAGGAAGGGTACACGGGGGTGGTCAACCTGCGGAATGAGGGCGAGCCCGAGCAGCCAATGAGTCCCCATCAGGAGGGGGAGAAGGTGCGCGGCTTGGGGATGGAGTATCTCCACTATGGAGTCGGGACGGCGCCACTCTCGGCTCAGGGCGTGACCTCGGTCTGTGATTTCGTCGACCGGCATGCTCAGGGAGCGCAGAAGGTGCTGGTTCATTGCCGGAAGGGAGGGCGCGCGCTGGCCCTGCTGCTGCTCCAGCAGGCCAGGGCCAACCAGTGGAGCGCGGACGAGGCGATCGCCCGGGGCAAGGCCATGGGCCTGGAGGTCGAGGGCGGACTGCGGACGATGGTCGAAACCTACTTGCGGGAACATCCGGCATCCTGAGCTGCTCGGGGCGTGGCGCGTCGAGATCGCCAGGGACGCCGCGCCTCGCGCAGGGAGCGCGCGCCAGCTGGCCCGATCGGAAGGTCATTCCCGGCAGGGTTTGTTCGCCTTGTAGAACGCCAGCCGGGCTTCGAAGCTCACACCGCGACGGCCGCCGTAGTCCATGGCGCGCTGGAGCACGGAGGGGGCGTTGGCGCGCAGGAGCTGGATGGCCTCTTTCTGCCAGCGCAGCGCTGAGGGGTAGTCGCCGACTTCGGCGTAGGCGGCGGCGAGTGTGTCCAGGCAATCGGGATCGCGCCACCCGGTGAGCTCGCAGGCGCGGATTGCCTCGGCCACGGCGCGAGGACCATCTCGGACAGCGCCGTTGTTGCAAGTCGCCAGGATGCGGGCCAGCGTCCGATGGGCCTCGGCGTTGTCCGGGGCCATCCGGATCAATTCGCTCAGCTCGAAGACCGCCCGGTCGAAGATCCGCCGCTGCTTCCAGATCAGGGCGTGATTGATGTAGGCGGTGAGATAATTGCGGTCGAGCTGGATGGCTCGCTCGTAATCGGCGAGGGCGGCATCGAGCTTCAGGTGCCTGCGCCATTCGTTCCCCCGGGCCACGTAGAATGCGGGGTTCGCCGGCTCGGCCCGGAGGGCGTCGTCGTAGTCGGCGATCGCCTCCTCGTGCCGTCCCTGGGCCGACCAGGAATTGGCCCGCGCGACGCGGTATCCGGCATTTCCGGGATCGAGCCGGATGGCATCGGTGTAATCGGCGACCTCGCGGTCGAGGCGATATTTCCGGGCCCAGGCCTGGGCCCGGCACACGTACGCTGGGGCAAAGTTCGGATCCAGCCGCAGCGCCGCCGTCGCGTCGTCGATGGCCTTGTTGTACTGCTTCTGCTCAATCCAGGAACGGGCACGAGCCACCAGGTCCGGGGCTGTCTTGGGCTCGGGCTCAGGGGCCGGGCCACCCTCCCCGCGCGGCGGGTCATCCGCCCGGGTCGGGCGCGGAGCAGACGCCAGCACCACACTCGCGGGCACGACCGGCCTCGGCGGTCGATTCGATGGGTCGAGCCGGATCACCGCATCCAGGTCGGCACGGGCGCGCTGGGAATCGTCCTTGGAGAGCCAGATGCGGGCCCGGATCACGTAAGCCCCGCTGGATTTCGGATCGAGCTGGATCGCCCTGTCGCAGTCGGCCAGTGCCTGGTCGAGCTGCTCCCGGCGGAGCAGGAAAAGACCCCGTTGGAGATAGAACCGGGCCTGATCGGGCTTGAGTTGAATCGCCTGACTCAGGTCGGCGATCGCGCGATCGTTGGCGCCGTGCGCCGCCCAGACCCGACCCCTCATCCAGTAGGCATCGTCGTTGTGGGGGCTCCGGGCGATCTCCTGCGTGAAGTAATCGATCGCCTGCTCGTAGGGGATGACCTGGTCGCGCCGGACCCATCCGCGCCGGCTCTTGTCGTGGGACACCAGCAGGAGCCGCTCCCCTTGAACCGATTCGATCACGAAGCTGAGGTAATCCTGGCCTGGGGCCAGCCAGTCCCCGGTAAGCAGAGCAGTATCGGATTCCTTGAAGACGACCTCAGTCCCGGGGGAAAGCCAGGTCCCGGGTTCCGAGTCGGACTCGCGCTGGGACGCGGCGAGGGCGTGCCTTGCGATCAGGGCCACGATCAGCAGCCCGAGCGGAGCGGGGAATCCTCGCTTCAGCCGGCCGGTTCCTCGTGGACCGACGAACCTCTTCATCGTGCCGCGCTCCCGCGATCGAGGATGGAAGGAATCGACAGCCGGCCGGGCGGACCGAGAACGCTGGATTGGAGCCCATGACAGCTCGGCCCAGAGCCCCCTAAGTCATTCATGGTAGCCGCCGTCGAGTTGTTAAGCAAATGCAGAACATCCGCGTTGTGTCGGCCAGCCGCCCCCGGCTGAGAGTGGGCGCCGGAGCGGCTGCCCCACCGCCCCGAGGGAGAGCTTCTATTTCGGGTCGAGGTGCTCGGCGGATCGCTCCGCCGTCTGCCGGACCTCGTCCCAGATCGGCCCATACACTTCCTTATCGAACGGTGGGCAGCCGGTGGGGAACTGGCCCAGCTGGTTGTGCTTGGAGCGCATCAGGGCCGTGCAGTAGCTGAAGGTGCGGCAGAGGCGCTTGCGGTCCAGCGGCTGGCCGCGCGCCAGGCGGAGGGCGAAATCGGGCTGGGTCAGGGCCCCGCGGCCGATCCCGACGAAGGAGGTACGGCCCGCGGCGACGTTCGCCGCGCCGGCCTCGAACGCAAAGGCCTGGAGCCAGCTATACCCCGAGCCGACCACGGCCAGCTCCGGATGCGCCGCCTGCATCGCGGCCGTCAGCCGGAAGTGCCGGGCGACGCCGACGAGTGGGTGCTCGGGGGTCTCGTAGCCGTCCGGCGGCGGATACTCGAACGGACGGACGAGGTGTGGACTCGCATAGGGGTTGCCGGCCGAGACGTTGATCAGCGTCACGCCGAGATCGCGCAGCAGGCCCACCAGCGCGATCGGCTCGGCGAGGTCGGCCTCCGAGGGGTCGTCCTGGCGGGTGCCCCACGACGACTCGATCGGGAGCGAGAAGGGGCCGGGGATCCCTCGGCCATCCATCCCGTTCTGGTAGGGGACGCCGTCGAAGACGTTCAAGCGAGTGGCGAGAATCCGTCCGGGATGGTCCGACCGGACGCGCCCCACGACCTCGCGGATGAACCGCGTTCGGTTCTCGAACGAGCCGCCGTACTTGCCGGGTCGTGTCCGAGCCCCGAGCAGCTCGTTGAGCAGGTAGCGATGACACTGCTTGAAGTCCACGAAGTCGAAGCCGATCCGGAACGCCAGCGCGGCCGCCTCGACGTACCGGTCCTGGAGCCGGTCGAGCGCGTCATCGCTGATGAGCGGGTCATCCGGTCCGGCGATCCGGCCCGTGGGCTTGTCGACGACGGTCCGGGGATCGAGCAGCGGGTCGTGCTGGGCGAGGATCGGCTGCTCGAACGAGTAGCGGCCGGAGTGGGTCAATTGCAGCCCGACCAGCAGGTCGTCATCGCGGCCAACCGACTCAAGATGGGCTTGTCGGGCCGCGTGGAGCAGTCGTTCCAGTGCCCGGGCAGTGGCCGGACTGATGACGAGCTGGCGGGGGTTGGCCCGCCCCTCCGGGACGACCGCGGCGGCTTCGCCCCAGATCAGCTTCGCCCCGCCGGCACCGAAGCGCCGGTAACGGCGATCGGTCAGCTCGCCCGGAGCACCATCACGATTGCCATCGCATCCCTCCATCGGCTGAATCGCCAGTCGATTCCCCACCGTTCGTCCGCTGATCGCGATCGGCTGCAACAGTGGGGAAAGGTCCGCGGACAGGTGGAAATCCAGGCCCAGTCCCCAGGCGTCCGCCAGCAGTGCCTGACTCGTCTTGTACTTGAAATACCGCGACACGTGTTTGCTCGATGCTCATCAGGTGGAAGGGAGTGGCGACAGCCCGGAACCGAATGCTCCGGGACCGGGGTTCCGCCGCGTCAGGGGCGATCGTCCTCGTCGAGGGTGTGCGCGTCGTCGTCGGTGCCGGGTTCGTCCCGCGGTTCCCACGAGAGCGGCCCGGCCTGAGCATCGCGGTCGCGGCGATACCAGCTCCAGAGCAGGCGGTGGGTCGCGTACTCGAGCAGGGCCTGGGAGCTGGGGAATTCGTGCGCGCCGTCCTCGCGGTGCTCGAGCAAAGAGCGGGTCGAGGGGGTGATATAGGCGGCCTCGGCTCGGGCGCAGAGGTCGGCCACGAAGATCGGGAAGTTCTCCGCGGCCGACTGGCTGAGCCGACGCCCCAGGTAGGCATAATTCATCTGGTTCTCGACGACGCGAAAGGCTCGCCGCGGGTCGCGGCGGACGACGATGACTTCGCCGATTGGGTCGCGGGGGATCCGCATGGCGCGGCTCTGGCGGGGGAACGGTCGGGGCTTCATCAAGGTCAACGCGCGGATCCCCGCCACCATCGTCGACGGCCACCGGGGCGGCTGGACGTGGCGATACTCATCCTCCACGGCGATCCGGCCGGCACAGATCAGCTCGATCCGGTCCCACGGCACCCAGTGGGTCGGCTCCCCGCGCAACCCCTCGATCCGGAAACCTTCCTTCAAGCAGGCGGCGCGATGGATCGTCCGCGCCGGACTCAGCTCCGGGAACTGGTCGGCCCGCCACGCCTCGGCCGGGATCTCCAGCTCGAAGAGTCCGTCCAGCAGCTTGCGGACCTCGGCCTCCTCCAACGGCTGAGGCCAGGTCCCCGGCGCACGCGCCAGCCACTGCATCGCGTCGGTCGGGTGCATCCCCGTCACACGACAGAACAGATCGCGGACGGGGTGGGGCTCCCCGATCGCCTCAAAGATCACCAGTCGGTATCGAGCCGGAGTCGTCGGCATGATCGGTGCAGACTCCACCAACCGCAAAAGAGGCCGTTCGCCGTCTTCGAGCCATCTTCAGCGGCCGCGCCGCGGTCCGCTCCTCTTGCCGCGCTGGGGTCCATTCTTCTTCGGTGGGCCCTTGGCGGCCGGCTGCTGCGGCAATCCAAAGAGCTCGCTGACCTGGACCGAGAAACCGGGCAGGACATCGCCGCCGTCGAGCCGCATCGAGGCCGTCAGCCGGGTGAAGCGGTCCGGCGCCGTGTAAACGTCGACCACCCGGGTCCGCGGCCGCACGAACCAGACCAGGCGGACCCCCTTCGCGAAGTAGTCCTGGAGCTTCTCGTCCATCTCCTTGCGGGTGTTGCTCCGGCTGACGACCTCCACGGCCAGGTCGGGGACGAGCAGAGGGATCGGCTGTGCGGGGATCGCGCCCCCGCGCAAGCGGCCCGATGAGAAGAACGATACATCGGGAATCCGAACCAAGCCGATGTCGAGCTGGATCGCGCCCCCTTCACCAGCCACCCGTCCTAGTCCCCGCGGTTTGACGAAGTTGTTCAGGAGGGTGCAGATCTCAATTGCGATGAAGGATTCCTCGAGTCCCATGGTCTTCATCACCAAGATGCCGTCGACCAGCTCATAGAGCCGGTCTTCGTGGTCGTTGAGCCAATTGACGTCCTCGACGGTCCCCAGTCCTGGGGGAGGGTCTTGGCGGATGCGCTCGAACGGGATCGGGCCGAACCGGCGGTACAGATCGGCGACAGTCCAGACCTTGTGCGGAGGCTTCCTGGGCGCGCTGATGGTGGCCATGGCGAAATCTCTTCCTGGAACAGAAACACGAGCCGAAACCTATCCTATCATGCCCGGTGCGGCCAGCCAATCGTTCGCGCGCTGAGGCGGTGGGAAGCCGGCAGCCCAAAACCGGGGCGGGCGGCCATCGAGTCGCTCAAAGCAGAGCGAGTAGGTTTACCGGCGCCGGGCTTTTGTTAGGCTGGGGAGGATCTGGACCCTGGCGGCTCGGGGCCGGCCGAGGCCAGCCGGAGGGGATCGCCCTCGCGGCGCGTTGGACTTCGAAGGGATGGACCGTTGCGACAGATCGGAACGTTGCCCAAGCACCTGGATCCGAGGGCCTTCGCCGACCACCTGCTGACCCTCGGCATGAAGACACGGATCGATGAGCGGCCCGCGGGGTGGGACCTCTGGATTTACAACGAGGACCACTTCGGTCGGGCGCGGGAGGAGCTCCAGGGCTACCTCGGCAATCCCGAGAACCCGCGCTACCGCGAGGCAACCCAGGCCGCCCAGGCGATCCGCCGTCGCGAGCAGCAACTGGACAAGCAGTTCCGCAAGAATTATCGCGAGGTGAGCGACCAGTGGGCATATCCCAACTTCCGGCGCCGGCCCCTGACGACGATCCTCTTCGCCCTCTGCGTGGTCGTCTTCATCTGGCAGCAGGCGCCCTCGGGACGCGCGCTGGAAATGAGGTTGTTCCTGGCGCCCTACAGCCGCGATGCCCTGGGGCATTATCACGATGATGGCCTGGGCCCGATCCTCCACGGCGAGGTCTGGCGGCTCGTGACGCCGATCTTCATGCACGGCAGTCTCCTGCATCTCTTCTTCAACATGGGCTGCCTCAACTACTTCGGCACGATGATCGAGGTCCGGCGGGGGACGCTCCGGCTGGCCGGCCTGGTCCTGGTCTCGGCGGTCCTCTCCAATCTGGGCCAGTACCTCTGGATGGAGCGGACCGACCCCGGCGGGATCCACGTCTTCCTGGGGATATCCGGCGTCGGGTGTGCCTTGTTCGGCTACATCTGGATGAAAGGACTCCACGAGCCGGAACAGGGGATGATCTTGCATCCCAACAGCATCACGATGATGCTCCTCTTCCTGGTCATCTGCACGACCGGCGCGATCCCGTCAATCGCCAATGCGGCGCACTTCGTGGGCCTGGCCGTGGGAATCGTCTTCGGGGTCTTGAGGTATTAGCTCGGCCGTCGGCGTTTGAGCCGGAGCCAGGGACATGAGTTCGCCGTGGATGGTCGCAGGTGCCCCGGGGGCCGCCGTGATCGGTGGAGGCTTCATCGGCCCGGTCCACGTCGAAGCCCTACGTCGGATCGGTGTCCAGGTGGTCGGCCTCCTGGGCGGCGCGCCCGATCGCGCCGAGGTGGCGGCGCGGCGGCTGGCCCTCCCGAAGGTCTATCGTTCGCTCGACGAGCTCCTGGGCGATGAGCGGGTGGGGGTCGTCCACGTGGCCTCGCCCAACGCGCTGCACTTCCCCCAGGCTCGGCGGGTGCTGGAGTCGGGGCGCCATGTCCTCTGTGAGAAGCCGCTGGCGACGTCGTCGGAGGAGACCGCGGCCTTGCGCAGCCTGGCCGAGTCGCGTCCGGAGCAGGCGGCGGCGGTGAACTACAACATCCGGTATTACCCGCTCTGCCGGCAGGTCCGCGAGCGAATCGCCAGCGGCACTCTGGGCCGCGTGCTCAGCGTCACGGGCTCCTACGTCCAGGATTGGTTGCTGTACCCCGAGGATTACAACTGGCGCGTCGAGCCCGACGGCCGGACCAACCTCCGCGCCGTGGCCGATATCGGCACCCACTGGATGGACCTGGCTCAGTTCCTGATCGGCAGGCCGATCCGCGCCGTCAACGCCGACCTGGCCACGTTCCACACGCAACGGCTCAAGCCCACCGGGCCGGCCGACACCTTCAGCGGCCCGGCCGCGACGGCCGGCTCCCCGACGGCTCGAGCCGTCGCGATCACGACCGAGGACCACGCCGCGGTCCTCCTCCGCTTCGATGATGGCGTGCGCGGAGCGTTCCACGTCTCCCAGGTCACGGCCGGCCGCAAGAACCGCCTCACGATCGAGATCGCCGCGACCGAGGGAGCACTCGCCTGGGACAGCGAGTCGCCCAACCGGCTCTGGATCGGTTCGCGCCGGGGTCCCAACCAGCTCCTGGAGCGCGACCCCGCCTTGCTCGGCTCTTCCGCCGCCGCGATCAGCCACTACCCGGGCGGCCACGCCGAGGGGTTCCCCGATACGTTCAAGCAGCTCTTTCTTGATGTCTACGGCTGGATCGTCGACGACCCGGCAGCCCGACAGCCCCCGACCTTCCCGAGTTTCGCCGATGGCGACCAGGAGGTCCGGATCTGCGAGGCCATCGCCCGCAGCGCCGCCGCCGGCCAATGGGTCTCCGTTTCCTGAGCGGCTGGTGGCGGATGGCCCGAACCTCTTGCGATCTCGGGGAATTCCGCGATACTAACCACTATTACCCCGGCCGGAAAGAACCTCCTACCAGCCCGAGGCGCCAGCGAGGGAATTCCGGTGCGGGCCAGCCACTCACTCTTCATTGCCGGGGTAATAACCACCAGTCAGAGTCCACTACCCGGGTGCAGCCATGAAGCTTGGATTCGTCTCGGCGATCTTGCCGGATTATACGTTGGAGCAGGTGTTCCGCTTCGCGCGCGACGCGGGCTTCACCGGCGTGGAGCTGATGTGCTGGCCGCCCGGCAAGACCGAGCGCCGCTATGCGGGCGTGACGCACGTGGACGTCACGAACATGTCGATGGATGCGATCGAGAAGATTCAAGACCTGGTGGCGATCCAGCAAGTGGCCATCTCGGGCCTGGGATACTATCCCAACGCCTTGTCGGCCGACCCGGCCGAGGCCGAGCTGGCCGTGGGGCACCTCCGCCGGGTGATCGACGCGGCGGCGGCGCTGGGTGTCGGCGTGGTGAACACGTTCATCGGCCGCGACCCGGCCCGGTCGGTCGACGACAACTGGCCGCACTTCCTGGAGGTCTGGCGGCCCCTGATCGCCCACGCCGAGAGCCGGAATGTCCGGATCGGGATCGAGAACTGCCCGATGCTCTTCACCCGGGACGAGTGGCCTGGCGGCAAGAACCTGGCGACGTCGCCGGCGATCTGGAGGCGGATGTTCCAGGACATCCCCAGCCCGAACTTCGGCTTGAACTTCGACCCGTCTCACTTCATCTGGCAGCAGATGGATTACCTCGCCCCGCTGGCCGAATTCCGCGACCGGATCTTTCACGTCCACGCCAAGGACGCGCGAATCGACCGGGCCGCCCTCGATCAGCACGGCGTGCTGTCCTATCCCAAGCTGTGGCACACACCCAAGATCCCCGGGCTGGGCGACGTCCGCTGGGGCGCCTTCTTCGGCGTCTTGAGCGACATCGGCTACAATGGGCATGTCGCCATCGAGGTTGAGGACCGCGCCTTCGAGGGCTCGCTGGAGTCGCGGCTGGAGTCGCTGATCATCAGCCGGCGTTATCTGCTCCAATTTTGTGGTGGCTGAATGACAGAGAACTCGCCTGCCTCCAACGGGAGGCTCGACCTCTCGGTCCTGATCCCGGTCTACAATGAGGTCGACAACGTCGAGCCGCTCCACGACGAGCTGGACACGGTCCTGCGTCCGGGGCCGTCGAGCTACGAGCTGATCTTCGTCAACGACGGCTCGACCGACGGCACGGCCGCCCGGCTGGAGGCGATCCAGCGGCGGGATCCGGAACACGTCCGGGTCGCGCTGTTGCGGCGCAACTGCGGCCAGACCGCGGCGTTGTCGGCCGCGCTCGATCTGGCGCGGGGCGAGGTCCTCATTCCCATCGACGGCGACCGCCAGAACGACCCGGCCGACATTCCCCGGCTGCTGGAGGCGCTGAAGGCCGGTTACGATGTCGTCTCGGGCTGGCGCAAGGACCGCAAGGACGCCCTCCTCTCGCGGAAGATCCCCTCGCGGATCGCCAACCGACTGGTGGCGCGGCTCTCGGGCGTGCCGCTGCACGACTTCGGCTGCACGTTGAAAGCTTATCGCCGCCGCGTGCTCGAAGGCGTGCGACTCTATGGCGAGATGCACCGGTTCATCCCGATCTTCGCCGCCTGGCAGGGCGCGCGGGTCACCGAGCTGGTCGTCAACCATCGCCCACGGACCGCCGGCAAGACCAAGTACGGCCTGGGCCGGACCTTCAACGTCGTCCTCGACTTGATCCTGATCCGCTTCCTCCAGCGCTACGGGCAGCGGCCCCTCCACTTCTTCGGCCGGTTCGGGCTCTGGTCGTTCGGCCTCAGCGTGTTCTGCTTCCTGGCGATGCTCTACTTCAAGTACATCTTCCCCTGGTTCAACTTCTGGGGCGTCAAACTACCCCGCAAGGACTTCGTCGAGACGCCACTCCCCTCCTTGACGGTCATGTTCTTCCTGGCCGGCGTCGTGAGCATCTTGCTCGGCATCCAGTCCGAGCTGGTCATGCGGACCTACTATGAAGCCCAGGGCAAGACGACGTACCTACTCGGCGAGATCCGGCAGGGGACGCAGCCGGATCAGCGCGACCCGTGACTCAGCGCATCCGTCGCGCGAGCTTGGCCCCTGGCCGGCGTGCCCGATGCCGACGTTGATCGACGTCCGGACCTCGGGTTCACGTCGGTAGCAGTCCGATGTATGATTGGGAGAGGCCCGCTCCGTGAACCTGATTCCCCTCGGGCGATTCTCTCGATTAGGCAGGTCTACCAGGAAGATTCCAATCTTGGTCGAACCCATCGAAAACGCCGGATACCGGGCCACGAGTGGACCACCCTTGGCGGCCTCGGTTGAGGGGGCGACCCGCCAGGAGGCCCTCGATCGACTCCACGCGGAGATCGATCGCCGCAGGGCGGACGGGGCGGTCGTCATGCCCTTGGACATCACCACGACCGAGGAGAATCCTTGGCTCGCGATGGCCGGGATGTTCCGGAACAATCCCCGCTTCGACGAGTGGCAAGCGGCGATCGAGGAAAACCGGCGCAAGCTCGATGAGGAGGATCCCCTTCTCACATGGGAGGAGGATCCCCCCCTGCCATGACCCCGTACATCCTCGATACAGATATCCTGTCGTTATACCAGCGGGGTCATCCCAAGGTGCGGCAGCAGTGCCGGGCTCGGCCAACGCGTCATCTGGCGATCACGGTCATCAGCGTGGAGGAGCAGCTCTCCGGCTGGTACACCGCGATCCGGAAAGCCCGGAGCCCGGACGACTTGGCCCTGGCCTACGAAAGCCTGGCGGACTCGCAATTCGAAGCATGGCTCGCTTGGCGATTCTCCCCTTCACGACTGCGGCGATCGCGCGATCTCAGTACCTCATCGGCCTGAGACTGAACGTCAGACATACGGATCTACGAATCGCCGCCATCGTCTTGGAGCACGGCGGCACCCTCGTCACCCGCAACGCCCGGGACTTCAGCCGCGTCCCAGGCCTGGTGCTGGAGGACTGGTCAATCTGAGTCCGCCGTGTACCACTCCAGCCCGCCGGGGAGTTCTTCGGCGGCGTACTCGAGATGGATCACGCGGCGATGCCCCTGGCCTGTGCCGGATGCCGAAGCGTGCAGGAGCAACGGCCGCATGATCACGGCACCTCCCGCCGGGACGAGGCAGTCGACGGCCATCGAGCCGGCGCGAGCCGACCAGGTCGCGATCGCTCCCGGATCGACCTGGCCGGCGGCATGCGAGCCGGGCAGTACCCGCATCGGTCCGCTTTCCGGCCCGCAGTCATCGAGGTGGAGGCGGACCGTCACCATCCGCGCCAGCAACTCCGCGGGCGCAAGGGCGTGAGCGATTCCTCCCTTGAGCGTCCACGGTCCGAAACCCGGCACATCCAAGCGACGACGGACGGCGATCGTCCGGTCCTGGTGCCAGGGGAGATTCCAGTTGGCACTCGGCGTCTTGTCAAAGAAGAGGCCCCGCACCGCGAAGGCACCCGGTCCGAGGATCGGCTCGACGATCGTCATCAACGAGGCCGAACGCGCCAGCCGGCGGACCTCGGCGACCCGCCAGAGCAAGTCGCGTCCCCCGTAAACCTCGCCCCGCCGGTCGAGCCGGCCATCGTGCTCGCCCATCGCGTACGTCCGCGTCGCCTCGAGCAGCTCGGCCACCTGATCGGGCGACAGAACGTGGTCGAGAATCGCGAATCCCTCCCGGTCAAAGCGCTCGAACCGGCGCGCGATCAGTTCAGCGGTCGCAATCAAGGCCGAGACTCCGCGGGTTGACCTGGCAGGCAGGGTCATCGTGATGCGGGGAGTTTCGACGAAATCCCCGACCTTGGCCAGCCCAGTTGGCCGGTGGAGGCCAGCGGCTCGCGGGAGAGCCCTCCCCGAGGCCCGGCCGACTTTGGTAAGGTGGAAGGAACAAGCCGAGGAGGGTCCAGGCATGGGATATGGCATCGTGATGGTGGTGGCGACGATCGTCGTCCAGCAGCCGGCGTCGAAGGCGGAGGAGAAGGGGAAGGCCAAGGCGCCCTCGGCCGCCGTCGAGACGAAGCTGAAGGAGGCGCGGCGGCTCTTGCAGAACGGTCGCTACGCCGAGGCCGAGGAAGCCTTCACGGCCATTCCGGCCGAGGCGAAGAAAGAGCCGGGGGGGCTCTCGCCGGCACACAAGGTCGCGATGGCCCTGGGCCTGGCCGAGTGCCAGTCCAGCCAGGGGGAATACGCCAAGGCGATCGAGGGACTCAAGGCGGCCGCGGCGGCGGAACCCAAGAGCGCCGACCTGCCGGCGCGGCTGGCCGAGCTGTACCTGACGCGGGGCGACTGGGAGGCCGCCGAGACGGCGATGCGCCAGGCCGAGAAGCTCGACCCCGACCACTTGCTGGCCCGGTTCGTCGAGGCGCGCCTCCTGGAGCTGCGCGGCGAGATCGACAAGGCCGTCGTCGCCTGGAAATGGTTCGTCGACCGCCACAACGAACAGCGGCCGGAGATCATCCGCAACGCCGCGGCCCTCCTCCTGGTCGGCCAGGCGGCGGAGCGCTACTACCGCGCCAGCGCGCGCGGCGAGGAGCTCAGCGACTCGCTCAACGACGTGATCAATGAGATCTATGAAGGAGCCCTGCGCGTCGACCCCAACTGCTGGCAAGCGCCCTGGCTGGAAGGGCGGCTGTTCCTCTCGGCCTACAACGAGCGGGCCGCGGCACGCGAGCTGGCCCGCGCCCAGCAGATCAACCCGCTCTCGCCCGAGGTGCTCGCGACGCTCGGCCAGGCCGACTTGCAGGGCTACCGCCTGGCCTCGGGCCGGGCCAAGGCCGAGCGCGCCCTGGCCATCAACCCCCACTTCGCGCCGGCCTACGTCCTGCTGGCAGACCTGAACATCTCCGACGAGCGGTTCGTCGAGGCCAACGCCGCGGCGAAGAAGGCGGTCGCCGAGAATCCCCGCGACGAGGAAGCCCTGGGGCGGTTGGCCGCCTCCTGCCGCCTGCTGGTCGACCCCGTCGGCGCGGCCGCGGCCGAGCTGGCGGCCCTGGGCAACAACCCCCGGCCCGCCACCTTCTACGCCGCCCTGGGGGAACGCCTGGCCGACCGCCGCAAGTACCACTCCGCCGAGCGCGCCTTCCTGCTGGCCGCCGCCGCCGATCCCGCCCGCGCCGAGGCCCCGATCGGGCTGGGCATGCTCTACATGCAGGTCGGTCGCGAGTCCGAGGCCAAGAGCCTCTTCGACGCCGCCTTCGCTGCCGACCCCTTCAACGTCCGCGCCGACAACATGATGAAGGTCCTGCGGCACATGGCCGCCTATGCCCCCATCGAGTCCCGGCACTTCAGCGTCCTGGTCGACCCGACCCAGGACGAGCTGCTGGGCCGGTACATGGCGCGCTACCTGGAATCGATCTACGCGACCTTGACCTCGCGGTTCGGCTACGTCCCGCCGGCCAAGACCAAGATCGAGATCCTCAAGAACCACCAGTGGTTCAGCGGCCGGACGATCGGCCTCCCCTTCGTCCCCACGGTGGGCGCCTGCACCGGCCGGGTCGTGGCCCTGGCCAGCCCCCGGGCGACCAAGATGCCCTTCAACTGGGCCCGGGTGCTCACCCACGAGGTCACCCACGTCATCACCTTGCAGCAGACCGAGTTCAACATCCCCCACTGGTACACCGAGGCCCTGGCCGTCGAGAGCGAGGGCTTCCCCCGCCCCCAGGACTGGAACCGGATGCTCCTGGAACGCGTGCCGAGCCGGCAGAAGCTCCTGAACCTCGACACCATCAATCTCGGCTTCATCCGGCCCAAGGAGCCGGAAGACCGCCAGTTGGCGTACTGCCAGGCCCAGCTCTACGCCCGTTACATGCTCAAGCGGTTCGGCGACGATGCCCTGATCAAGATGCTCATGGCCTATCGCCGGGGACTCACCACTGACCGCGCCATCACCGCGTGCTTCCACGTCGCCAAGGACGACTTCGAGAAGGGCTACCTGTCCTACCTGGACGAAGTAGTCAAGACCATCCGCACCCGGGTCAGCGAGGAAGAACCGGTCAAGTTCTCGCAGTTGGAGCGCCAGCTCAAGGCGAAGCCCGACGACCCCGAGCTGAACGCGCGGATGGCCTACGAGCACTTCGCCCGGCGGAACTACGCGGAAGCCCGGCCGTTCGCCGACAAGGCGCTGGAGCTCAAGCCGCACCATCCGCTGGCCAGCTACGTCAAGGCCCGGCTGTTGCAGTCGATCGGCGACCGCCCCGAGGCGATCCTCGCGGTGCTCGAGCCGGCGCTGGATCCGAAGCGGCCCAACGAGCGGGTGATCGATCTCCTGGCCCAGCTCAAGATGGAGGCCGGCCAGCTCGACGAGGCGGCGTCGCTCTACGAGCTGGCGCGGAAGGACGATCCCTATCACACCAAGTGGATCGCCGGGTTGGCCCGGGTCCACCTGCGGCAGAAGGAGACGGCCAAGTTCCTCAACGACCTGGCGATGATCGCGGCCAACGATGCCGATGACCTCGCGGTCCGCAAGGCGCTGGCCGAACGCTACCTGGCCCAGGGAAACGCCGCGGCGTCCGAGAAATGGGCCAACGAGTGCTTGCACATCGACGTCTATGACCCGACCGTCCACGTCCTCCTGGCCGACGCCCGGGCCGCCGGCCGGAAGTTCGGCGAGGCGATCGAGGAATACCAAACCGCATTGGAGCTGAAGGCCAAGAAGCCCAACGACCTGAAGGTCAAGCTGGCCCGGGCCCAACTGGGCAAGGGCGACCGCGACGCCGCCAGGGCCACGCTCGACGGCATCCTCAAGGAGGATCCCGAGCACCCCGAGGCCAAGGCGCTCCGGGAGGAGATCGAGAACGCGAAGAAGAAGGGATGATCGATGGACTGGCGCGACCGGATCGAAGTGAACCCGAAGATCCTGGTTGGTAAACCCGTGATCAAGGGGACTCGGCTCGCCGTCGAGCACATCCTCGAGTTGCTGGCTCAGGGGTGGACCCTCGAGCAGGTCCTCAAGAGTTATCCGCAGTTGACCGAGGTCGACATTCGGGCGGCGCTGTCTTATGCGGCTGAGATGTACAAGGGAGGCGGAGGTCCGGAGATACCTGCGTGACCAACCGATGGTGTCCACCTTGAAGGTCTTGCCCAGCAGTGTGATCCTCCTGGCCGGCCTGGCCGGCTTGACGTCGTACGCGTTTGCCGCCGAGGGCGATCGCCCGCCCAACGTCGTGCTGATCATCGCCGACGACATGGGCTGGACCGACTACGGCTTCATGGGTCATCCTCGGATCCACACGCCCCGGCTCGATCGCCTGGCGAGCCAGAGCCTGGTCTTTCGCCGCGGTTATGTCACGAGCAGCCTCTGCTCGCCGAGCCTGGCCAGCATCCTGACCGGCCGGTATCCTCATCAGCATAAGATCACGAGCAACGACCCTCCGCTCCCGCCCGGTGTGGACGAGCGCGCGGCCCCGCGCGATCCCGAGTTCCTGGCCCGTCGGCGGGCGATGATCCAGGTCTTCGACGACATGCCGGCCTTGCCGCGGCTGCTGGCATCGAAGGACTATCTCAGCTTCCAGTCGGGTAAGTGGTGGGGCGGTTCGTATCAGCGTGGCGGCTTCACGCACGGCATGACCCACGGGGAACCGGACCGCGGCGGCCGCCACGGCGACGCCGGGCTGGCGATCGGCCGCCGGGGGATGAAGCCCGTCTTCCTGTTCATCGAGCTGGCCGAAGTGCGCAAGGCCCCGTTCTTCCTCTGGTACGCGCCGATGATGCCCCACCAGCCGCACAATCCCCCGGAACGGCTCCTGGCCCATTACCGCGAGACGGCCCCGTCGCCGGCGGTCGCGAAATACTGGGCCATGTGCGAGTGGTTCGACGAGACCTGTGGGGAGCTGCTCGACTTCCTCGACGCCCAGAAGCTCGCCCAGGACACCCTGGTGATCTTCCTGGCTGACAACGGCTGGATCCAGGATCCCCAGGCGGAGCGGTCCGCGCCCCGTTCGAAGCAGTCGCCGTACGACGGCGGCCTCCGGACCCCGATCCTGGTGCGCTGGCCGGGCAAGGTCGCGGCTCAGATCTGTGACACCCCGGTCAGCGCGATCGACATCGCGCCGACGGTCCTCCAGGCCGCCGGGATCGAGCGGCCGGCCGGGCTGGAGGGAATCAACCTGCTCGACGCCAAGGCCGTCGCCGGCCGCCCGGCCATCTTCGGCGCGGTCTTCACCCACAATGCCGTCGATATCCATGATCCGGCGTCCAGCCTGCGGTCTCGCTGGATCGTCGCCGGCGATTGGAAGCTGATCGCCCCCGATCGCCGCAATACCCCCGATGGCGTCGTCGAGCTCTTCGACGTGGGCCACGACCCGGGTGAGACCCGCAACCTGGCGGGCGAACACCGCCAGCGCGTGGTCGACCTGATGGCCCGGCTCGACGCCTGGTGGGCGGCCGGTCCCCGGTAATCGCGATTGCCCTCGCACGCGACGGCTCGCGGCTTTAAGATGGTCTCATGAACGTGCCAACCCCAACCGCGAGCGGCTTGACACTTTCCGCCTTGCAGACGATCATCTTACAAATGTACGGCGAGAAGGACGCGGCGCGCGGCGACGCGGCCACGTTCCTCTGGCTGACCGAGGAGTTTGGCGAGCTGGCCACGGCGCTGCGCTCGGGCACCCGCGACGAGCTGGCCGCGGAGATGGCCGACGTCCTGGCCTGGCTGGCCACTCTGGCCAACATCCGGGGCATCGACCTGGAAGCAGCCGTCGTGCGCAAGTACGGCCGGGCCTGCCCGGGATGCAACGCCATGCCCTGCGCCTGCGACCCGGCGGAGAAACCCTGATGGCGCGGAGCGCCGACCCGCTTGGGCCCGGGAGGCGCCATGAGATTCCTCCCGGATCATTATGTCGAGGCCGCATCGGAACGGATCGAACCAGCAGTGGACCTCTTTCGTATAGGGCACTACTCGCTCGCACTGGACACCGCCGGCCGGGCGGTGGAATGCCTTCTCCGAGCTTACTTCTTCCGAAGAAACGGCGTGGACGCGAAGCTCGAGGGGGCGCATGACATCCTCAAGCTATTCAGGGCCAGCGGCCTCAAGGAAATTGCCTTGGGAGCCCACCAGCGGCGCGGCGATTCCGAAGGCCAGAGCGAACGCTTCGGTCGAGCACTGGGAGCCGACATTCACGACGTCGGGCAGATCTGGTCCGACGACCTTCGCTACGCTTCCGAGAGTCGCCTCAGGACTCATCTCAGGCAGATGAATCTTCACCGGGGTGTGAAGGGGGATTTCCTCAAGTTCAACGCCCAGCGGCTGGTCGAAGCCGCTCGCCGGATTGTCGCCGAAGGAGTTGAGCGATGGAGTGACTCGAAGAGAAAGTAAGCAGACTTCTGCAACAGCGGTTTGGCCGGAGGGCCAAGGTCGAGCTTGATAGTAATGCCGACGGCATCATCGGGAAAGTCATCTCGACGAAGTTTCGCGGTGTCGACACGAGGGATCGTATGGACATGGTCTATGACACCTTGGATGACTCGTTGACCCCCGAGGAAACGCGGCGAATCGTGATCATCGGACCCTACACTCCCGAGGAAACCCGAGACGATTGAATCTCCGGTCCCGATCCACTCTTTGCCCACAGGAATCGCCATCTTCCATGAGATCCAACTCGGAAATTCGAACGATCCGACTGCGGTGCCGACGCCCACCGGGCTGGCTGGCCGCGGTCTGGGTGGGCCTCTGTGTGCTGGTCGTCCCAGCGGCGGTCCCCGCGGCCTCGCCCCGGGTCGAGGTTGTCAACCTGCGGGTGGGCTTCGATGCCTCGATCGCGTTGCGATCGCCGGACCTGTTCAAGGTGGGGACCTGGACGCCGGTCTGGGTCCAGCTTCATGGGGGCGACGATCGGTTCAGCGGGATCCTGGAGCTCCTGGTCGCCGACGACGACGGGACCCCGACGTCGTACCGGATGCCGGTGGACGTGGGGCCCAAGCAGACTCAGCCGTTGACGGCGTATGTCCGGCCCGGCGCGCGCGATCCGGCGCTGACGATCCGGCTGTGGGACCGCGACGGCCGGCGGGTGGCCAGTGTCTCGCAGGATATCCTGATGCCGCAGCCGCCGATACCACTCATGCCGGACGAGACGCTGATCCTGACCATGGGCCAGCCTCAGGGCGTGGATACGATCCCGGATCTCCCCGGCTTCCAGCGCGGCGGCCAGCCGTCACCCTCCGGTCGAAAGACCGGCGACGAGATCCTGACGGCCCGGATCGATGCCCAGGCCGGGCGGCTGCCGGGCCGCTGGTATGGCTTCGACGCGGCCCGGGCCGTCGTCCTCGACACCGACGATGGCGCAGCGCTGGCGGCGCTCGATGGGCTGCGCGGTCAGGCCCTGGTGGAATGGGTCAGGCGGGGCGGCCACCTGGTCGTCTCTGTCGGCACCAACTGGCAGGCGGTGCGGGACAGCATCCTCGCGCCCATCCTGCCGGGATTGCCCAGCGGCCAGGAGCGGGTCACCTCGCTGGCGGCTCTGGAGGCCTTCGCCGGCGCCAGCAAGCCGATCACGCCACCCGGCACGCCGGCGGTGATGGTCACCAAGCTGGAGGGGATCGCCCAGCGCGGGGGGGTGGTCCTGACCGGCGTGACGTCGAACCTGCCGCTGATCGTCCGCGGCCCGTACGGGTTCGGCCGCGTGACCCTGATCGCGCTGGATGTGGATCAGAAGCTGTTCTCCCAATGGCCCGATCGGGGCCTGTTCTGGGTCCGGGCCATCGACCTGCGCCGCCAGCGCGCCGATCAGGCCGCGGCCGGTCTTCAGCTTGGTGGCGGCACGCGGTTCGCCCGCGCCGGAATCTCCGACCTGGCCAGCCAGCTCCGCGTCGCGCTTGAGCAGTTCCCGGGCGTGAAGCTGATCCCCTTCGGCTGGGTCGCCTTCTTCATCTTCCTGTACATCCTGCTCATCGGCCCGGGCGATTACTTCTTCCTCAAGAAGGTGCTCAAGCGGATGGAGCTGACCTGGATCACCTTCCCCACGATCGTGGTGGCCGTCAGCCTGGCGGCCTACTATGCGGCCTATCTGCTCAAGGGGAACGATCTGCTGGTCAACAAGGTGGACGTGATCGACGTCGACCAGCCCGATGGCCTGGTGCGCGGCTGGACCTGGGCGAGCGTGTTCAGCCCGCAGAACCGCGACTACAACCTGCGGGCAATCCCCTTGCCGCTGGACCGCGACGCGCCCCAGGTCCTCGCCCCGGGCCCCGGCGAGCCCCGCCCGCCCGCGGGGACCGAGGTCCTGATGAGCTGGTTCAGCTCGCCCGAGGACCAGTTCGGCGCCATGGGCAGCTCCAGTCGCCGGTTCAGCTTCGCCGCCAGTGGCTACGCCTATCAGCCCACCGGCGCGGTCGAGATGCTGGAGAACGTCCGCATTCCGATCTGGAGCACCAAGGGGATCACGGCACGATGGTTCGGCCCGGGCCCGCACCTGGTGGATTCCGACCTCCAGGACCTGGGGAACGATCGGCTGGCCGGGATCGTGACCAATCGGCTCGACATCCCCCTGGAGGAGGCGATCCTCGCCTTCGGCAAGGAAGTCTATCTCCTGGGGACCGTGGCCCCCGGGGAGACCATCCGGCTCGGGACCAACGACCGCCACCTCTCCGGCTACCTCAAGGATCTCCAGCCCAAGTATCTGGATCAGCCGGCCGGGAACCGTGACCTGCGGATCCACCGGGCCGACCTGATGCTCGCCGTGATGTTCCACGACAGCGAGTCGACTCTGGCCAGCGATCGCGTCCTGTCCAGCGACCCGCTCCACGACGTCGACCTCAGTGGGCAACTGGCCCTGAAGCGGCCGATGGTCGCGGCCCGGATCAAGCGACCCGGGTCGCGGCTGGTCCTGGAGAACCCGCCGTCGCCGCCCAAGGTCGATCAGACGACCCTGGTTCGAATCATCTTGCCGTTGAGCAAGGCCCAGTAGCTCCGAGGGTTGCCCGGAGGGGATTCGACGGGCGCCCGGGCCGAAGACCCCGCACTCTACCGATTCGTCGATCGACCTGGACACGAGGCACACTGCGATGATCGAGACGCATGAATTGACCAAGATGTACGGCGAGCTCTACGCTCTGAACCGGCTCAACCTCACACTGCACCAGGGGGATGTCTACGGGTTCATCGGCCCCAACGGCGCCGGCAAGACGACGACCATGCGGATCCTGGCCACGCTCTTGAATCCCTCCTGGGGCGAGGCGACGGTCTGCGGCTACTCGATCTACACCGGCTCGAAGGAGATCCGCCGGGTGATCGGCTACATGCCCGACTTCTTCGGCGTCTATGATGACATGAAGGTGATCGAATACCTCGAGTTTTTCGCCTCGGCCTACCGGATCAAGGGGGCCGCGCGGCGGAAGATCTGCGAGGAGGTCCTCGAGCTGGTCGACCTGACCTACAAGCGCGACGCCCTGGTGACCAGCCTGTCCCGCGGCATGACCCAGCGCCTGGGCTTGGCCCGGACGCTGTTGCACGACCCCCAGGTGCTCCTCCTGGACGAGCCGGCCTCCGGGCTGGACCCCCGCGCCCGCATCGAGATGCGCGCCCTGCTCAAGGAGCTGCGCACCATGGGCAAGACGATCCTGGTCTCCAGCCATATCCTCCCCGAGCTGGCCGACATCTGCAACAAGATCGGCATCATCGAGCAGGGCTGCCTGCTGGTCAACGGCGCGGTGACCGACGTGATGCGGCAGGTCCGCACCGACATCGTGCTGAACATCGCCGTCTCCGAGCGCATGACCGATGCCGCCAACCTGCTGGAGAACCAGCCCGAGGTCGACCACGTCCAGGACAAGAACGGCGTCCTGGTGGTCAAGCTCAACGAGGGGATCAACCAGTACAGCTTCCTGGCCAACCGCCTGATCGAGCAGGGGTACGAGCTGACTCTCTTCAAGGAAGACGAGATCAACCTCGAGACGGCCTTCATGCATCTGACCAAGGGGATCACGAGCTGAGGCGGTCCCCGTTCTCCATTGGACTCACCCCCTCACCGGCGCATCGTCCGTTAATTCTCTCGCGGGGCCCTTGACGGGAGACCCTGCGAGGGCTAAGCTGCACACGATCTGTTAATTCAGTCGCACCAGGTGGAGTGCCGGGGAGATGCCGCGGCTGCCATCGGAGACCTTGACCGGGCGCGAGTCGGAGATCATGGACGTCCTCTGGAACCTGGGCGAGGCGACGGCCGAGCAGGTTCGCGAGGAGCTGAGCGGCTCGTCGCACGACTCGACCGTACGGACTCTGCTCCGCGTCCTGGAGCGGAAGGGGTATGCCGCTCATGAGGTGCGGGGGAAGGCGTACCTCTACCGCGCGGTGGTCCCGCGGCAGAAGGCGCAGCGGCGGGCGCTGCGCACCCTCCTGGCCCGGTTCTTCGGCGGATCGGCCGAGGACCTGGTCCTCCGCCTGATCGAGGACGAACGGATTACCCCCGAACAACTCGACGCACTCCGGGAGGCCGCGTCTCAGCCGAAACCCAGGCCCGGGCGCCGGCGCGGGACCGGGCCGGACCGCACCCGGCGCCGGGAAGGAGGCGAGCGATGAGCCGCATGATGGGTCTTGAGTCCGAGGTGATGCGCCGGGCGGCTGCCTTCGGCCTCGACCTGGCGCTGAAGTCCACCGCCTGGCTCCTGCTGGCGATCGCGATCCACGCCCTGCTGGGGCGCCGCCGGGTGCTGGCCCGTTCGGCGCTCTGGAACGCATGCCTGGCGGGCCTGCTGGTCCTCCCCCCGATCGTGGCCTGGTCCCCTCCGCTGCGCGTCGGTGGACTCCAGCGGCTCGACGGCGACGCGATCGCTCAGCCCCTCCCCAACGCCCCCGCGGATGCGATCGATCCTCAGGGAGCGCGATCGGAATCCGGGCGCGAGCTCGTCCTGGCTCACCAGGTTGCTGATCCCGGCCACGGCGCAGGCATCCCGCGGACCGGCGGGCCACGGGCGGCCGCCGTCACCTCGCAGCAGAAGGCCAGCGGGCCTTCGCTCCCCGCGCCTGGGCCGAATCGGCTGCCGGGCCTCGCGGGAGCTGCACTTGCCCTGGTGGTCTATCTCCTGGGGGGAGCCGTGTTGGCGTTGCGGCTGCTCGGTTCGCTCGCGGCGGTGGCTCGCCTGCGGCGGTGGAGCGTCCCGGTCGAGATTCCGATCTGGCGCGAGGGACTCGAGCGGTGGAGGGCCTGGTTGGGGATCACGCGTCCGGTCGCGCTGGACTGGTCCGACCGCGTGACCGTGCCGGTTGCCATCGGTTGGCTGCGGCCGTCGATCCTCTTGCCCGACTCCCTGGTCAGGACGAGCAACCCGCGCCTGATGGATACCGTGTTGCTCCACGAGCTGGGCCACATCCGGCGCGGGGACTATGCCTGGAATATCGCGTGCAAGCTGGTGCAGGTGGTGTACTGGCCGCAACCGCTGATCTGGCTGGCTGGTCCGCTGATCCGCGGCGTGCGCGAGCGGGCGTGTGATGAGCTCTGTGTCCACGCCCTGGGTGGCGCGCAAGGCTACCGTGCGGCCTTGATCCAGATCGCCGCCGGACTGGCCGGGCCGCGGCCGGTTCGGGGGCTGGCAATGGGGCTGGGACTGGCGATCACCCGATCGCCGCGGCTGGCCCGCCGCCTGGCCCAGATCGAGCGGACGCGCGGCCTGGCATCCTGCCGGTTGAGCCGGCCGGGGCGCTGGATGATCCTCGCCGTTGCCATCGCGGCCGCCGGCCTCCTGGGCGCGCTCCAGGGGAGACGCGGGGAGACCCAGGCGCAGACCGCCACACAGGCGAAGAAGGCCGAGCCGGCCAATGGCCTTCAACCGGCCCAGCGTCCCGAACCCGATGCCGTCGAGCTGACCGTCCTCGACGCGAAGACCGGCCAACCGATCGCCGGCGCGACCGTCTTGAACTGGATTGCTTTCCGGAAGGACTACCTGACGACCGATGACCAGGGCCGTGTGCGCGTCCCCCGGTCGCCCGATTTGTCCCGCGAACGGGTTGCGATCGACGTCTGGAAGGACGGCTACGTTCAGCAGCGGTTCGGCTGGGGGCGGCACCATGACGACGGCCCGATCCCCGAGCGGTTCACAGTCAAGCTCCTGCCCGGCGAGGTGACCTATGGGGGTGTGGTGAAGGATGAACAGGGCAAGCCGATCCCGGGCGTGCTGGTCGAGCTCTGGGGCTACGTGAAGGAGAAGAAAGAGCCGCACGAGCTCTGCTTCCTGGTCCGCTCGACCACCGACGCTCAGGGCCGATGGCGCAACAGCAGCCTGCGCGAGATGACCTTCGTCTACCTTTATCTGTCGCATCCGGATTTCCTCACCGACAACGATCGTCATCCGAGGAAGTTTGGAAGTCCGAGCGATCGGGACAAACCGCCCTCGACCGAGCTGGACCGGTTGCGGAAGCAGACCGACGTGCAGGTCATGGAGCGCGGGGTCGAGCTGCGTGGGAAGGTCCGCGACGATCGGGGCCGGCCGATCGCCGGGGCCGAAGTCGCCTGGGTCGAGGATCAACACCAGTTCAACCCCGACATCCCCAAGACGACGACCGACAGCCAAGGCGAGTTCCGGTTCGCTCATGCTCGGCCCGGAAAGCTGGCCGTGCTGGCCAAGGCCCCGGGCCACGCTCCCGGATTGGTGGAAGTCAAGGCCGGGTCCAAGACCGAGCCGGTCGAGCTCCGCTTGCGGCCGGGCCGGGTGCTCCGGGGGCGGGTCGTCGATCTCGAAGACCAGCCGATCGAGGGCGCCTTCGTCAACGTCGACACCTGGCGCGATTATCGCTGCCTGGGCGTCTACCTGCTCACGGATCGACAGGGACGCTTCCACTGGGATGACGCCCCGTCGGATGATCTCAAGCTGAACGTCTCCAAGATCGGCTACCAGGGAATCCACCTCAGGGATGTTCCCGCCGAGTCGAAAGAGGTCGCCTTCACGCTGACCCCGTCGCTCCAGGTCTCGGGCCGGATCCACGACGCGGCGACGGGGAAGGCCCCCCGCGGGCTCGTCGAGATCGAGCGGGGGACCGTCGATCCCCGGACGGGCGAGGTTGCCCGATGGATGAAGGATCATCGGATGTTCGTGATTCAGGGTCGTGTCTCCGGCGACATCGACGCGACCAACTCCACGACCCTCAAGCTCCGGGTCACTGCCGCCGGTTACGAGCCGTTCGTCTCGCGGGCGATCCGGAGCAACGAAGGCTACGTCAAGCTCGATGTCGACCTGAAGGCCCTTACCACAACGCGGGCCAGCGGCCCCTCGGGGGTCGTCCGCGCGCCGGGCGGTCAACCGCTGGCCGGCGCGCAGGTCGTGATGGCGAAGCTGGAGTCGGCGGGGGGATCTCGGAGGGGTCAGTGGGTCTCGATCGAGCATGGCCGCCTCGCTCATCCCGATCAGTCCATGATCGTGACGACCGGATCGAACGGCCGGTTCACGTTCCCGCCGACGGACGAGCCTTACCAGGTCCTGGCCTTCACGGATGCGTACTATGCCGTGGCCGCCAAGGACGATTTCGAAAGGACCCATGAGCTGAAGACGCAGCCCTGGGGTCGGATCGAGGGGCAACTGTTCATCGGGTCGAAACCCGGAGCCGGCTGCTACGTGAGTGCCCACGCAGCCGGTACGCGCAGCTCGGCGGAGCCCGGTTTCAGCGTGTCGGACGAGCCCGAGACCGATGCCGAGGGGCGCTTCACATTTCGGCAAGTCTTTGCTGGGAACATCCTTCTCTTCTACGGGCTGAAAAAACAAGGGAAGCAGGTCTGGAGCCGCGGGAATCGGATCGTCGCAGTTGAAGCGGGCGCGACGACGCGGGTGACGCTCGGAGGCCAGGGGCGTCCGGTGATCGGCCGCATCGCTCCACCGCCCGATTTCGGCCGTCCCCTGGACTTCTCGGAGGGGATCACCTTCCGGATCGAGAGCAACAAGCCCTGGAGCTACTTTCCCCCGGACGTGCTCCAGAGCGAGGATGTCCTGGACGGCATGTTCAAGGCGAGTCGGACCCCGGGGCAGATCGAATACCAGGGGCAATACGTCCAGATGAGCCCGACGGTCGCCGAGGATGGCTCGTTCCGGGCCGAGGATGTACCGGCCGGAACGTACCGGTTGACCAACTGGCTTGGCAGGCGCGCCGCGTCCGCATCGGGTCGACAGATCGCCACTTTGGAACATTTCTTCACGGTGCCGGAGATGCCCGGTGGACGGAGCGATGAGCCGCTCGACCTGGGCACCGTGACCCTGAGCCTGGGACCGCCCAGGCCACTCTCCGACGGCGATGTTGCACCGCCTTTCGAGATCAAGACCCTCGACGGCAAGCCGCTGAGGCTGGCCGATTACCGGGGCAAGCTGGTGTTGCTCAACTTCTGGGCTCCCTGGAACAATCAGTCGCTGTTCCAGATCCCCTATCTCAAGGACGTGGCCAAGACTTACGCGGGCGACCGGTTCGCGATCATCAACCTGATCCCCGATGCCAACCCGTCGGAACCGATGCGCCTGGCGGCCAAGGTCGGCCTGCCCGGCGCTTTGGGATTCCTGGGTCAATGGTCCACCAGCCCCGTGATCCGGGACTACGGGGTCGAATACCTGCCGGCGACGTTCCTGATCGGCCCCGATGGCAAGATTCTCGTGGCAAGCGGACGCAACCCGACCCGTCTCTGGATGACGCAGTTCAAGGACGAAGTCGCCAGGGCGCTGAAGAAGTCGGATTGACCTGGCCGGCCGGCGGGCGGGCGCACGTCGCTCGATGATGCCCGAGGATTACGGTCGAGGTCGGATCGGAGATTGTGGCCAACTTCAACCCTGGAAGTCACCGGAATGGGCTCGCGCACCACGCGGTGGACCTACCTGTTGGAGGTCGCTCCCGTCTGACGGATCAGCTCGTCGGCCCAGGCCTGGTCCTCGGGCCGCAGCCGGGGCACGCACGGCTTGCTGTAGTCGATGCGGTCGCGATAACTGCCCAGTTCATAGGTTTGCGTCAGCACGTCCTGGATCTCGAGCGTCACGTCGGGATCGTTACCGGCCAAAGGGATCAGGATCCGCGGCAGCCTGCGGCGCAGGCTTGCCGGGTAGAGTTCATACAAGTCGCGGTGTCCCTTCGCCCGGTTGACGCAACTCAGATAGTCGTAATCGCCGGCCCGGCGTCGCACCCTCGATTTGGCAAGGGCCAGGACGTGAGGACCCTTGCGCAAGAGATCGATTTCGACCAGATGCACACGGCTGCGAAGAACTTCCCGCTGTTTCTCTTTATAGGACGTTCGGCCGGGTCCGGCGTACTTGTTCGAAGGACCGACAACCTCAATGACGGTGACGACCTTCTGCCCTGACGTCCGGTCCAGGATGGTGACGTAGGACTCGTGGACTTCGAGAGGAGGCGCCTTGACCAGCAAGGGCGTCTCTTCGTCGAGCACCGCCACGGCCGGTTGCATCGTGGCGTGGGGAGGCGCGGCTGACTCCGCTTTGGTTCGTCGCACCCAGACGTCGGGGCCGATCTCTCGCTCTGGGCCCTCGCGGTAAACTCGTTCCTCGATCGCGGCGATGTACCGGGGACGGACGAGTCGTTGGAGGGCGTCGCCCAGGTAGACGATCATCCTGCTGTGCACCCCCGGCCAGAGCCGGTCGTCTTCGAGGTACGGGTCCATGCCAGGAAAGATCATGCCCATGACGAGGTCCCCTTTCAGGTCCGGCCTCGACGCCCCTCATTGATTCTAGCGGCTGACGGTCGGGATGCAACGATCGTTCGGAAGATGTGCCGCGGCCGATGACGCCGCCGGCATGTTGCCAGCGCGGGGAGCCGGCCGCTATAACGGCAAGGCGAGGAAGCAAGGACAATCCTTGAAGAAGCTGTTTCTGCACGAGGTCACCGATCATGATTCTGCGCGCGTGTTGTGCCAGGCGTGTTGTCTTTGGGCTGGGAGGGAGCCGCGCCCTGCCAAGCCTGGTCTGGATCGGCCTGTCGATGACCGCCTGGGGAGCTGCCGCGGCCGGCGGGGCCGAGCCGCTCCAGCCGTCGACAGCCCGGCCGCGCGTGCCGCACGTCGTCTTCGTCACCGGTGACGAGGAGTATCGCAGCGAGGAGTCGATGCCGATGCTGGCTCGGATCCTCCACCGCGACTACGGCTTCCAGGTCACGGTCTGCTACGCCCTGGGGAAGGACGGCACGATCGACCCGAATAACCTGGAGAACATCGGGGGACTGGAGGCGGTCGACGACGCCGATCTCCTGGTGATGTTCACCCGGTTCCGCAAGCTCCCCGACGACCAGCTCCGGCATATCGTCCGCTACGCCGAGTCGGGCAAGCCGATGGTCGGCTTCCGCACCGCGACGCATGCGTTCCGCTATGGGAGCGGTCCCCACGCCGTGGCGATGGACGACGCCTGGCCCATCCAGGTCTTCGGCCAGAAGTGGATCACCCACCACGGCCACTTCGGCGACGGCCATGAGCTCCTCACCGAGGTGACGATCAATCCCGAGTTCAAGGACCACCCGGTCCTGCGCGGTGTCCAGCCGTTCCAGGCTTATTCCTGGCTCTATCACGTCGAGGGGGGCGGCGACCGCCTCAGCGGCGACTGCACGCGGCTGCTGATCGGCCGGGCGCTCAAGACCAGCCATCAGAAGGAGCTGGACCGCTTCCCGATCACCAACCCGGTCGCGTGGACCAAGACGTCTCCGCCCGGTAGCGGCCGGCCGGCCCGCGTGTTCTTCACCACGCTGGGCCATCCCTACGACTTCCAGCAGGAGGCGATGCGGAAGCTGGCGATCAATGGCATCCTCTGGTCCCTGGGGAGGGAGGACACGATACCGCCTGAGGGGGCCAAGGCCGCGATCGCCGGCAAGTATGACCCGAACAACTCCGGGTTCGGCGCCAAGTTCAAACTCGGCCGGCGGCCCGAACCCATCGGCCGGGCCGCGCGGCCCTGAGAATCCCGGCGCGACCCGCGGCGGAAGGAATGACAGGACAGGCACCCGCGGGACCGCGAGTGCCTGCCCCGTCGGCCATCATGAGCCGGCAATGGCTCGGCTCAGGGGGTTTCGCCACCCAGGGCCGTGACAGACCCGGATGCGCTCACATTGGAGGTCTGGAACGGGGGATTCCGCTGGGCCGCGGTGCCATTGAAGATGAACAGCCGGGAGAACCCGGACACTGAGCCCTCGACATACATGTTATTATAGATGTTCGCTCCGATCCCGAACACGCTACCAGGGTTGATGATGACGTTGCCCTGGATGAAGCTGCCGATCGAGGGGATCGTCACGGTGACGATCGAATTGGCGACGCTCGTGTAATTGAGGGAGAGGATGTTGGAACCGGTCCCCGTCCCCTTGGGTGGCTGACTCACCAGGCCGAGGTTCCGGCCGATGAGGAAATTGGCGCCGTTGGACAGCGTGATGTTGGTGCCGACGTTGAGCAGGTTCAGGTCGCGGCCGATGGAGATGCCGGTCCCGGGCCCGCTCAGGCTGATCCCGTTGAGCACGTCGAGCGTGTTCACGTCGCCGCCGGTCGTGATCGACGCCCCGGGCAGGATCGCATCGAAGGCGATCCGATCGATGGAGGTCGTGCCGTCGGCGACCAGGGGGCCGGACAGGTCGGCCGTCTGGAATCCCAGGATATCCCCGATCTCGCCGCTGGTCACCGTGATCTGGCCGATGTTGAGGATGTGGTTCCGGAGGGCTTCCCCGTAGGCGACACTGTGGGCGTAGCCTTTCTTCTGGGGTTGCGGGAGGGGGTTGATCGTCAGCTCCACGTTGTTGGTCGTGCCGTCGAGGATGAGCCCGACGCGTCCGCCCGACATGGGATAAGCCCGGATGATCCCGATCGGCTGGGGATAGTTGGCGCTCTGCTGTGCGACCTGCGAGGCGGGGGATGTGGCCCCGGCCTGCCCGGGCGCTCCCTCCGCGGTCGTGGTCGCCAAGGTGTTGGAGGTGTACGAGAGCTTGAGCATGTAGTGGGAGGTGTCGGGCGCCGTCACCTCGACGGCCTGGCCGCCGTGCGCCACCTGGGTGCCGATGTAGTGAATCAGGGGGAATCCTCGCGAGTTGTTGAAATGGGGCACGTTATGGCTGAGCTGCGGCGGTGCCTTGAGGTTCCGCGCCGCGCGGGCGGAGGTGTGCTTGAGCAAGAACGCACTCTCGGCCAGGTAGTTCTTGCCAAAGGGCGAGCTGAAGCAGAGCAGCCGCACTTCCAACTGCCCGTCCACAGTGGGACAAAACAGCCGGGATGGGGACCGGCGGTCTACCGGCAACCACCGGCCGATCCCAGCCAATCCGCGTCGGAATCCGCGTGGGGTTCGGAAGGGGAATGCCGGCGACCATCCTCGCGTGCGAGCCTGACGGAGGAACGCGCCAACAGCCCTCCTCACCAGGAGGGCCCACGTCGAGACGGTGTGCGCGGCGGGTCGGGATGGACGCGGAGTGTCCATCTCTGTATGAGATTGCGTCATGCGACGATCCTCCTGATCGCTGCCAACCGGTGCTCGGCAAGCCCCCTTCGTCCCGCTCGACCCCCACCCGTTGACGGACGGCCGAGGAACCGCCCGGTCCCTCGCAATCCCGCCGGATTCCACCGGCATCGCAAAGGACGATGATCGGGACTGCTCCGGTTGTATCCTGGGCTGCTTCCTCTTATCGGCGCGCCGACGCGGTCCGTGGCGCTCGATCGGGAGTCGGCCCATGCTTTCGGTTCGGTCCGTGCGACTTGCGGCGGATCGCGCG
Source organism: Isosphaeraceae bacterium (assembly GCA_021324445.1). GTDB lineage: Bacteria > Planctomycetota > Planctomycetia > Isosphaerales > Isosphaeraceae > JAJPJC01. The sequence continues at coordinate 76,358 of JAJPJC010000040.1, forward strand.
GACGCGCCTCTCTTGCCGCAGGGATCGGTTGTAGGGAATGTAGGGCCGGCTGGGCCGGCCCGGGCCCGCCGACTAACCGGTCAGGTGCCAGAGGTTGCGCAACTGCTGCCGGCAGTTCGGCGGGATGGCACCGGAGAAGGTCAAGGCGATCCGCGAGCCGTTGGCCACGCCCCGGACTACGCCACGCCTCACCCCATGACGGTCGCAGGTCTCGCCGATCTGCTGGAGGAACGCCTGGCTGACCTTGCCGCGGACCAGCCGTACTTTGCCCGCCTCGACCCGGACGACGAACACCGGCCGCGGCTGGAGCGCCGAGAAGAGTCCCCAGACCACGATCAGCACGAGAGCCAGCAGGAAGAGCAACTGCACCAGGATCGCCTCAGCTCGATCACCCTGGAGGCGCGTCTTGCCGAGCCATTCAGCCGAACAGCTCGTGCACGCTCTTGCCGCCGTCGACGATCTTGATCGGGCGGCCAATCGGGGTCATGGTCTCCTTGGTCGGGTCGACCTTGAGCGCGTGGCAGATCGAGGCGAGCAGGTCGGGGACGGAGACGGGGCGGTCCTTGACTTCGGTCCCATCGGCGTTGGATCGGCCGATGACCTGACCCCCCTTGATGCCGCCGCCGGCCAGGGCGACGTTGAAGACCTTGGGGAAGTGGTCGCGGCCGGCGTTGGGGTTGATCTTGGGCGTGCGGCCGAACTCGCCCATCCAGACGACCAGGGTGCGTTCGAGCAGGCCGTGGCGCTTCAGGTCGAGGATCAGCGTGGCGAAGGCCGGGTCGACCACACCGGCGAGCTTGCCGACGCGTTCGTGGTTCTGCTGATGGGTATCCCAGCCATTGGAGCGGACCTCGACGAAGGTGACGCCGGCCTGGACCAGCCGGCGGGCCAGCAGGCAGCCCTGGCCGAAGGGGGTCTTGCCGTAGCTGGAGCGCAGCGGCTCGGGCTCCTCCTCCAGGTTGAAGGCGCGCATCTGCGGGGAGAGGATCATCCGGGCGGTCTGGCGGTACAAGGCGCGATGGTCGCGCACCCGGTCAAGACCGCCGATGCGCTCGAAGCCCGCCGCCTCGAGGTGGTCCAGCAGGCCCAACCGGCGGCGGAACCGATCGGTGGCGACCCGCGGCTGCGTGTTCTCCGGCGGCTTCTCCGGGTTCTGGACCACGAACGGCTCCATCGCGGCGCCCAGGAAGCCGGCGCCGATGGTCGGCCCGCCGACGCTCACGATATGGGGCAAGTCGAAGTGGCTCTCGCCCAGCTCGCCCGAGATCGAGCAGCCGATGTGCGGATGCTTGATCGTCGCCGACGGCACGTAGCCGGTATGGAGCTGATAGGTCGCGCGCTGATGGTTCCCTTCCTTGTTGGTCATGGACCGCACCAGGGCGATCTCGTTCATGACCCTGGCGGTCTGCGACCAGCCCTCGGCGATCGCGATCCCGGAGACGGCCGAGGCGATCGCCTTGGTCTCGCCGCCATGCTCGGTGCCGGGCTTGGGATCGAAGGTCTCGAGCTGGCTGGGGCCGCCGGCCATCCAGAGCAGGATGCACGCCGTCTGGCGCTTCCGCAGGTCGGCCGCCTGGAGCGCCATCCAGTCGGTGAAGCTCAGGGGCAACACCCCGGATGCGGCCAGGCCCGCCGCCCCCAGGCCGATCGTCTGGAGGAAGCGCCGGCGGCCCACCACGCCCTCACCGTTCATCGCCACCTGCATCAGTTCGCGTTCCAGATTCATGGGTCTTGGCCTCGATGATTCGTTTCGGGGGAGATCGGCTCGGTTCACCGCCGGGTGATGAACTCAGTTGTATTGATCAAACTCCAATAAATATCTTCGAATCCCTCGCGGAGGTCTCCGACGGTCGCCAGGTAATGCCGGCAGATCTCGGCTTCCTTGGCCGTGGGGGACCGGGACAGGACGCGGAGGTACAGGGCGTTGATCGCGGCGTGCTCGTTGGGAGCCGTGGCCAGGATCTCGCCCAGGACGGTCCCGGGCCGGGCCTGGGTCCGGTTATGGATCATCGGGCTGTTCATGAGGAAAAGCGCCTGGGGGATGGTGCCCAGGACATCGTCGTTGGCGACCGAGGGATCGACTCCGAAGAGTCGCTCGAAGAGGGCGCGGGGTGCGCCGCGGCCCATCAGGGCGGCGGCCTTCTTGGTCGCCGGCGCGGGCAACCCGGTGGCCGCGGCGACCTTCTGGGCCGCGGCCTTCGCCTTGGGCTGGGCCGGCGCCCGGCTGGGGTCGCCCAGGCTGACGGCGGCCTTCCTGGCCGGGCCCGGTCTGACAGCCTGGCCGCGCGGCCTGGCGTTGGCACCCGGGTTGGGGATCAGGTTGCCGTTGGCGTCCAGGGGCAAGGCCAGGGCCTGGACCAGGGCTTCGAACACCTGGTCGGCGCGGAGGCGGCTGGGGCAGCCCGAGGCGAACGGGGTCTTGCCGGCCGGGTTGGCCGTCGACCGGACCCGCCGCTGATAGGCGGTCGTATTGAGCAGGGTGCGGAACAGCCATCGGATGTCATAACCGCCGCGCTGCCACTGGGTGGCCAGCGGTTCGAGCACCTCGGGAGCCCGGGGGGTGCGCTCCGGCCCCAGGTCGTCGATCGGCTCGTAGAAGGCCTCGCCCATCAGGGCATACCAGATCCGGTTGATGAACGCCTTGGCGAACCAGGGGTTGTCCTGGCCGGTGATGTACGAGGCGACCAGAGCCCGCCGTTGCTCGGCGCTCATGGACACGGGCAGGACCGGCTCAGGCTGTTTCGAACCCGAGGGCGAGAGGAAGAACCGCGGGGCGACCGGGATCTGTTTGGTCGGGTTCTCCTTATCGGGCATGGCGTATCGGGGCCGGCCCTTGGCCACGACGGAGAAGACCGGGAGCTGACCCGGGGCCGCCCGGACGACCGGCTGCGGCTGCATGCCGGCGAAGAAGGCGGCGAACTCGTGGAACTGCCGCCGCTTCCACGAGTCGGTCTTGTGGTCATGGCACTGAGCGCACTGGATCTGCACGCCCAGGAAGATCCGCGACACCTCACCGGCCAGCTCCACCGGCTGCGCCTGGTAGGCCAGGGGGAAGCCGACGGCGCCATTCTCGTCGTTGCGCCCGGTCGCCGTGATCAGCCGGGCCGCGATCTCGTCCCAGGGGTTGTTGGCCCGGAATTGATCCGTCAGCCAATCTTCCAGCTCGTCGAACCGCACCTGGGCCAGGTTCTCGTTGGTGGCATGGAACTTCACCACGTCGCGCCAGTACTGGGCCCAGTTCCGCGCCCAGTCGGGGCTATTGAGCAGCGCATCGATGAGTCGGGCGCGCTTGTCGTGCGCGCGGTCGCGGACGAAGACCTGGACCTGTTCGGGGGTGGGGGGCTTGCCGATCAGGTCGAAATAGAGCCGCCGGACGAATTCGACGTCGGTGGTCACCGGCGCCGGCTCGACCTTGGGATCATTCTTGCTCAGATACTGCTGGACCAGCCGGTCGAGCTCGGCGGAGGTCATCGTCGGCGGGGTCACCGACCGCGGCGGCCGCTGCACCGGGATTGCCACAGGCGCGCCGCCGCCCTCGTGCTCGGCCCGGACGGCGGCCTGGAGCTGCCGCAGGGCCTGCATCAGCTCCCGCGCCTCCGGCGCCGTCAGCGCCGGCTTCGCGCCGGTCGGCTGGGCCGTGGGTTCACCTGGCTGGCCCTGAGCCGACTGTGACGCAACCGCCCACGCCGCCGAACCGACGGCCACGATCGCGCCGATGCTCCAGGCCACGATCACGCCGAAGGCCGCACCCCGCATCCCGCGGCGTCCGAACGCTGGGTGGCTCGTCCCCGCTCGCTTCATCAGATTCGCTCCCGCTAGGACAGGCGCTCTTGCCTGCGGTCAGATGGTCGGGAGAAGTCTCCGCCTGCACTTCTGGAGATTAAACCCAAGATCGACCCAAGAGTTCCGTCGGAGCCCACGAAAGCAAACCGCTTTTTCTGCCATTTTGGCGGGTAGGTTCGTTCGGTCAGTTTGCCCCTCCCCGGCGATTTCTGCCATTTTGGCAGGAGGGTTCGTTTGGTCGATTTCGTGAATGGATATTATCTCTTGAATCTGCCCGGGCAGGAGATAGAATTGGAGGCCGTGACGATACCCCCCGGGGGGATTCGACCTCGGAGGGTCAATCTTTGGCAAGATCAGTGTCGGAGGCGGCAGAGCGGATGAACTACCTGGACGATGACGCGGTCAAGACCCTGACCGATCGGCTCGCCCGGGCCGAGGGCTCGCTCCGGGGCATCAGCAGGATGGTCGCCGAGCGGCGTTGCGTGGACGAGATCCTGACGCAAGTCGCCGCGGTGAAGGGAGCCCTCAACCAGGTCACGTGCCTGCTCCTCGAACGGCAGCTGAAGGCGTGCTTCACTCAGTGCATGCCGTCCGGGGAGCCGGATGACAGGCTCCAGCGGCTCGCCAACGCCCTGTCGATGGTCGTGAAGCAATCCTGAGCGTTCTCCACGTCGGGGGACCGGCGATGAAGGTGGTCCTGATCTCGACCTATGAGATGGGACGCCAGCCGTTCGGCCTGGCATCGCCGGCGGCCTGGCTGCGCCGAGCCGAGATCGAAGTCTGTTGCCTGGACTTGTCGCGGCAACGGCTCGATGAGGAGGCAATCCGCAACGCCGATGTCGTCGCCTTCTACCTTCCGATGCACACCGCGACGCGGATTGCCCTGAAGGTCGCCGAGAGGGTCCGGGCCCTGAAACCCGGCGCGCACCTCTGTGCGTACGGCCTCTATGCGCCGATGAACCAAGAACTCCTGCGGAAGATGGGATTCAAGACGATCATCGGCGGGGAGTTCGAGGGGGGATTGGTCAGCCTGGTCCGCGGTCTCCAGGGAGCCGGGGGGACGCCGGCCCCATCGACCAGAGCGGCGGTCACCCTCGCGAAGCAGCAGTTCCTCGTCCCCGACCGCGATGGACTGCCGGACCTCGCCGGATATGCCCAGCTGACCCTCCCGGACGGCTCGCGGCGCGTGGTCGGGTACACCGAGGCCAGCCGCGGCTGCAAGCATCTCTGCCGCCACTGCCCGATCGTGCCGGTCTACAACGGTCGGTTCCGGATCGTCCAGCGCGACGTCGTCCTCGCCGACATCCGCCAGCAGGTGGCGCGAGGGGCGCGGCACATCACGTTCGGCGACCCGGATTTCTTCAACGGCGCCAAGCACGCCCTCGAGCTGGTCCGGTCCCTACATGCCCAAGACCCGCGCCTGACCTACGATGTCACCATCAAGGTCGAGCACCTGCTGAAGTACGCCGGGCTCCTCTCGACGCTCCGAGAGACCGGTTGCTCGTTCGTGACCACGGCCGTCGAGTCGGTGGACGACCGAGTCTTGGAGATCCTCGACAAGGGGCACACCCGCGCGGACTTCGTCAGGGTCGTTGGAGTGTGCCGCCGGACGGGCATCAACCTGGTGCCGACCTTTGTCGCCTTCAACCCGTGGATCACGCTCGAGGGGTACAGGGACCTGCTGAAAACCCTGATCGAGCTGGACTTGGTGGACCATGTCGCCCCGATCCAGCTCGCCATCCGCCTCTTGATCCCCCAGGGTTCGCGCCTCTTGGAACGGTCGGAAGTTCAGCAGATCGTGCGTGGGTTCGACGAAACGGCTCTGTGTTACCGCTGGGAGCACCCCGACCCCCGCGTGGACGCCCTCCAGCGCGACGTGGAGGCCTGGGTGCAGGAGGCAGCGCCCCGCGCCGATCGGCGGTCCGTCTTCTGCGAGGTCTGGCGGCGTCTACATCGGGTCCTGGACAACCCGGTCGCACCACTGCCGGTTGAAGACGCACCCTTGCCGCGGGCGGCCATCCCGTTCTTGAACGAGCCGTGGTATTGCTGAGCGGAACCGACCTCGGAGCAGTTGGCTCCGTACTGACTTGTGGCTCCGCATGCTGCTCCGGCCTGGGGTATTACCGCATGGTCGTATCTCAACCAGATCCGAGAGGAGGCATGGGGAGATTCCGGACGAGGCTGCGCCCAGAGGGGGAGAAGGACGTGTGGTCGAGTCCATGGGCGGCTTCCCCTCTCCGGTACAGACTTGCCCCGGGCGCATGCTTGGCGGGGTCCACGGCGTGTGTCCTGTCCTTCAAGAATCCAATAGGGGGCCTGGTTTCGTTCGACGCGCAATACCCAGATGTGGTGAACGCGCTGCTCTTGCTTTCACGAGGAGGAGCTGGACTACCGCAGCTCACTTCCATCGCGGCGGTGGAGGGGGGCGGGATGGAGGTCGTCCGGCATCTCCACCGCTGTCTTGAAGAGCTGAAGCGAAACGACTGCTTGGAGTTGGTTTGGGAACCCGATGGCCGAGAGCGCGCCGTGATCCGGGCAATGTGCCGTGAATTCGCGTTCTCTCATCAGCGGCTGCAACCGGATGTTGCGGTCGTTTTGTCGAGGTTCGCGTACGTGAGACGTGACGGCGACGCGGGCGTGCTCGAGTCGCCCGAGGCGTTGTGCCGCATCGAATTCACCTGTGCCGAAACGTGGCATTGTCTGGGCATCCTGTCCAGGCCGACCTCGATTGCGATGGCAGTCGCGGCAGGCCAGTTCGGCATCGCCGAACTGGCCGACCTGTTGTGGCGGACCAGGTTCGTGGAACTGGCGGATGTGGCCGAGCCTGCGGAGCGGGCGAGCTGGGAGTTCCACGATCTGCTGTTCCATTGGCGCAGCCGCGCCGGCCGGGTCAGCGGGCCGCAGGGCGGCACGTACCGTCACATGCAGCGGGCAACCTCTCCGCCCGCGATCAAGCCCAGGATGTCCGACGACACCGTCCTCCTCGCCAGGCCGGTGGACGAGGATCCGCCTCGCGAAAGCAGCCTCGAAAGTCTCATGGAACGGCGACGCTCAGTCCGCGAGCAGGACGGTCGTGCGATCTCCGCGGAGCAACTCGGCCGCCTCCTGTATCGCGTGGCCCGCGTCCAGCGCAGGCTGCCGGGCGAGTACCAAGAGCTCCTGTTGCGACCGATTCCCGCAGCCGGGGCGATCCACGAGCTCGAGTTCTATCCGGTGGTCGGCCGATGCGACGGCCTCGACCGTGGCCTGTACCACTATCATTGCGAACTCCATACGCTCCATCGACTGGCAACGCCCGAGAGCGACGTCGAAGCCCTGCTTGCCGACGCGGCTCTCTCCTGGGGGAAGCCCGACGACCCCCCGCAGGTGTTGATCATCCTCGCTTCGCGGCTGCCACGCTTGGCGTGGAAATACGAGGGGATCGCCTACCGTCTGACGCTGCTCAACGCCGGCGCGGCGATCCAATCGCTGTACTTGCTGGCGACCGAGATGGGGCTGGCGTGTTCGGCGATCGGTGGGGGAGATTCCGGCGTGTTTGCAAGCGCGACCGCTCTCGACCCGCTGGTGGAGACCTCGGTCGCAGAGTTTGCGGTGGGGAGTAAGCGCGGGTAGACGAACGCCCCGCGGGGGAGGCTGTGTTGCAGGCTGACCTGGAGATTCGTGGCCAACCTGTGCGTTGGACGCCAGAGGCTTCGCAGCCCGGTCGCCTGGTCGGTAGGCAGCACCGTAGGTCGAAGGAGGTGGAGAAGCCCGAGCATGACGTCTGTTGCGGTCGATCCTGAATCACAGCCGAATTCGGCCTTGGGATTGGGTTCCATGGCCGAAGCCGGGGCAAACGGAGGATAGATCAATGCCCGAGGAAACCGGCGCGAAAAGGCCCGAGGAGCCTCACCCGCCGAAGAAGGAAGAAGGGGGGGCGCCCACGCCGGGGGCCGGCAAGGTTTCCGGGGTCACCGAGATCTCGGCATCCGTGATTGCCGCCCTCGGCAAGAAGTTGGACGAACTCGCGAGGACCTTGACCGAGGACGAACAGATCGCCCTCGCGACGACGTTCGCGCTGGCCGCGAGGGGATTCCTCACCTTCGGGGGGCCGGAGGCGTGCGTCGGAAGCCTGAGGGTGGGACTCGGGCAAACCAGTCTCTTCGTTGAGAGGCTGAGCGGCAGTTCGGTTCCCAAGCTGTCAGAAACGCTCGTGGCCTCGTTGTGCCCGAGCAAGGCGAGCCGATTCTCGATCGAAGGTTTGGAGGTGGAGAAAACCATGACAGGAGCCAAGAGCGTCGCCGCCGCCGGGTTCTGCCGGAGCCCGGGCATGTACGCGGCCAAGAGCGTCGCCGCCGGCGCGATGTGCCGGAGCCCGGGCATGTACGCGGCCAAGAGCGTCGCCGCCGGCGCGATGTGCCG
>JAJPJC010000084.1 GCA_021324445.1 Isosphaeraceae bacterium
GACGCCCAAGCGCATCCAGCCCCGGAAGGGGCGACGGTCGTTAGCCAGGGGTGAAACCCCTGGACCCAACCAGACGCCCAAACGCATCCAGCCCCGGAAGGGGCGACAGGAACGAGCCGAGATCCACCATGCCGCAATCGTACACGTGTCTCCACTACCACCTCATCTTCAGTACGAAGCATCGGCTCCCCACCATCACCACCGACCTTCAGACTTGGCTTTACGATTACCTGGGTGGGATCCTTCGTTCCGAGAAAAGCATCCTCCTGGCGGCCGGAGGAATGCCGGACCACGTGCATCTCCTGTGCTCGCTGAGCAAGGAGCTGGCGGTCGCCGAGGTGCTCCGCATCGTCAAGGCCAATTCATCCAAATGGATTCATGAAACGTTCCCACAACACGATTCCTTCGCCTGGCAGGCCGGTTATGGGGCCTTCGCGGTCAGTTATTCCCACCTCGACGGGGTCAAGCGATATCTCGCCCGCCAAGCGGAACACCACCGCCGGATCACCTTCCAGGAGGAGTTCAGAACCTTCTTGCGAAAGCATGACCTCGCGTTCGACGAGCGCTACCTTTGGGATTGAGCAGGTCGTGGGCGCCTCTCCTGTCGCCCTTCCAGGGCTCCGGACCCAGTTTGCGCCCCGGGCTTCTGTTCCAGGGGTTTCACCCCTGGCTAATGACTGTCGCCCCTGCGGGGCTGGGTTTGGTCCCATCGCTGTTCCAGGGGTTTCACCCCTGGCGAATGACTGTCGCCCCTGCGGGGCTGGGTTTGGTCCCATCGCTGTTCCAGGGGTTTCACCCCTGGCGAATGACCATCGCCCCTGCGGGGCTGGGTTCGGTCCCATCGCTGTTCCAGGGGTTTCACCCCTGGCTAATGACTGTCGCCCCTGCGGGGCTGGGTTTGGTCCCATTGGGGCTCCTGGCTCATCACCCTCCAGGGGTTTCCCTCATGACCGTCGCCCCTCCGGAGCTGGGTGTTCTTGCGCCCCCTGGTCTGGTCCAGGGTTTCACCCTGGCTCACCACCGCCGCCCTGCTGGGGCTGCGACATCGCTGAGGGAGCGTCGCGACTCAGCCCCAATTGGACGCCTCTGCCCGTCGGGCTGGTATCAGGCGATGATTTCCCCGATCGGCCGGCCGTAGTCGATCTCCAGCCGCTTGCGGCCGGGGACTTGGAGCTTGCGCGGATCGAGGCCGAGCTGGTGCAGGACGGTGGCGTGGATGTCGGTGACGTAGTGGCGATCCTCGACGGCGTGGAAGCCGATCTCGTCGGTCGCGCCCTCCACGACACCTCCCTTGATCCCGCCGCCGGCCAGCCAGGCGCAGAAACCCTGCGGGTGGTGGTCGCGGCCATCCGCCTGGGCGCCGGGCGACCGGCCGAACTCGGTGCCCCAGACGACGATCGTCTCATCGAGCAGCCCGCGCCGCTTGAGGTCCCGCAACAAGCCGGCGATCGGTAAGTCCACCTGGGCCGAGAGCTGGCCGTGGTTGGCGCGGATGCCCGCGTGGGCATCCCAGGCGCCGCCCCCGCCGCCGCCGTGGAAGAGCTGGACAAACCGCACCCCCCGCTCGACCAGCCGGCGGGCGGCCAGGCAGAGCCGCCCGAACGGGCGAGTCACCTCGTGGTTCAGGCCGTAGAGCGCCTGGGTCGACGGGCCCTCCTGCTCGAGCTGCAAGGTCTCGGGCACCGCCGTCTGCATGCCGAAGGCCAGTTCGTAGGCCTTGATCCGCGCCCGCAGGGTCGGGTCGTCGGGGTAGTCGATGCCCGCCAGGCGATTGAGCCGCCCCAGCAGTCCGAACTCGGCGATCTGCTCCTCCGCGGTCATCCCGGGGCCCGGCGTGACGAACGGCAAGGGCTCCTGCGCGTCTGGGTTGAGGCGGACTCCGGCGTATTCCGGCCCGAGGTAGGCCGCGCCATGGGTCCACGAGCCGCCGCAACAGTCCCCCGTCGGCTCGCCCAGCACCACGTACTCCGGCAGGTCCTCATTGAGCGTGCCCAGGCCGTAGGAGACCCAGGAGCCGATCGTGGGATGAGCCCCCTCGCGGACATGCCGGCCGGTGTGAAACTGGAGCTGGGCCCCGTGGTCGTTGTCGCTGGTCCAGAGCGAGCGCACCACCGCGATGTCGTCGGCGCAGCCGCCCACATGGCGCCACCAGTCGCCGACCTCCAGGCCGCACTGACCATATTTCCGGAACCCGGTGTTCAATCCCATCAAGATCTTGCGACCCCCATGCTGGGGATTGGCCGAGACGAGGTCCTTCAAGCGCGCCGGGTTGAGGACGTCTTTGTACGGCGTGGCCTCGATCGATTTGCCGGCATATCGGTTCAGCTCGGGCTTGGGATCGAAGCTCTCGACGTGGCTGACCCCGCCGCAGAGGAAGATCCAGATCACGGCCTTGGCCCTGGCCACCGGTGGGGCCGCGAGCCCGGTCCCGGCGTCGGCGCGCGCGATCCCATCCCGGTAAAGCATCGCGCCCAGAGCCACTCCGGTGAAGCCCATGCCCGTATCGGCCAGGAACGCCCGCCGCGTCCTGCAATATGGTCTCGTGCTCATAGGAGGATTTCTCGCAAACAGGATCCCAGTTCAGGGCCGCACTCCCGCCGGGGAGGGCCCTGCCAATGGCTCACGGTAGGGCTTCCTGGCGCTGTAGAGCGCCAGCCGGGAGCGAAACTCGTTCCTCTCTTCCTTCCGCTCGTCGCCCAGGAGTTCGATCGCCCGGGTCTGCCAGGCAATCGCGGCGTCGAAGTCGCCGGCCTCGGCATAGGCAGCCGCGAGGGTGTCGAGGCAGCCGGGTTGCTTCCACTCGGTCAACGCGCAGGCGCGGGTCGCGGCCTCGACCGCGCGCGGGCCGTCACGGTGCGTCGCGACGGGGCAAGCCGCCAGGAGCATCGCGCGGTTATTGTACGCCTCGACGGAGCCGGGATTGAGCCGGATCGCCTCGGCGTACTGAGCTGCCGCCTCCGCGTACTTCCCCTGGTGGGCCAGGGCCATCCCCAGGTTGGTGCAGGTCTCGACGTTGTCGGGATCGCAGCGCAGGGCCTTCACGTACTGGGCCACCGCCTCCGCGTACTGCCCCCGGTGGGCCAGGGCCACTCCCAGGTTGGTGCAGGCTCCGGCGGAGCCGGGATCCAGCCGGAGCGCCTCCTGGTACTGGGCCACCGCCTCCGCGTGCTGCCCGCGGCGGTACAAGACCAAGCCCAGGTTGGTGTGAGCCTCGGCGGAGTCCGGATTGAGCCGGAGCGCCTCCTGGTACTGGGCCACCGCCTCCGCGTACTGCCCGCGGTGGTAGAAGACCAAGCCCAGGTTGGTGTGGGCCGCGGCGGAGCCGGGATCCAGCCGGAGCGCCTCGGTGTACTGGGCCGCGGCCTCCGCGGACTTCCCCTGGCTGGCGAGGACCAGGCCCAGGTTGGTGTGCGCATCGCTGCTGCGGACCGCCCCGTGGTTCAGCGCGTGGACCCATAAGGCCTCCGAGCTGCGCCACACCCGACACTGGTCCCACGTCAAGATGGTCAGGCCCAGGACCGCCCCGAGGCTGACCGCGAGGATCCCGATAGCCGCCGGACGCGCACGGGCCAGCGCTGGCCAGGACCGCGAGAGGCCGGCGGCCGCCACCATCACCACGCCCAGCAGGGCCATGTAGCTATACCGATCCGCGGCGAGCTGGTTGCCGCTCCGGATCAGGCCCGAGTTGGGCGCCAGGATCACCAGGTAGCTCAGCCAGGCCGCCAGCAGCCCGGGCCAGCGCCGGCGCTGGAGGAACAAGGCCACGCTCACCGCCAGCGTCCCGAGGATGCTCAGGAGGAACGGGGGCGCGAACCAATCGATCCGCCTGGGCAACGGGTAGATGGCGATGAGGTCCATCGGGCGCACCGTCTTGACCAGGTAGAACCCGATCCCGTAGCACGCCTGGGCCAGGCGCGCGGCGGCGCCGGATTCCGGGATCGGCGTGCCGCCGGACTTCCTGGCCGCGAGGGCCAGGCCCATGAAGACCAGGCTCACGAGGACGAACGGGACCTTCTCCCACCAGACCGTCCGCGCCGAGGCCCCGAGCCATCGACCCGGCCCGCCCCCGAGCCGCCGCAGCGGGTAGACGTCCAGGATCAGCAGCACCCCCGGCAGGCTGATCGCCACCGCCTTGGACAACAGCGCCGCGACGAACAAGAGGAGCGAGCCCGCCAGCCAACCCCACCGCGGCGTGGGACTGGTCCCGACGGCCCGCAGATAGGCCAGGACCGCCAGCATGGAGAAGAGGGCGCAGAGCAGATAAGGCTGGCACGAGGCCCAGGCGACCGCCTCGACGCGGAGCGGGTGCACGGCGTACAGGGCCGTGGCCAGCCCCGCCCCGAGGGAACACGCCCACGGACTCGGCCGGGAGTCAGCGGCCCAGCAACGGACGAGCAGGGTCGCGGTCAGGACATACAGCACCACGGCGTTGGCGGTGTGCAGGAGGAGGCTGATCAGGTGGTAACCGCGGGGATCGAGCTTCCAGATGACATACTGCGCCTCGAAGAGCAACCAGGCCAGAGGCTGGTAGACACCCAGCCAGAATGTACTCCAGGCCCATCGCAACTGCGCCAGGCCCAGACCGCGGTAATGGGGGTTGTTGAGGAAGTTGCTCCGGTCGTCCCAGTTGACGAAGCCTTGATTCAGGGCGGGGAGGAAGGCACCGACGACGATCAGCGCCAGCGGGACCGCGACCAGCCAGGTGCGGCCGTCCCGGTACGGCACCGGCCCCGGGCTCGCCCCGGCATCCTGACCGACCGCGACGGGATCGGCGACCGCGCGCCGCGGCCTGCTCCCCCCGGCAACCATGCGCCGCGATCTCCTGCCCTGGGATCTCGCCATCATCAGCTCTCTCGGCTCGCCGCGGGGGGGAATACCCCCCGGGCCTTCAGCGGATCGTGACGAAGTCGTGGTGGTTCAAGAGCACGTGGACGAGGCTCTCGCGCCGCCGCACGGCCGGGTCGGGCGCGGGGACCTTGCCCTCCGGGTCATCCGCCGGGCGGGACCAGGCGTGGTCCGCGCTGGGCCAGTGGGCGCTTGGGCCGAGATAACGCAGGCACTCGGCGCGTTCGGCGTCGGTCGGGGGGCGAGCGAGCACGTGTTCGAAGGCGGCCGTGATGAATTGGGACGAGTCGGACCCGACCCGTGCGGAGAGTGCCCGGGCGAGCCGGCGGGCCATGCGCAGCGACAGCTCGCTGTTGGCCAGGGCCAGGGCTTGCTGGGGCAGGATGCTCTCCTTGCGGCGGTAGCACTCGGTCACGCCCGCGGCGTCGAAGAGCTGGAGGAACTCCATCTGCTTCTCGGCGGCGTGCTGGAAGTAGAGGCTGCGGCGCGGGACGGTCAGCCCGCCGTGGTGATCGAGGTCGGGTCCGCCCAGGGTCGAGTCGAGGCTCCCGGCGACCGCGAAGACGCAGTCGCGGACGACCTCGGCCTCGGCGCGGCGCGGGGTCCACCGCCAGAGGAAGACATTGTCCGGATCGCGGGCCAGGTCGCCCGGATCGGGTCGAGAATCCTGGCGGTAGGTCGCGCTGGTGACGATCAGGCGATGGATCGCCTTCATGCTCCAACCCTGGGCCAGGAACTCGGCGGCCAGCCAGTCCAGGAGCGCCGGGTGGGACGGCGGCTGGCCGTTGCGGCCGAAGTCGTTCACCGTCGGCACGATCGCCCGGCCGAAGTGGCGGCCCCAGATGTGGTTGACCGCCACCCGGGCGGTCAACGGGTTGGACTGATTGGCAATCCATCGGGCCAAGGCCAGCCGGCGGCCCGTACTGGTCGCCGGATAGGTCGTTCGCTTGGGGGGCGTGTATTTCGTGCTGAGCGGTTGCTGGAGGTCCGCTCGGGCGCGGGCCAGGGCCTGGAGCGCCTCGGCGTGAGCCTTGTCGGCCTCGGCGCGCTGGCGCGGCCTGGCCTGTCGCCGCGCCTGCCGGGCTGCGGCCTCGGCCCGGCGGGCCTGAGCAACGGCCAGCTCCCGCTGGGCTTTCGTCGCGGCCTCGGCCGCCGCCGTCCACTCCCTCGACCCGCTCTTCCCTTGATCAACCAACGTTTCCGCCTGGTTGATCGCGATCCGGGCGAGGAGTTGCGCCCGGGCCAGGGCGGCATCGAGCCGCGCCCGCTCGATTTCCTCGGCATCCTTCGAGGTCCGCTCGCGTCGATCGAGCGCGACCTCGGCCCTGGCGAGCGCTTCCTGGCTCGCGTCCAGCTGGGCGCGGATCACGTCCGGACGCCGGTCGGGAGCGACGGCCGTCAGGGGCAGCACCACCGGCCGCACGTCCAACGAGCCGCCCAGGGATTCGGGAACCCCGGGCGCCAGCGGATCGCCGGTCGGGTTGCGATCGTCGCCGCGGACGAAGAGCCGGGTCTGGGCATCGAGCTGCGCGTCGTAGGCACGGGGGATGCCGTCCTGGGTCGTGTCGAGCACGCCGGGGACCCGGTCGATCCGGACCTGGTGCGGCTCGAAGATCGCGCGCATCCGGTAGTATTCCTTCTGAAGGATCGGGTCGTACATGTGGTCGTGACAGCGGGCGCAGCCGATGGTCAGGCCCAGGAAGGCCTGGGCCGTGTGGTCGACCACATCCTGCATCCACTTCTCGCGGCTGAGCAGCTTGAAGTTCCGCGCGAGGTAGCCGGTGGCGCGGAGGGCGTCCAGGTCGTCGGGGCGGGCCTCGTCGGCCGCCAGCATCGCCACGACCATTTCGTCATAGGGCTGGTCGCGGTTGAGCGCCTCGACGATCCAGTCGCGCCAGTGCCAGATATGCGGCTGGCTGTCGCGGACCTGCTTGCCCCAGCCGGCCCAGTCGCTGTATCGCCAGACGTCCATCCAGTGGCGGCCCCAACGCTCGCCATACCGCGGGCTGGCCAGCAGGCGGTCGACGATCCTCTCGTAGGCGCCGGGTGATTCGTCGGCGCGGAAGGCCTGGAGCTCTTCGGGGGTGGGCGGCAGGCCGGTCAGGTCGAGGTACACCCGGCGCAACAGCACCGGCCGGCTCGCCTGGGGCCGTGGCCTCAGGCCGCGCGCCTGGTGCTCGGCGGCGAGGAAGGCATCGATCGGGTTGCGAATCCCGACGCGGGAGCCGACGGTGGGAACCGCGGGGCGCTGGACCGTCTCGAACGGGTTCCAGGGATAACCGCTGTGCGCTCGCTCGAGGGCGGCGATCGCGGCACGGCCCCGGGCCAGCTCCGCGCCGGCCGGCCGGTCGTCGGGTTCGCCGGGGAAGTGGCCGGTGACCAGCTCCAGCAGGTTGGGGACGCCGTCGCCGTCGCTATCCTCGGTGGCGACCGCCTGGATCCGGTCCGGGATTCCCGAGGGCTTGCCGGCGTTCCGGAGCTGGGCGCGCACCGCCTTGAGCCGCTTGCCGAACGGGTTGTGCGGCCGCGCCTCCTCGGGATCGGCCCCGTCCTCCAGCGGCTGGTGGCAGGTCCGGCAGTCGTTGAGCTTGCGCGCCAGGCCGGGGCCCAGGTAGTCCGCCAGGGCCTTCTTGTGCGGGGGCCGGGCGAGTGCAGGCAGACCCGCCAGGCCGACCCAGGCCGCCGTGACCACCACGATTTTGAGCCTGCGCGGTCGATCGCTCATCAGTTGACTCGCCGGCAAGGTGATCCCACGCTGATCCCGACAACCCGCCTGGCCGCGATGACCGGGGAGCTGTGCGAACCGTCCTCACAACGCGAAAGATTCATCCGAAGTTTAACCTTTTCTCAACCCAAAATCGACGGCCGTCCTGTCGAATCGAAGGGGTCGATCGCGGCGGGAGTCATCAGCCGTCGGTCGCCGAGCTTGGGTTGCTATGAAAAGTTGTGTCCCCACGGCGTGGCGCATCCCGAACGAGCGTCCAGCAGGTTGCTATGCGGGCTCCCCGTTGCCGGGGGCACCAGGGCGGGGTCC
>JAJPJC010000402.1 GCA_021324445.1 Isosphaeraceae bacterium
CCATCTTACGAGGTCATCGATCTCCCGTGACGGTGGGATCTTATCGATTCTGAAGAATATCATCGATTCTTGGTGACCCTCTTGGGCGTGATCAATTTCTTGTGGATACCAGCGCCCTCGTCAAGCGCCACGTCCGCGAGGCGGGCAGCGCCTGGGTCCGTTCTCTGGCCCGCTCCAAGTCGTCACACGTGATTTATCTCGCCCGTGTCACGGCAGTCGAGGTCGCCTCCGCCCTGACCCGGCGACAGCGCGGCGGCACTCTCCCCCCGGCTCAGGCCGGGGCGATCCTCGGCCACTTTCGTCGCCACCTCTCCCAGCGCTACCGCATCCTTGAGATAACCCCGCCACTGGTGGCTGATGCGATGCTCCTGGCGCGGAGACACGGGCTGCGCGCCTATGATGCCCTGCAACTCGCTGCTGCGCTCAAAGCCGACCGCGCCTTCCAAGCCAGAGCGGCTGGACCTGTCACCTTGGTCTCGGCCGATCAGGAGCTCAACGCCGCCGCCGGGGTCGAGGGCTTGCTCGTCGAGGATGCGAATCGACATCCCTGAGCCCTTCAACCCCCCTGCTGGGAATTGCCGCGGGCCCTGCGGACGCGGCCTCAGAAGCGCGGTGGGAGGATTCTACGGCTCCGATCCGCCCGGCCGAACCGGACCTGCGCCAGGGACCCCCAACTGCCACAGCTCTTCGTCGGTGAACCCCGCCTTCTTGAGGATCTCGATCCGCTCCTGGGGGCTGGCGCTCTTCATCCGCGCGCGGTCCTCCGGCGGGATGTTTCGGAGCTTCTCGACGAGCGGGTTGATGACGCCCCCGGCTCCCCGGCCTCCCCGGCCTTTGGCCTTGGGGGCGGGCTGGGCCGGCACCGCGAAGTCCGGGCGCCTCTCCTCCTTGCTCGCGGGCTGGGTGGCCCTCGGCGGCGCGCCGAACCTGGCGCGCTTCTCCTCTTCGCTCATCAGGGCGATCGGCTTGAGCGCCACGCGCTCACCGGACCGGAGCCCGTCCTTCACTTCGACGTACTTTTCGTTGGCGATACCCAGGGTCACCTCGCGCCAATCGAACCCGCCGCCAGGTTTCTGGACGGCCACATGGTCCTTGTCGTCGTAGTGGAGCACGGCTGCGACCGGCACGCTGAGCACGTTGTCCTTCTGATCGATCAGGATTTCGACATCGGCCGTCAGGCCCGGGCGGAGGGACGGCTGGCGATTTAGGATCGCGACCCGGGTGGTGTAAACCTTCTGGCCGAAACTGAAGAAGTTGCTCGGATCGGGCAGCGGCGCCACATCCAGGACTCGGCCGTCCAGCACCTGGTCGGCGAAGGCATGGACGCGGATCCTGGCCTTCTGATTCACCATGACCTTGTCGATCTGCGACTCGTCCACCTTGGCGTTGACCTGCAACCGGGAGAGGTCGGGGATGCTGAGGATCTTCTGCCGTTCGCGGACCGTCGCCCCTTCCTCGATGGTGGGCTGGCGGCCGAAGCGGTTCGGGTCGTTGGCGTAGACGACCAGGCCGTCGCTAGGTGCTCTCAGCGTGCAGAACTTGATCTGCTTCTCGAGCTTCTCTTCCTTGCCTTTGTTCAGCTCCCAGGCCGCCTGCTTGGCCAGCTCGTCGGACCGCTTCCGCGCGACGTCGGTTTCCAGACCCTTGGCCATCTTGGTCCGCGTGTACTGTTCGAGGACTTCCTGTCTGATCTGTGCCAGCTCGAGGGCTCCCTTCTCGCGCTCCTTGGCCTGCTCGGTGGTCTGGATGCGGTCGTCGAGGTCGAGCTCGGCCATGATGTCGGCGGACGTGCGGGGGCCCTTCCGCGCGGCCAGCTCGGCCTTGAGTTCCTGGCGGGCGCGCCGGGTGCGCTCCAGCCGGGTTTCGGCCTGCTGGAGGGCCAACCGGGCCGTGTTGATCGCGTTCCTGACACGCGCGTGCTCCTGCGGGTAGATGCCGTCGACGTACTCGCGGCGGGCGATCTCAGCGATCTCGTGAGCGATCCTGGCATCCTCGAAAGCAGCCTCGGCGCTCTTGGTCGTGATCTTCTGGTTGACCAACTGGTCCTTCAGCGCCGCCGAGTCGAGCTCGCAGAGGACATCGCCCTTCTTGACCTGGGTCCCTTCCGGAACGATCCTGATGATCGTGGTCGTGCCCTCGACCTGGCAATAGACATCGATGTTCCGGGCCGACTCCAGCGAGCCCGGCCCGTTCACGTTGACGATCAAGGGGCCAGGCTTGACCTCGTAGACCAGCCCGTCGTCGACGCGGGCGGCCCGAGCAGGCCCCTCGGCTTGAGCAGGGGCGCCGGATGTCCCGCGCTGGGCGAGCAAGTTGACTCCGGAGGCGGTCGCGCCGGCGACCAGCAGGACCGAAGCGATTTTCCCCAATCGTGTCATGGTCATGGCTCTGAGCACCTTGTCGGCGAGTGTCGCGGCGGAACCTCCTGCGGCGGCCCGGACCGTCATCGCTCGGACGGCCGCGACGGTTGTGGAATCCACCAGGGCCGGACCGAGCCACGCCAGGGGGCCATTGGGACTGAGGGCCAGTGTCGGCAGGCCGGCCTCCGGTGCCAGTCCACGGCGGACCAGCCGGTCGCGGAGCCGCTCCCGGCCCCTGGCCTGCCGGCTCTTGACCGTCCCGATCGGCCATCCCAGGTGCCGCGCCGCCTGCTCGTGGCTGCGTCCCTGGAGGTCGCAGAGGATCAGCGGCGCCCGGTAGCGCTCGGGGAGCTGCTCGATCTCCTCGTGGAGGATTCGACCCAGCTCGTCCTCGGCCTCGGCGCGGCTCTCCCTCTGCGACACCGCGGCGCGACGCTCGTGCCGGCGGCGGCGGGCGGCCGTCGACCGGGCGTGCGTCGCGGTGCGATAGGCCACCTGATGGAGCCACGGTCCCAGGGAGTCGCGCACCCACAGCGCGCGGGCCTTGCGGACCAGGACCAGGAAGGTGGCCTGGAAGGCATCCTGGGTTTCGTGCGGGTCCGCCAGCACGCCCCGGCAGACGCGCAGGACCATCGGCCCATGCCGCTCGACCAGCACCGCGAAGGCCAGCTCGGCGGCCTCGCCCCGGTCGGTCGCAAACCGTTCCAGGAGCTGGCCGTCGGTCAGCTCCCGAATCGTGCCGACGCTGAAGAGCGTGCGAAGCTGCCTCTGGACCGCCCGGTCCTTGCCAATCGCCACGGAGACCTCTGGGCCAGACTGCCCGATCCGATCGTTGTCAGTAATGCCACGACAGGAGCCGCCGGTTCCGCTAACCTGGAAAGAATCCGATTTTCGAAGATTCGTCCAGAACGTGCTCACGGACTCCCGCCGGATGGGATTGATGATAAACAGCGTCCCCGCCGCCCGGACGGTCCCGTCAGCCGCCAAGAAAACCGACTTTGAGCTCGAGGAGACCGCGATCGATGACCTGCCATCTGGTGCCTTGGATGATTGCAATTCTGGTCGGCACTCTACTTTTCCCTCCGGGTGACGAGCCCGACGATCCCTACCAGTGGTTGGAGGAAGTCAACGGCGCCAAGCCGATGACCTGGGTGAAGGCGCGGAACGCCGAGAGCATCGGCGAGCTGACCCGATCCGACGAGTTCCAGGTCCTCGAGCGCAGGCTGCTGAGCATCCTCGATTCGGATGCGCGGATCCCGAGGATCGAGAAGCTGGGCCCGTACTATTACAACTTCTGGAAGGATCGGAAGAACCCGCGGGGACTCTGGCGGCGCACCACGCTGGAGGAGTATCGCAAGGAGACGCCCCACTGGGAGGTCGTGCTCGACCTGGATGCGCTGGCCAAGGAGGAGGGGGAAAACTGGGTCTGGCACGGGGCGGCGGCGCTGCGGCCGGAGTACACGCTCGCGTTGATCTCGCTCTCCCGGGGCGGGGCCGACGCGGAGGTCGTCCGCGAATTCAACCTGAAGACGAAGGTGTTCGTCCGGGACGGATATACTCTGCCCGAGGCCAAGAGTCGCGTCGCCTGGCGCGGTCCGGACAGCGTCTTCGTGGGTACCGACTTCGGCCCGAACTCGATGACGACCTCGGGTTATCCCCGGATCGTCAAGGAATGGACGCGCGGCACGCCGCTGGCCGAGGCCACGGTCGTGTATGAAGGAAAGCCCGACGACATGGGAGTTTCCGCCGTCCGCGACCTCACGCCCGGCTTCGAACGCGACATCATCACGCGCCGGCCCACCTTCTGGACGTCCGAGTATTTCCTCCGCCGCCAGGGGAAGCTGATCCCGATCGAGAAGCCCGACGACGCCGACGCCGCCCTGCACCGCCAGTGGCTCCTGTTGCGGCTCCGCTCCGACTGGGCGATCGGCGGCACGACCTATCCGGCGGGAGGCTTGCTCGCGATCGAGCTGGAGAAGTTCCTCGCGGGGAGCCGCGCCTTCGACGTCCTGTTCCAGCCGACCGAACGGAAGTCGCTGGCCCGGTTCAGCCCGACGCGGCACCACATCCTGCTCAATGAGCTGGACAACGTGCGCGGCCGCGTCGAGGTCCTGACGCATCGCGATGGCCGCTGGATCCGCGAGCCGATGCCGGGCCTGCCCGAGTTCGGCGAGGTGGCCGCCCGCGCGGTCGACCCCGAGGAGTCCGACGACTACTTCCTGGATACCACCGACTTCCTCACGCCGACCACGCTGTCGATGGGCCGGGCCGGCGGCGGTCCCGCCGAACGGCTCAAGCAGCTCCCCGCGTTCTTCGACGCCGGAGGGCTGGCCGTCGCGCAGTATGAGGCCGTCTCGCGGGACGGCACCCGCGTCCCGTATTTCCAGGTCGCCCGCAAGGACCTGGCCCTCGACGGCACGGCCCCGACCCTGCTCTACGGCTACGGCGGGTTCGAAATCCCGATGCTGCCGGCCTACCGCCCCACCCTCGGCGCGGCCTGGCTGGAGCCAGGGGGCGTCTACGTCGTGGCGAACATCCGCGGCGGCGGCGAGTTCGGCCCGATCTGGCACCGCGCGGCGCTCAAAGCCGACCGCCACAAGGCGTATGAGGACTTCATCGCCGTGGCGGAGGATCTCCTCCGCCGCCGGGTCACCTCCCCGCCGCGCCTGGGCGTCCTGGGCCGGAGCAACGGCGGCCTGCTGGTCGGCAACATGCTCACGCGCCGACCCGACCTCTTCGGCGCCATCGTCTGCGGCTCGCCGCTGCTGGATATGCGGCGATACAACCACCTGCTCGCCGGCGCAAGCTGGATGGGCGAGTACGGCAACCCGGATCTCCCCGCGGAATGGGCGTTCATCCGCACGTTCTCCCCCTATCACAACGTCGAGAAGGCGGTGAAGTATCCCCGCACGCTGTTCACCACCTCGACCCGCGACGACCGCGTCCACCCCGGCCACGCGCGGAAGATGGTCGCCAAGATGAAAGACCAGGGCCACGACGTGGTCTACTACGAGAACATCGAGGGCGGCCACGCCGCCGCCGCCGACAACAAGCAAGAGGCGTTCATGGAGGCCCTGGCCTATCGCTTCCTCTGGAACGAGCTGAAGCGGTAGCGACCTCGCTCGACCGCCTTCCCATGAGGTTTCCTCTCCGCAACATCTCGCCACCGGGCGCCTCTCGGCATTCGCAGATTCCCAGGTCCCAATCCCAGGGCGTTCCCCGGCTCCTGGGAATGACGTAGAGTTCTTTGACGGCCTTCTGAAGGAGTGCTCACCGCTTTGCCCTTGGTCCGCTGTGCTTGCTGATGCGACGACCTGAACGTAGGTCGGGCTTTAGCCTGACCGTATCGGAATGTCAGGCTAAAGCCCGACCTACGACCTGACCGTATCGGAATGTCAGGCTGAAGCCTGAGCGACGATGTAACCCTCCGGAAGTTCCACGCCTCAGGCACAACGCGAGTGCGGGCCGCTCCATTGCCGGTCCCCGGACGCGACCACCCCTCGGGTCATCCGGCGCATGGTGTGGTGGTCTCGCATCACCGCATTGCGGATTCGGAACGCGCCCAGGCCAGGAAAAGAAAAAAGACGCGGCAAACTGGCTTCGCCCAGGCCATGAAAAGAAAAAGGGGGAGGCAACCTGTCTGCGAGCTCCCGATCCCGAGCTAGTTGAAGTGAAGTACTGGTTGGCCTCGGCGTCAGAAGCCCGCCGGCGGCAACCTCCTTTTGCCCGAGGTGGTCTGCAATGGTGCGCTGCAGCTCCAGTCACCACGGAGAGGAGTCGATGAGTGACGATCAATGGCGAAAGGACCGGGTAAGTCCAGGCCGGCCTTGAAGGCAATCCTGAGTGGTGCATCCCGGACCGGAATCCGCCGCCGAGCGGAGTTGGATCATCGTTGACGGATGGCTGTTGGACGGCTCATCGAAGCAGCTTGAGACAGCAGGATCCTTGGTCCAACCCGGCGTACCTCCCCGCGGCTGTGAGGTCGCAGTCCCTGCACCGCGGTGGAAGGGGATACTCATGTTCCCACGAGTCCAGCGAACGTTCTCGACTTCCCCGGTCCGCAGACGGAGTCTTCGCCGCCGATTTCGGATCGAGGCCCTGGAAGATCGGACCCTGCTGACGCTGAACGCCCTGGATTTCGGTGCCACCATCACCTCGCCGCCGGTGGTGATGAACGGCAAGCTGTTCTTCGCCGCCAATGACTCAACCCACGGCACCCAGCTCTGGGAGAGCGACGGCACCGCCAGCGGCACCCTCCAGCTCACCGACGCCAACGCCAGCACCTACGGCGGCATCAACCCCACCGACCTGAC
>JAJPJC010000443.1 GCA_021324445.1 Isosphaeraceae bacterium
GCCTGTAGCACCTCCTGGAACAGCGCGATCAACTCCTCGCGTCGTTCTTCCTGGTCTAGCTCGGGGTCCTGGTCCTCGAGCAAGGTCACTTCGGCGACGCGATACAATTTGGTGGAGGCCACTTCGCGTTCGATACGGACTCGCTTGCAACCAAGCAATAGAATATTGGACCGTCCATCCGGCAACCGCTCATGCTGGATGATCTTCCCCACGCAGGCCACATCCTCGATCGGAACCGGTTCGACCCATGGCTGGGCTGGATCCGGCGGGCAAGCCTGGACCATGGTCACGAGGTGATCGCCGGCGAGCGCATCGTGGGTCATCTGACGATAGCGGGGCTCGAAGATATGGAGCGGCAGGATCACGTGGGGAAACAACACCACATTCGGCAAGGGGAAGAGCCGACAGTGGCCCGAGAAACCGCATAAATTCGTGTCAATATTCATGATGCAAACCGGCGATCTGGCGAGCTCCCTAACCATCCAAATCAGTCAGGCGGACGATGAGGCTTGACAGGACCGGCCTTCGATCGCCGACAATGGCCTGCCGCCTCCGAAGAGGGCTCAGCCCTGGGGCGACGGCCCAGAAGGACCTGGCATGCCAACCTCGGGGGCCATGGGCATAGATCGGCTCAATCCCGAAGTCGAATGCATTGTAGTTTTGGCCGGGATATCGACAAGCCATCGGGGTGCGGCGAGTCCGACCCGGTGGCGGTCGGATGGGGTGTGGTTGAGGAGAAGACGCTCGGTCATGGCAAAGAGCAGCCGATCCGATCTCGTCTCGAAGGCTCACGCGCGTCGGGTCGTGGCCGCCCTGAAGCGAGAGTACCCCGAGACGGCGTGCGCCCTGGTGCACGCCGATCCTTATCAACTGCTGGTGGCGACGATCCTCTCGGCCCAGTGCACCGACGCGCGGGTCAACACGGTGACGCCCGAACTGTTTCGGCGGTATCCGGATGCGTCGGTGCTCGCTGGCGCGGACCCGTCAGAGCTCCAGTCGATCATCCGGTCCACCGGCTTCTTCCGAGCGAAGGCCCGGAATCTCCTCGCCATGGCCCGGCAGGTTGCCGAGCGGCATGGGGGGGTCATCCCCGAGGACCTGGAATCGCTCACGAAGCTCAGCGGCGTCGGCCGGAAGACGGCCAACGTCGTGTTAGGGACCGCCTTCGGAGTCGCGGAAGGAGTCGTGGTCGACACCCACGTCAAGCGGCTCGCCCGGCGGCTCGGCCTGACGACCGGGACGACGCCCGAGCAGATCGAGCGCGAATTGATGCGGATCGTCCCGCGCGCCGAGTGGGTCGACCTGAGCCATCGGCTGATCCAGCACGGCCGCCGGATCTGCGTGGCACGCCGACCCCGGTGCCCGGCCTGCTCCCTGGCGGGGCTCTGCCCCAGGATCGGCGTCGCGTCCGCGCCGGTCACCAAGTCTCCGGGCCGTCGCAAGGCGACGGGTGGGACGGCCACGGGGTCGGCCGTCGGCTGAGCAGGGGACTCCCCCTCGCCGGCGCGATGTTGTATCTTGTCACCTGGAGTCCGGGGCGAGGAGAGGCGAGCGGATCGAGGGTCCAGACGACGATCATGCATATCAGGGACATCTTCCAGACCCGGCGCACGACGTTCAGCTTCGAGTTCTTCCCGCCCAAGACGGACAGGGCCTCGGATGAGCTGTTCCAGACGATCGCGCACCTCCAGCCGCTCCGTCCCTCCTTCGTGTCGGTGACTTACGGCGCGGGCGGCTCCACGCGCGAGCGGACGCACGACCTGATCGTGCGGATCCAGCGTGAGACGCTCCTGACGGCCGTCTCGCACCTGACCTGCGTCTGCCACACGCGCGACGAGCTGGCGGCCATCCTCGACCGGTACGCGGAATCCAGGATCGAGAACGTCCTGGCGCTCCGCGGCGACCCCCCGCGCTCGATGCCCGACTACGACCGGGCGAGGGATGCCTTCCAATACGCCGACCAGCTCGTCGCCTTCGTCCGGGCGCATACCAACGTCCCGGATCCCCGCGGTTTCGGCATCGGCGTCGCCGGCTTCCCCGAGGGCCACCCCGAGACCCCCAACCGCCTCAAGGAGATGGACTACCTGAAGCGCAAGGTCGACGCGGGCGCCGATTACATCTGCACCCAGCTCTTCTTCTGCAACGCCGACTTCTACGACTTCCGCGAGCGCTGCGAGCTGGCCGGCATCCGTGTCCCGATCGTCGCGGGCATCATGCCGATCACGTCGAAGGATAACCTGGCACGCATGGCCGAGCTCGCCCTCGGCGCGCGGTACCCGGCCAAGCTGTTGCGAGCCATCGCCCGGTGCGGCGATGACCCGGACGCCGTGGCCAACGTGGGCATCCACTGGGCGACCGAGCAATGCCGAGACCTGCTCGATAACCACGTCCGTGGTCTGCACTTCTACACGCTCAACCGCTCGGACGCCACCCGCAAGATCTACGAGAACCTCGGGGTCAAGGATTCCACCGGGCTGGAGTAACGGTCGGCGAAGCAGTGAGAGAGTCTCGGAGGCGGTCCGGAGAGCCCTCCCCCGCCCGCGCTGTCATGTCCCAATCGGATCTGAGTGAACGCCTGAAAGCCGAGGCTCTCCGCCTGGGATTCGACGCGGTCGGCATTGCGCCGGCGGTGACTCCACCGGGATATCCCGACTTCCTCCGCTGGCTCGAGGCCGGGCATGCGGCCGACATGGGATACCTGCAAAAGCAGGAGCCCGGCCGTTGCCATCCCGCGTCGATCCTGGATGGCGTCCGCTCGGTCGTGATGGTGAGTGTGGTCTATGGTTCGAACGACCGCAATGTACGGACGCCGATGGACGTCCCCGGCGCGGGCAAGGTCGCTCGCTATGCCCGCGGCGCGGACTATCATCGCGCGCTCTGGGACAGGCTCGGCTCAC
>JAJPJC010000140.1 GCA_021324445.1 Isosphaeraceae bacterium
TCGACCTCTTCATCGTAGTTGTCGGCGATCTTGTTGAGCATGGTGTCGAGCTCGCCGGTCTCCTCGCCGACGTCGATCATGTTGACCACGATGTCGTCGACGATCCGGGCTTCTTTCAGCGGCTGGGCGATGGTCTCGCCCTCGCGGATGCTCTCGTAGATCCGGGTGAAGGCCCGCTCGAAGACGGCGTTGCCCGCCGTGTCGCGGACGATGTTCAGCGACTCCAGGATCGGCACGCCCGACTGGACGAGCGTCCCGAGGGTCCGGGTGGTCCGGGCCACCGTCGATTTCTCGACGATCGTGCCCATGACCGGGATCATCAGCTTGATCCGGTCGCAGATGTAGGCCCCGGTCCGGTTGCGATACAACAGCTTGATGAAGATCCAGAAGAACAGCGGGGTCAGGAAGACGACGTAGAAATACTTGATCAGGAAGTGGCTGGCATCGATCAGGAAGACCGTCATCTTCGGCAGCGGCACGCCGAAGTCTTTGAAGATCGCCTCGAACTTGGGAATGATGAAGTAGAGGATGAAGCCGACGATCACGCAGGCCACGAAGATGACCACGATCGGGTAGACCATGGCCGACTTGATCCGCCGCTTCAGCGACTGGGCCTTCTCCTTGAAGTCGGCCAGCCGCTGGAGGATCGCCTCGAGCGCACCGCCGGCCTCGCCCGCCTTGATCATGTTGCAATACAGCCGGTCGAACGCCTTGGGATGCTTCTGCATGGCCTCCGAGAGGGTCAAGCCGCTCTCGATGTCCTCGACCACGTCCTGGAGCGAGTTCTTCAGCACCCCCGGCTTGCACTGCCCCTCGAGGATCTTCAGGCTGCGAAGGATCGGCAGGCCCGCGTCCTGCAAGGTCGAGAGCTGCCGCGTGAAGGTGCACAACTGCTTGGTCCGGATCCGCCCGATCGTGAACGCCTTCTTCTTCCGCCGGCCTCCCTTCTTGGCACTGGCCCGCTGCTTGGCCTTCTTCGCCTTCTCGGCGATCTTCGTGACGAAGAAGCCCTTCTGGCGGATCAGTTGCTGCGCCTCCTCCTGCGTCGACGCGTCGATCGTGTCCTTGACCTCACGCCCGGTGTGGTCCATCGCCTCGTACTGGTAGGTCGGCATCTGGGTCGCTCCCCTTTGGTCCGTGGTCAGTGGTCCGTTGTCCGTTGGTCCATGGTCCGTGGTCCGTTGTCCGTTGGAGGAGCTCCCGCTCCGCTGCGCCGTCACCGCCCTTCGTCGAGTGCCTCAGCTTTCCCGGACCAGGCGAGTCCGCCCGCGGAGCGAACTAGGAACGGACCAGGGACGATCAGATATCATCGATCAGCGTCTCGCGGAGAACCTCCTCGATGGAGGTCAACCCGCCGTGGATGGCGTTCATGCCGGCCTCGCGGAGGGTCCGCATGCCGTACTTGCGGCAGGCGTTGCGGAAATCGTCCAGCGACGCCTCGGCGACGATCATGTCGCGGAGGGTGTCGTTCATGACCAGCAGCTCGTAGATCCCCATGCGGCCCTTGTAGCCGGTGTTGTTGCACCGGTCGCAGCCCTTGCCGTAGTAGAACTTCTTGGTCGCGGCCTCCTCCGGCGACATGCCCAGCTCCATGCAGACCTCGGGAGCCGGGGTGAACTCGGTCCGGCAGTTGGTGCAGATCCGCCGGACCAGCCGCTGGGCCAGCACGGCCTCGACGGTGGCGGTGATCAGGAACGTGGGCAGCCCCATGTCGCGGAGCCGGGTGACCGCCGAGGGCGCGTCGTTGGTGTGCAGCGTGGTGAAGACGATGTGGCCGGTCAGCGACGCCTGGATCGAGATCTCGGCGGTCTCCAGGTCGCGGGTCTCCCCCACCAGGATCTTGTCCGGGTCCTGCCGCAGGATCGACCGCAGGCAGTTGGCGAAGGTCACGCCGATCTCGGCGTTGATCGGGATCTGGACCAGGCCCTCGATGTCGTACTCCACCGGCTCCTCGGTCGTGATGATCTTGTCCTCGATCCGGTTGAGGCGGTTGAGCGTGGCGTAGAGCGTGGTCGTCTTGCCCGCCGAGGTCGGGCCGGTCACCAGCACGATGCCATTGGGCTTCTCGATGACCTCGATCCACTGCTTGAGCGTGTCTTCGGGCATCCCCAGCTTCAAGAGGTCGAGCTGCACCACCGTGCGGTCGAGGATCCGCAGCACCACGCTCTCGCCGAACATCGTGGGCAGGGTCGAGACCCGGATGTCCACCTCGCTGCCGCCCAGGGCCAGCTGGATCCGCCCGTCCTGCGGCAGCCGGCGCTCGGCGATGTCCAGGTTCGACATGACCTTGATCCGGCTGGCGATCGCCGGAGCCAGGTGCCGCGGCGGCGGGACCAGCTCATAGAGGATGCCGTCGACCCGGTACCGCATCTTGTACTCTTCCTCGAACGGCTCGAAGTGGATGTCCGAGGCCTTGTCCTTGATCGCCAGGAGCAGGACCATATTCAGCAGCTTCCGCACCGGCGCGGCCTCGGCCATCTCCTCGATGGCCTCCAGGTCGATCGTGTTCTCGTTGCGGCCGGCCAGCTTGGATAAGCCCTTGTCCTGCTCGATCTGCTTGACGACGTCCTGGATGCTCTCGTGATGGCCGGCATAGAGCCGCTCGATGGCCGCCATCACGTCGGCCTCCGTGGCGATCGCCCCCTTGACCTCGGTGCTCAGGAACAGCTTCAGACTGTCGAGCGTCGAGGGGTTCTGCGGCTCGGCCATCGCCACCGTGACGCTCTTGTCCTTCTTGTTCTGCGAGATCGGCACCACCTTGTAGGCCGTCGCCATGCTCTCATTCACCAGCTCCGTCATCTCGCCGGGGATCGTCACGTCGGTCAGCTTGATCACCTTCATGCCGAGCTGCTCGCCCAGCGCCCGCAGCACCTGGTCCTCCTTCACCAGGCCCAGCCGCACCGCCACCTTGCCCAGCAACTCACTCTGCGTGCGCTTCTGCTCCTCCAACACCTTCCACAGACCTTCCTCGTCCAGGTAGCCCATGTCGATCATGATCGTGCCGAGCCGTCGTGCCATTGGTTGGTCCTTTGGTCCGTGGTCCGTTGACGCGGGTTGCAGGGCTGGGTACGGGAGCGCCGAGGCACTCGGGCGGGCGGCAGACGGGCCCGACCGGCCAAGTGCGAACTCTGAACATCCGCCGGGGGGGCCCGGTCGTGATGGACCGTCGCGGTGAACCTACTGTTTCAGAAACGGGCTCGTGATTCTGCGGGTCGAACGGGATCGAAGGGCTGAGCCACGCCACGTGCCGGGCTCTTCTCACAACGAACAACGGACCACGGACAAAAACAGATCACTCCTCCTCGTCCTCTCCTTCGCCTTCCTCCTCGTCGAAGATTCCCTTCTTGGCGTTCTCGATGCGTTCCCGCAAGTCGTTGGGCTTGCGGGCTTTGAACATGACTTCGTCTTCCTCGACCAGCCCCTGCTTCCAGAGGTTGAAGAGGCTGTCGTCGAGCAGGATCATGCCGTGCTTGCGCCCGGTCTGGATCGAGGAATCGATCCGATACGTCTTGTTCTCGCGGATCAGGTTGGCGATGGCGGGGGTGACGACCAGCATCTCGTAGGCGGCCACCAGCCCCTTGGGCTTGCGGGGCAAAAGCGCCTGGGCCAGGATGCCGATGATCGCGACGGACAACTGGGTGCGGATCTGGTCCTGCTGGTCCTTGGGGAAGACGTCGATGACCCGGTTGACCGTCCCCTCGGCCGAGTTGGTGTGCAAGGTGGCGAAGACGATGTGGCCGGTCTCGGCGGCCGTGATCGCCGCGGAGATCGTGGCCAGGTCGCGCATCTCGCCGACCAGGATGATGTCGGGGTCCATCCGCAGGGCGCGGCGGATCGCCTCGGGGAAGTCCGGCACATCCACGCCGATCTCGCGCTGATTGATGATCGACTTGTTGTGCTTGTGGAAATACTCGATCGGATCCTCGATGGTGATGATGTGGCGGTCCATGGTGTTGTTGATGTAGTTGACCATGGACGCCAGGCTGGTGGTCTTCCCCGAGCCGGTCGGACCGGTGACCAGGATCAGGCCGCGGGGCCGCTTGATCAACGTTTCGATGACCGGCGGCAGGCCGAGCTGCTCGAAGGTGAGGAACTCATTGGGGATGCGCCGCAGGACCAGCCCCACGTTGCCGCGCTGCTTGAAAATGGCGACCCGGAACCGGGCCATGTCGCCAAAGGCGAAGCCGAAGTCCGTCCCGCCCACCTCCTGGAGCTCCTGCTGGCACCGCTCGGGCGCGATGCTCTTCATCAGCGCCACGGTGTCCGCCGGCTCCAGCACCTTGGTCGCCAGCGGGCGCATGTGGCCATGCAACCGCAGCATCGGCTGACTGCCGACGGCCAGGTGCAGGTCGCTCGCCTTTTGGGTGCAGACGGTCTGAAGCAGTTTATCGATCAGCAGCGTACCCATTGCCCTGGAATCCCTCCGCGGAAACGTCGATGGAACCTGTCGCAACCAACCGGACATGGCCGCCACAGCGGCTTGACTTTTCCTATGAACCAGGTGTCCACCGAATCGTTCCGGTGCGCTTCAGGTTAGGGTCGGCTGCCACTCCCCGGAGCATCACCATTATTTCAGTCGGATCGGCCTGGATCAAGCACAGGGCACAAGTTGGCGAAACCGTGGAACCACCCGTAGATCCCTTCGGGGCGCTCACACGCATGGGGCTGGCAGCCACCCCTCGCCGATCAGGGACGCGGCCAGCCGCTGGCCGGCGGTGGGTTGGCGGGCGCGAGCCGGGGTGGTTACTTCTTGGTGATGCTTTCGGTGACCATGTCGCGCTGGGTGATCCGCAGCACCTCATCGATGGTCGTCATACCCCGGAGCACCTTGATCATGCCGTCCTCGAACAAGGTGCGCATCCCCTGCTTCCGGGCCATCTTACGAATATTGAGCGTGGAATCGCCCTTGAAGGTCATCTCGCGGACCTGGGAGGTCATGACCATCAGCTCGAAGATGCCCATGCGGCCTCGGTACCCCGTCTTGTTGCAATGGTTGCACCCCTTCCCCTTCATGAAGTTGGCCTTCTTGATGATCTCCGGGCGCAGGCCAATGCCGTTCAAGATGTGGGCCGGCGGCTCGTAGCGGTGCCGGCACTTCGGGCAAACTTTCCGCACCAACCGCTGCGCCATGATGGC
Organism: Isosphaeraceae bacterium; assembly: GCA_021324445.1. Classification (GTDB taxonomy): domain Bacteria; phylum Planctomycetota; class Planctomycetia; order Isosphaerales; family Isosphaeraceae; genus JAJPJC01. The sequence continues at coordinate 5,137 of JAJPJC010000140.1, forward strand.
CATCACCGAGCTAGCAACCAGGAATGGCTGGATGCCGATGTCGACCAATCGTGTAATGGCGCTGGGCGCATCGTTCGTATGTAATGTACTGAAAACCAAGTGTCCTGTCAGACTGGCCTGAATGGCGGTCTCTGCCGTCTCCAGGTCCCGGATTTCGCCCACGAGCAGGATGTTCGGATTCTGCCGCAGCATCGCGCGGATGATCCGGGCGAAGGTCATCCCGATCTTGGCCTTGACCTCGCACTGGTTCACGCCCGGCAGGTAGTATTCGACCGGATCTTCCGCCGTGATGATCTTGACGTCGGGCCGGTTCAGCTCGTTGAGCGCGGCGTAGAGCGTGGTCGTCTTGCCGGAGCCGGTGGGACCGGTGACCAGCAAGATGCCGTTGGGACGTTTGATCAGTTGCTTGAACCGTGCCCAGTCCTCGTCGCCGAAGCCGAGGTCCTGGAGGCCCACCTTGATGTTGTCGCGATCGAGGATGCGCATCACGGCCGATTGTCCGTGATTGGTTGGGATGATGCTCAGACGCAGATCGATGTCCTTGCCGGCGACGAGGATCTTGATCCGGCCGTCCTGGGGGCGGCGTTTCTCGGCGATGTCGATCGAGGCCATGATCTTGATGCGGCTGATGATCGCGCCGAGCAGCCGCCGCGGGGCGCTGTCGCGCTCCATCAGCACCCCATCGATCCGGTACCGGATCCGCACCCGGTCGGCGAACGGCTCGATGTGGATATCGCTGGCACGCATCGTCACCGCCTCCTGGATGATCAGGTGCACCAGCTTGATCACCGGCGCGTCCCCTTCCTCCAGGGTGATCGAACCGGCTTGCTTGGCTCCTGTCCCCCCGTCCTCGGCGAAGTCGATCGCCGTGTCGGTGAACTCCTGGAGCATCGAGTCGACCGACTCCGTTTCCGAGGACGCGCTGCCGTAATACTTGTTGATCGCCTCCACGATCGCTTCCTTCGGCGCCAGCGAGACTTCGATCTCCCGGTTCAAGACGAACCGCAGCTTGTCAATCGTCTCGAAGTCGAGAGGATCGTGCATGATGACACGAATGATCCCGCTGTCCTGGGAGAGGGGCATGACGATGTTTTCGCGGGCGAGCGACTCGGGGACCAGCTCGATGACCGAGGGGGGGATCTCGATCTCGTGGAGCTCGACGAACGGCAGGCCGTGCTGTTCGGCCTTGGCCTTCATGATGTCGTCGGCATCGGCGTAGCCGAGCCGGATCAGGGCCTCTTCGACGGTGCCGTTCTCCTGCCGGGACGCTTCCTTGAGTTGATCGGGGCCAATCACCCCACGGCGGATGAGAATCTCGGTCCAATCCCGACTCTTGGCCATGACTGAGCGACTCCGGAACTGAACTTCATGCTGGCCGGAAAAGGAGATCGGGGGCGAATGTCACCGGCCACACTGCCGGGCGACACCGTCTCCTCGACTATCCCATCGGTTGGGAAGAGGGCGAGCGCGCGAAGCGGGATAACGGAGATTACGAAGGGACCATCGCTCCTGTGACGATCATTCGGGACGATCCAGCTGCGCCGACCAAACCGCAGACGAGAGGAATGAGGGAATCGATGAGGACACTTGAAGTTACCAGGAATATCCCCTGGCCGCAACGGGCTAGTGGCTCGAGAAGGACGGTCTGGAGAGAACGGCCAGCAGCTCCTCGATGAGACGCTCGACCCGGAGTCTCCGGCGACCTTGTTCCGATCCGAGCGATCAGGGATCGTCGAAGGCCACGGTTTTCTCGCCCGCGACGACCTCGCCGATGATCCAGGCCGGGGTTTGCGCGGTCTGGGTGAGGTGGCGGACAATCGACTCGGCGTAATACTCAGCCACGATGAGGATCAGGCCGATCCCCATGTTGAAGACGCGGTCCATCTCGGCACGATCCACCGAGCCGAGCCGTTGCAGCCAGGGGAAGACCCGGGGGATGGGCCACGAGCCGCGGAGCAGGCGCAGGGCGCAGCCCGGCGGGAGGATTCGGGGTGGGTTGTCGATCAGGCCCCCGCCGGTGATGTGGGCGATGCCGTGGATGGTTCGCTTGACCCGGTAATGCCGGTACACCGTCTTGACCGCCCGCACGTAGATCCGCGTCGGCTCGAGCAATTCGTCGGCCACCGTCCGGCCCAGCTCGGCCACGAACACCTCGGGCGCCAGGCCGGCCTGTTCGAAGGCGATCTTCCGGGCCAGGCTATATCCATTGGAATGAAGGCCCGAGCTCGCCAGGCCGACCACCTTATCGCCGACCCGGATGTCCTGCCCGTCCAGGATCCGTTTTCGCTCGACCACGCCGACGCAGAACCCGGCCAGGTCATACTCACCCGCCTGGTAGAACTCGGGCAAGATCGCCGTCTCGCCGCCGAGCAGGGCGCACTCGGCCTCGATGCATCCATCGCTGATTCCTTTGACGACCTGGCTGGTCAAGTCCGGGTCGTCGCGGCTCATGGCGACGTAGTCGAGGAACAAGAGCGGCTCGGCGCCGGCGCAGAGGCAGTCGTTGACCGACATGGCGACCAGGTCGATGCCGACGGTGCTGTGCCGTCCGGTGGCGAAGGCCAGCTTGAGCTTGGTGCCGACCCCGTCGGTCGAGGCGACCAGGACGGGATCGCGGTAGGTCCGCGAGAGCAAACCGACCTGGTCATCCAGGCGGAACAGGCCGGCGAACCCGTCGCTCCACTCGATCACGCGCGGCGTATACGTGCGGCGCAACAGCGGCGGGAGCCGGGAGATCGTCTCCGCGTAGGTCTGGAGGTCCACCCCGGCCGAGCGATAGTCCATGGGTCTGCCCCTTGCTCAACCGGGTGGGGTCTGATAAATCGCCGGGCGGTATCGTGGTCTGGGGATCGGCTTGCCCGCAGACCGGGCTGCCTCCAGCCAGGCGGCCTTGGCCTGCTCCAGCTCGGCCAACGCCGCGGCGGGCGTCGCCCCAAACGCGGAACAAGACTCCAGATCGGGGATATCGGCGATGTATCCGTCGTCTTCCTGACTGTAGAAAATATTGATATGATAATCTTTCATGGCCACTCCTCGAAATTCAAGTCATTTTTCTCGACGAGTCGAACGAACTGACGGATCTGATAGGGCTTGGCCTTGCCGTCGACTTCCTGCAAGTTCAGAGGCCGCTTGACGTCGGGATGAACGAGGATGTGAGGGCTGCCGCTGACCCGCGCGAGCTCGAACCCGAAGGCGCGAGCCAAGTTCAGGAGGTCGTGGAAGGGGAAATTCTTGGGGCGATTGAGTGCTTTTTGAAACAGCTTTTTCGGGTTCATGATACCCGTGTGCTCTCGACTGGAATCACGCCCGCGTTCGGGAACGCCTCTCGGAGCCGCCTGAGCGCGAGCCGAGCCTCCAGAGCCTCAATGGTTCGCCGCTGGCTGAACGCGACCAACGCCAGCAGCTCATCACGCTCGGGTGGATTGAGGAACTCCTTGCGTGCCCCGAGGTCATCGAGGCGTCGCCGCAAGGCAGGCTCGAGCTGGTAGCTGGCCAGGTTGGTCAAGCGGGTCGCGCAGGTTTCGAGCGCCGCCGGAACTTGCGATTCATCGGGAGCCGGGGTGGTCATCGCAGGGCTCGCTCCGAAATCGATCTCCGACCCCAGAAGTTCTCTGCGGACCCCGGCGCGTCTGCAGCGCCCGGCCTGGACTGGCGCTTGATCCTACCACCGATGCGAGTTATCCTGAAGACGAACTCGGCTCTCCGCAACCGGCTCAGGCCGGCCCGCCTCTATCAACCTGCCGACTCTGGAAGACACACCGATTTTCCCCGTGACCTGGAGATTTGCACCAATGATCCGCAAGTGGTTGGTTTTCGCCCTCAGCGCAGGGATCCTCGTCTCAATCGGCGTCGGAGTGGGCCGCTCGGCCGGGCAGGAGGAGGAGAAGGAATCGCCGCTGGAGAAGATCATGGAGAAGGTGAACAAGGCCAGCGCGAACATCAATAAAGGGACGCGCAACCTCACCTACTTCAAGAAGTCCCAGAAGAGCGTTGAGCAGAACGCCAAGGAGCTGGTCCAGCTGGCCAAGAAGGCCAAGCCAATCAAGGATGCCTTGAGCCGGGCGAAGGCTGAGGCCAACCCCCAGGCGAAATGGAATGAATTCATGGACGCACTCATCAAGAGCTCCGAGCAGCTGGAAAAGATCGCCGCCAAGCCGGCTGAGACGGAGGCTGAGACGAAGAAAGTGTTCGATGCGACGAAGAAAGCCAACGTGGTCCTGAAGAAAGCTTGCGCGGATTGCCACGCCGTCTTCCGCATCGATGTCGAAGAGACGAAATTCTGAGGCCGCCGCCGACCGGGCACCCGACGCTCCGCAGGCCCCGCGCGGACTCGGGCGGCTCGTCGACCGCGCGATGGCCTGCCATGACCTGACCCTGTCGAGCGTGGCGGAGGACCTCGCGCTCGACGGGGCGATGCTCCGGCTGGCCGACGCGGGGAGATCCCCGCCCCTGGTCCGATTCTGGGAGGCCCGGGAGTACGCCGTCGTCCTGGGGGCATCCCGCCGGCTCCGGGAGGACGTCCTGGTGGACGCCTGCCGGGCCGATGGGGTGCCGGTCCTCCGGCGGTCCAGCGGCGGCGGGAGCGTGGTGGTCGGGCCGGGCGCGCTCAACGTCACGGTCATCCTGCCGGAGGCGGCGGCCCCCGGCCTCTCGGCCGTCGACGTGGCCCAGCGCTACGTCCTGGAGGGGATCGCCCAGTTGATCCGCCGCGACGGGCCGCCGGTGGCCGTCCGGGGCCACGGCGACCTGACCCTGGGCGATCGCAAGTGCGGCGGCAGCGCGCAGCGGCGACTCCAACGCTGGTTCCTGGTTCATTGCTCGATCCTCTACCAGTTCGCGATCGAGCGGATCATCCGATACCTGGCGATCCCCGCGCGACAGCCGGCTTACCGCCAGGGACGGGCCCACCAGGACTTCTTGATCAACCTGGAACTCTCCCGGTCGGCGATCGTCGAGGTCCTCCAGCCCGAGCCCTCGACCGGCCCGGACACGTCCCCCGACCTGGCCGCGGCGCTGGGGCTGGTCCCGGCCCTCATGGTGGAGAAATACGCCAACCCGGCCTGGATCGAGCGCTTCCTCTGAGACCCAGGGTGTGGACTCGCGGTCGCCTTGCGTATGATAAGTCATCAGGGATCGCCGCTCGCCGCGGGCAGCGTGCTTGGGAATCCCGATCGACCTGGCTCCGCGGCCCGAACGGCCGCGAAACTCGCAAAAACCACTCCTATGGAACGCGCCTCGGTTGCCAATCCGTGGAACCTCGAGCTGATCGAAGACCTCTACGCCCGCTGGAAGACCGACCCGGCCTCGGTTGAGCGCTCGTGGCAGACCTTCTTTGAAGGATACGATTTAGGTCGCGAGACCAGCGACGCCCCGGGTGGCGCGGTCGACCTCGACGCGGCCCGGGCGCAGGCGGCCGTGACGCGGTTGATCGACGCCTACCGCGAGTATGGCCATTACCTGGCCGACCTGGACCCCTTGAAGCTCACCCCGCGCCGCCAGAGCCACGAGCTGCTGGAGCTCTCGGCCTTCGGGCTGTCGGAAACGGACCTGGATCGCGTCTTTTACAACCGGCTCTGCGAGGGGGGGGGCTGCCCCTTGCGCGAGCTGATCGCCATCTTGCGGGAGACCTACTGCCGCACGATTGGCGTCGAGTTCATGTACATCCGCAATCCCCAGGTCCGCCGTTGGCTGCTGGACCGGATTGAGCCGTGTCGCAACCGGCCGGCGTTCGACCTCCGGAAGAAGCGGCGGATCATCTACAAGCTGAATGCGGCGGAGCTGTTCGAGACCTTCTTGCACCGCAGTTATGTCGGGCAGAAGCGGTTCTCGCTGGAGGGGGGTGAGATGCTGATCCCGCTCCTGGATGCGATCATCGAGCGGGCCGGGTCGCAGGGAGTTCGGGAGATCGTCATGGGGATGCCGCACCGCGGGCGGCTCAATGTGCTGGCGAACATCCTGGAGAAGCCCTATGGGATGATCTTCAACGAGTTCGAGGGGAACCTGCCAGAGACCGTCGCCGGCGATGGGGACGTGAAGTACCACCTGGGGTTCTCGGCGGACCACGTCACGGCCGACAAGCGGACGGTTCACCTGACCTTGACGCCCAACCCCAGCCACCTGGAGGCGGTGGACCCGGTGGTCGAGGGGCGGATGCGGGCCAAGCAGCGGCGGTTCCAGGACAAGGACCGCCGGCTGGGCATGCCGATCTTGATCCACGGTGACGCGGCGTTTGCCGGCCAGGGGCTGGTCGCCGAGACCTTGAACCTCTCGCAGCTCCCCGGGTACAAGACCGGGGGCACGCTCCACATCGTGGTGAACAACCAGATCGGGTTCACCACCGCGCCCAGCGAGGGCCGCTCCAGCCGGTATTGCACCGACGTCGCCAAGATGATCGAGGCGCCGATCTTCCACGTCAACGGGGAGGATCCGGAGGCCGTGGTCGCCGTCGGCGAGCTGGCGTTCGACTTCCGGCAGGCCTTCGGCCAGGACGTCGTCATCGACATGGTCTGCTTCCGGCGGCACGGGCACAACGAGGGGGACGAACCGGCATTCACCCAGCCGCTGATGTACGAGAAGATCAAGAACCGGATCAGCATCCGCGAGCTGTACACCGAGCAGCTCGTGATGGCCGGCGAGCTGTCCAGCCAGGAGGCCGAGACGATCGCCGAGACGTTCGAAGAGAAGCTTCAGGCGGTGTACGAGGAAGTGCGGCGCGGGGCCGTCGAGCCCCCGCCACAGCCCGGGTTCTCCGGCGCCTGGGCCGGGCTGAGCTCGCGGTTCGCGTTCACTCCCGTCGAGACCGGGGTCTCCTACGAGACGCTCCAGCAGATCACCGTGGCCTCGGCCCAAGTCCCCGCGGGCTTCACCGTCAACCCCAAGCTGGGCCGCCTGCTGGCGGGCCGGGTCAAGGCCGTGGCCGAGAAGGGCGCGCTCGACTGGGCGACCGCCGAGATGCTGGCGATTGGCTCGCTGCTCTGGGAGGGGACCCCGGTCCGGCTCAGCGGCCAGGACAGCCGCCGCGGCACCTTCAGCCAGCGGCACGCCGTGCTGGTCGACATGAAGACGGCCGAGCGCCTGATCCCGCTCAATCACCTGCGGGAGGGCCAGGCCGAGTTCTGCGTGTATGACAGCCTGCTCTCCGAGGCGGCGGTGCTGGGGTTCGACTACGGCTACTCCCTGGACGAGCCGCACATGCTGATCCTGTGGGAGGCCCAGTTCGGCGACTTCGCCAACGGGGCCCAGGTGATCATCGACCAGTTCATCGCCTCGGCCGAGTCGAAGTGGGGACGGGCCAGCGGGCTGGTGATGCTGCTGCCCCACGGCTATGAGGGCCAGGGGCCCGAGCATTCCAGTGCCCGGCTGGAGCGGTTCCTCCAGCTCTGCGCCGAGGAGAATCTTCAGGTGGCCGTGCCGACCACCCCGGCGCAGTATTTCCACCTGCTGCGGCGGCAGGTGCGTCGCGAGTTCCGCAAGCCGCTGATCGTGATGACGCCCAAGAGCCTGCTGCGGCACAAGCAGGCCGTCTCGCCGGTCGACCACCTGGTCGTCGGGCATTTCCGCGACGTGCTCGACGACCCGGCCGCTCCCGACCGGGCGCGCCGGGTCTTGCTCTGCTCGGGCAAGATTTATTACGACCTGATCGCCCGGCGCGCCGAGGCCGGCAGCCCGCGCGAGCTGGCCATCCTCCGCATCGAGCAGCTCTACCCGTGGCCGGCCGACGAGCTCCAGTCGCTGCTGGAGCGATACCGGTCTGCCCGAGAGTGGGTCTGGGTCCAGGAGGAATCGCAGAACATGGGGGCCTGGACCTTCGTGGCCCCCAGGCTCCAGGAGCTCTTGGGCAAGCCGATCGCGTACGTGGGCCGCGATGCCAGCGCCAGCCCGGCCACTGGCTCGAAAGTGGTCCACGACCGCGAGCAGGCCGAGATCGTCGCGGCGGCCGTCGGCGGCGCGGCCGTGCCGCACCTGGTCAGCAGCGGGGCGTCCGCTGCGCGGGCGAGTGCCGAGTGACAAGTGGCAAGAGGGGATATTCGTCTTGGACCAGCCACCAGCCACTGGAGCGACCCATGGCCCCCGTTCCGATCACCGTGCCCAGCGTGGGCGAATCGATCACCGAGGGAACCATCGCGCGGTGGCTCAAGCCTGACGGCGCGCCGGTCCAGGCGGGCGAGCCGCTCCTGGAGCTGGAGACGGACAAGGCGACCACCGTCGTGCCGGCGCCCGGCTCGGGGGTGCTGAAGATTGATACGGCGGAAGGTCAGACGGTAGCCATCGGCGCGGCGGTGGGCACGATCGACCCGTCGGGAACGCCGGCCGCTGCGCCGGAGCCGGAGCCGAAGCCGAAGCCGAAACCGGCGGAGCCATCGGCATCCGCCCCGTCGGCTCCCGAGCGACCCGGCGGCCGAGGTCAGCGCCCGGAGCAGCCAGAGCCGGCGCCGACCGCGGCGGCTCCGGCTCAGCCCGACCGGGGTGGGGATCGGCCCCTTTCTCCGGCGGTCCGCCGGCTGGTCGCCGAGCAGGACGTCGACGTCGCCCGCGTCGCCGGCACCGGCCCCGGCGGCCGGGTCATCAAGGGGGATGTCCTGACGTTCCTGGAATCGCCGGCGACGACGCCGGCCGCGCCGCCCTCGACCGCTCGACCGGCCACGCCCTGGCCCAAGGCCCACGAGCACGACCGGCCCGCCGCGGCCCCGACCAAGCCGGCGGCCGCGGCCCCGGTCGCCGTCACCGACCAGGCTGCCGGCGGTCCGCCCCCACGCGAGACCCGCCAACGCATGAGCGGCCTGCGCCAGCGCATCGCCCAGCGCCTGGTCGAGGTCCAGCAGACTGCCGCGATCCTGACCACCTTCAATGAAGCGGACATGACCCGGGTGATGGAGCTCCGCGCCCTCTACAAGGAGCCGTTCCAGAAAGCGCACGGCACCGCGCTGGGCTTCATGTCGTTCTTCGTCAAGGCGTCGATCGAGGCCCTCAAAGCGTTCCCCGCCCTCAACGCCCGCATCGACGGCAACGAGATCGTCTACCAGAACTTCTACGACATCGGCGTGGCGGTCAGCACCGAGCGGGGCCTGATGGTCCCGGTCATCCGCGACGCCGATCGGCTTTCCTTCGCCGGGATCGAGAAGGCCATCGCCGGCTTCGCGGCCAAGGCCCGTGACGGAACCATCCGCGTCGACGACCTCCAGGGAGGGACCTTCACCATCACCAACGGCGGGATCTTCGGCTCCTTGCTGTCGACCCCGATCCTCAACCCGCCCCAGAGCGGCATCCTGGGCATGCACGCGATCAAGAAACGGCCGGTCGTCGTCGAGGACCAGATCGTCATCCGCCCGATGATGTACCTCGCGCTGTCGTACGACCACCGCCTCGTCGACGGCCGCGAGGCCGTCAGCTTCCTGGTGCGCGTCAAGGATTGCATCGAGAATCCCGAACGCATGATGTTGGAGACCTGAGTGTTCGTCCTTGGTCATTGGTTGGCCGGATGGCGGGTCGCCTTCGGTTCCTCTACCAATGGCCGATGATAAACGGCTACAAATGGCAAATAACAAATGGCTCACAAGCAGTTCGATCTGGTGGTCATCGGTGCCGGGCCGGGCGGCTACGTGGCGGCGATCCGCGCCGCCCAGCTCGGGATGAAGGTGGCGTGTGTCGAGAAGAGCCGGACGCTGGGGGGCACGTGTCTGAACGTCGGTTGCATCCCGAGCAAGGCCATGCTCGACTCGAGCGAGCTGTTCCACCTGGCGAAGGAGCGGTTCAAGAAGCACGGGATCCAGTTCGAGGCGTTGAAACTCGACTTGCCCGCGTTGCTGGCCCGTAAGGACGAGGTGGTCAAGGGCCTGACCGACGGCGTCCGCTACCTCTTCCGCAAGAACAAGATCGAGCCGGTCTTCGGCACGGCCCGGGTCAGCTCGCCCCAGTCAGTCCACGTCGAGTTGAACGAAGGCGGCAGCGCCGACCTTCAGACCGGCCACATCCTGCTGGCGACCGGCTCGGAGCCGGCCGGTTTACCGTTCCTGCCGTTCGACGGACGGACGGTCGTCGATTCGACCGGGGCGCTGAGCTTCGATCGAGTGCCCGATCATCTGATTGTCGTCGGTGCCGGCTATATCGGGCTGGAGCTGGGTTCGGTCTGGAGGCGGCTGGGCGCGCGCGTCACCGTGCTCGAATTCCTGCCGCGGATCGTGCCGGCGGCCGACCAGGAGCTGGGCGAGCTGCTCAAGCGGAGCCTTACCAAGCAGGGCCTGGAGATCCACCTGGAGACCCGTGTGACCGGGGCGTCGGTCGCAGGGGACCGCGTCACCGTGTCCGCTCAGAAGAAGGATGGGAGCAACACCGAGTTCGCGTGCAGCCGGGTCCTGGTCGCCGTGGGCCGGCGACCGTTCACGACAGGTCTGGGTCTGTCCGAGGTCGGCGTCGCGGTCGATCCCCAGACCGGGCGGGTGCCGGTCGACCCACACTTCCGGACCAATCTCCCGACGATCTCAGCCATCGGCGACCTGATCGAGGGGCCCATGCTGGCCCACAAGGCGGAAGATGAAGGGATCGCGTGCGTCGAGATCCTGGCCGGGAAGGCCGGCCACGTCAACTACGAGACGATCCCCAGCGTGATCTACACCTGGCCCGAGCTGGCCAGTGTGGGGCTCACCGAGGAGCAACTGAAACAGCGCGGAGTCTCGTATCGCGCCGGCAAGTTCCCGTTCCTGGCCAACGGTCGCGCCAAGGCGATGGACGAGACCGAGGGGCTGGTCAAGATCCTGGCGGATGCGGCAACCGACCGCGTGCTGGGCGTGCACATCCTGGGTCCCCGCGCCTCGGAGCTGATCGCCGAGGCCGTGGCCGTGATGGAATTCGCCGGCAGCGCCGAGGACATCGCCCGCACCTGCCACGCCCACCCGACCCTCTCCGAGGCCACGCGCGAGGCCGCGCTGGCCGTCGAAGGGCGGGCCATCCATAGCTGAGCCACGTGCGCGGGAGCGACGAGTTCCATGCAGAAACCCAGCTGGAAAGGCCGCCGGTGGTCGGGAATCAGTGCCGGTGCCGCGATCATGATGCTGGCCGGAGGATTGGCCCGGTCCGACGACAATCGGCGGGTCGTCTCCGGGCTCCGGCAGCCGGTGGAGATCGTGCGCGACCGCTGGGGGATCGCGCACCTCTATGCCCGCACGGAGCAGGACCTGTTCCTGGCCCAGGGGTAGAACGCGGCGCGCGATCGACTCTTTCAGTTGGAGCTCTGGCGGCGACGCGCCACAGGGACCCTGGCCGAGATCCAGGGGTCCCGAGCCCTGGCCGGCGACCTCGGGTCCCGCGCACTCCGGTTCCGGGGCGACCTGGGGCGCGAGCTGAACCACGATCATCCCCGCGGGGCCGAGATCGTGGCCGCCTTCGTCCGGGGAATCAACGCCTACATCGAACTGACCGCGCGGGAGTCGTCACGGTTGCCGCGGGAGTTCCAGATCCTGGGCATCAAGCCGGGGCGGTGGACGCCCGAGATCGTGATCTCGCGGCACAACGGCCTGGATCGCAACGTCACGCAGGAAGTGCAGCTCGCCCAGCTCGTCGGCCTCCTGGGCAGCGCCCGCGCCCGCGACCTGCTCAACCTGCACCCCGGACACCCCAAGCTCGAGCCCGACAATGCCCTGGCGTTGCCCCTGATCTCCGACGCCATCATCGACGGCTACAAGAGCTCGCGCGCACCGGTCCGGTTCCGACCGGAAGACGTCCCGAGCGTTTACCGTGATCGGGCCGAGCGCCTCGGCAACGGGCGAGAGGGCATCACCTTGGCGGCGGTGACGGCTCCGTTGTCCGAGTCGTCGCCGTCCGACGGCGATCCCGACGCCCTGGGGAGCAACAACTGGGTGATCGCGGGCACCCGGACGTTCTCGCGCGGGGCGATCCTGGCGAACGACCCACACCGGGCCCTGCTGGTCCCCTCGAGGCGAGGACCGTCTTGAGCCCATCGCCTTGACCGAACGGTGTCACATCGGTAATCCCCACGGGGATGTCGGCGTGGGTGCCGGGGTCGGTGTCCGTGGCCACGCCGGGGCCCACACCGTCCACGAGAATGGCGTCGGAGTCGGGGCCGGTGTGGGTGTCGGGGCCGGTGTGGGTGTCGGGGTCGGTGTGAGCGCCGGGGTCGGTTTGGGTGCAGGGATCGGTTTGGGTGTCGGCGTCGGCGCGGGCGCCGGGGTCGGCGCGGGCGCCGGGGTCGGCGCGGGCGCCGGGGTCGGAGGTGGTGTCGGTGTGGGACTCGGTGCGGGCGTGGGCATTGGCATCGGGCTGGGCGTCGGCGTTGGACTGGGCGTCGGCGCCGGCGTGGGCTGCCACTGCCACAAGCCGGCGCCGGCCGTGGTGAAGTCGAGCGCGGAGCCTGCCGCCGTGAAGTTCGAGGGCGTTGCTGAGGCCGAGCTGCTCAGGCTGGCGTCCAGGACTGTGCCGGCGGCCGTCCCGTCGCTTTGCCACAACTGGTAGCCGGACTGCGACGTGAAGGTCGAGAAGTACAGCACCCCGTTGAGCACCGTCAAGTTCCCCGGATCCAGGCCCGCCGACCCGTTCTGGTTCGTGACCATCACCGTGCCGCTCGGCGTCCCGTTGCTCGACCATAACTGGACGCCGTGCGTTCCGTCGTTGGCAGTGAAGTAGAGCGTGCTCCCCATCACCGTCAGGTCCCCGGGGTACATGCCGCCGCCGCGGGTGTTGAGGTCGGTGAGCATGGTCGTGCCGCTGGGCGTCCCGTTGCTGGTCCACAACTGGAAGCCGTCAGGCCCGTCGTTGGCAGTGAAGTAGAGCGTGTTCCCCACCACCGTCAGGTTCGCCGGGCTGAGGCCGCCGGTGTTGCCATTGAGGTCGGTGAGCATGGTCGTGCCGGCGACCGTCCCGTTGGTCGCCCACAACTGGTTGCCATTGGCCGCGGAGTCGTCGTCGAAGAAGAGGGTGTTGCCCACCACGGTCAACTCGGTCGGATACGAGCCGCCGTTGCCGGCGTTGCCGCTGGTGAGCTGCTGGGTGGCGCCGGTGGACA
>JAJPJC010000317.1 GCA_021324445.1 Isosphaeraceae bacterium
ACGACCCGGACGATGCAGGAGATCGGCCAGCGGATCAGCCGCTACCTGGCGACCTTCGCCCTGGTCAACTCGGGCTTCGGGCTGGTCATTGGGGTGGGGCTGGGCTTGATCGGAATCCCCTTTGCGGTCCTCTGGGGCTGCCTGGCGGCGATGTTGCGGTTCATCCCCTACGTCGGGCCGGCGGTGGCGTTCATCCTGCCGCTGGTCTTTTCCTTCGCACACTTCCCGGGCTGGGCGAAGCCGCTGGAAGTCGTCGCCCTCTTCGCGGTGGTCGAGGCGGCACTGACCAGCTTCCTGGAGCCGGTCATCTACGGCAAGACGACGGGGATCTCGGCCCTGGGCCTGCTCGTCGCCGCCATGTTCTGGACCTGGCTCTGGGGGACCTTGGGGCTGCTCCTGTCGACCCCCTTGACGGTCTGTCTGGCCGTGCTGGGAAAATACGTGCCCAGCCTGTGGTTCTTCGGAATCCTGCTCCGCGAGGATGCCGATCTCGAGCCGAACGTGCGATTCTACCAACGGCTCGTGGCGCTGGACCGGGAGGGAGCCATCGAAGTGGTCGAGGCGCAGCTCAAGCAGCGACCGCGCGTCGAGGTCTTCGATGCCGTGCTGGTGCCGGCCTTATCACGGGCGGAACGCGATGCCGCCCGCGACGAGCTGGATGAGACGATGCAGGCGTTCGTTTGGGGCGTCGTCGGCGAGATCCTCGACGGACTGGAAGGCACACCCGATTTCAGCCTGGCGTCCCTGGCCCGTTCGGCCGACGGCGGGACCGGATCGGATGATCGGGGACCGGGCGCCGCGCCGATGCCGATCGTGGGGCTGGTGGCGGACGACACGTCCGACGCCTTGGTGCTGCGGATGCTGGGGCAGCTCCTGGCCCCCTCGGGTTGCCTCATAGAGCTGATCGCGGACACCGACTCGTCCTTGCAAGTGATCGAGCGGGTGGTCGAGCAGGCGCCCACGCTCGTGGTCATCTCCCACCTCCCGCCGGGTGGATTGACCTTGGCCCGTTATCTGGTCCGGCGACTCCGAGCCCAGTTCGCCGACCTGCCGATCGTGGTGGGCCGGTGGGGTCAGGACGAGGGTGCCGCCAGCGCCGCCGAGCGGCTGGTTGGGATCGGAGCGTCGCGGGTCGTCTTCACGCTGGCCGACGCGCAGGCCCGCATCCTGAGCGTGGTCCGTTCGGATCAGAAACAGGAGGCCGCGGCGCAGGCCCTGCCCGGATGAGACCGAGGCCAGCCGCCCCGGCGGGTCGCCGTCCGGGCGGCGCCGCGGAATGCTGCCGGACATCGCCGGATCTCAAGCCCCTTCGCTCATCTCACCCACGACGCGGCCGAGTCTCGCCTCGGACACGTGGGGGGCCAGGTCGCCCCAGGCAATGATGCCCTGGAGCTGACCGGCCGCATCAATGACCAGCAGGCGGTGCACCCCGTGCTGACCAAACATCGTTGCGACCTGCTCGAGCGAAGCGTCCGGCTCGACCGAGATGACTTCCTTGCTCATGAAGTCGGCCACGGGCTGATTGCCCAGATCCGGGTTGTTGGCCACGGCCAAGGCCACGTCACGGTCGGTCAGGATTCCGATCGGCCGACCGGCGTCGACGACCGGCACGGCGCCGCAGTCGGCGTCCTGGAAAACGGCGCTGGCCTCCAGGATCGTGCTGTAGGCGGAGCAGGTGCGCGGGTTGGCCGTCATCACATCGGCGGCCGTCAGGGTCGATCGATTCGAGTTGCCCATCGGTGAAGGCTCCGGATCAGGAGTCGGCGCATTTCGGGGAGAGAATCCTCCGGGTGCTGCTACGAGGCAAGTCCCATGCCGGGACCCTGCATGCCAGGTCGATCTCGATCAGGTGACACAGGAATTCTCGAAGCACAACCGGGCGACTGAACGAATTGTAGGGAGGCCGGGTCAGTCCTCCCGCGGATGGGTGCCATCACGTCCCGAGCGGCGGGGACGAGTGGCGATACGGGGATCGGGTCCGCGCTTCCACAGGTCGAGTTCGATGGCGGGTCGTCGTCCCATCGTGGGTCCCTCCGGCGAAAGGATCGGGTCCGCGCTTCCACAGGTCGAGTTCGATGGCCCGGGTGAAGCCTGGGCGCCCGCTCCGGAACACTCCGTCGAGAATCCGGGTGGCGACCGGGGAAGCGGTATCCCTTTTGCAAGTCAACACTCCCTCGGGAATCGCGGGATTCTCGGAGCAGTTGGGTCTGTCGATGTTCAGAGAGCTTGCGATGGCCATGGCTCAAGCCGCCAGCGATCGTGCCTGGATCGCCTCAGAACTGATGAAGGGCGTCGATGCCGAGCGATCACTGGCGGCTGACGCCAAGGCAAGGGCGGAATCACCACCGGATGCCGCGCTCAGCGTCCTCTACCACGAGATCGCCGCGGCCGACGAACGCCACGCGACCACCCTCGAGACGATCGCCGCCCGGTATGGCCAGACCCCGTCGTCGTCCACGGGCGGCGGGATCGGCCGGGCGTTGGGCGAGCTGAAGGATAAGCTGGTCGAGCTGGGCTCCGATGCCCTGGACCAATTGAGGCAGGATCTGACAGCCAAAGCCCAGTCGGTTCACTGGCACACCGCCTGGGTCCACGCCTTCGGGGCCCTGGGCGACACCGCGAGTGCCGAGGACCTATCGGCCGTCCTGGCGGAGGAGCAGGCGCACCGAGATGCCCTCCAGCAAGGACTCAATCGGGTGGTCGAGCAGCATGCACGCGGGGTTGATGAAAGCAAGACCGGTCCGAAGGCAACCGCGGCTGCGCGCTGAGCCGCGGGCAAGGGGAAGATGTCGGGGCAAGGAGAAGAGAAGGCGCCGAATCGGTCCCGGAGCCCCCTTTCCCTATCGCCGGCACCCGTGCGGGAGGGGCGAATTCGTGGTTCGGACCAGGCCCGCCGGAGCGGCCAGCGATCTCGGCTGAGCCTAAGGGACATCTTTCCACTCGGGATAAACCTCCATCAGATCATGCACCCGGGAGATGAATTCCTCGGGAGTTGACCAGGGCACCTCAAAAGGAGGGAGTGGATCCTCGAGGAGCTTCGTGAGCCAACGGTCGTCATACTTCTGGTCCCAAACTTCAAGGAGCACCATGGAGTCGTAGGAGAGCTTGTTCTGCTTCAGCCAGGAGTGGGCTGGGCCGGCGAAGTTCTGATTGAGGTTTTCATGACTGAAATGGTGCTGGAAGTTTCGACACTCCTGGGCGATCACCACCTTTTGGACCACCCGTCGCACCGCCGCGAGGGAGGGGACGGATTCACCGCGGAGACCGCAGAGACCGCCGAGGAAAACGCCCAGGAGACGACCGGGAGCGAATCGGGCTCCAGTCCCCCGGACCCTCCCGACCCGCCCTCCTGGCTCTGGCCCCATCTCCGCGGTCTCGGCGATCTCCGCGGTGAACCTCGGGTCTCCATCTCGACGGTCGCTGCGATCAGGCCCGTCCTTGCTGAGAGAGCGGATACCATTCTACGAACCAATCTTTGATTCGTCTGCGACACCAGGGACATTCTTCGTCATGGGGCATAGCTGCTTAATATCCGTCGGCGTTCCTGGGGAACTGGCTGACATCGATGTAGAGGTACGACCCGCCGGTGGTGGTCGCCAGGCGTCCCAGGGGCGTGCGCTGGCCCAGGTTGGTGCCGCGGCCGAACTCGACGGCGTGGATCCGCGTGGTGCCGACTTCGGCCAGGATCTCGTTGACATCACCGTTGGTCATCAAGTCGGCATCGGTCAAGAAGAAAATGACTTCGGGCTTGAGAGCCAGGGCCGTGCGCAAGGCGGTCATGTGGTCGGTCCCGCCGTCGGGGGCGATCGTGGCAAGCTGGGACTGGACCCGCGCCTTGTTGGCCGCGGTCGCCGCCATCAACCCCTTGCGTCCCTGGGGATCGCTCAGCATCTTGGCGAGCAGGTTGTAGAAGACCACGGCGAACTCGGCGTCAGGGGGGATCTGGTTGAGGCTGGCCAGCAGCTCGCGCTTGGCGACTTCGAGTGAGTTGCGCGTGGCCATGCTGCCGGAGCAGTCGATGACATAGGCGAAGGAGTGGGCGTGCTCGCGGGCGCCGAAGAACTGGGTGCCCGGCCCGATGCCGCGGCCGGCCCCGCCCCCCGTGCCGCCGCCTGCGCCCCCGCCCCCACCAGGACCCGAACCGGGGATCAGGCCCTGGCCTGTGGTCAAGGGACCCGGCAGGGCGCGCTGGATCGCCTCGGACACCTGAGGACGCGCGTTGGGCAAGATCTCCGCCAGCAGGGCGTCGGCCGCCGGATCCCGGCTCGCCGGCGCGCCACCGGACCGGTCGTCCGGGGCGGTCATCGGCACCTGGCTCAGACCGCCGATCGCCCCCGGGCTCCCGCCACCCTCACCGGGAACCGGCGGAATCTCGGCGCGGTTGTCGACCGGCTCGAGCACGGCCTGCATCGGCCGAACGCTCGGCTCAATCACCGGCATCGCGACGTTGACGATCGCCAGCCATGCCAGCAACACCAAAAGCACGTGGAACAACGCGGAGCTGCCCACCGAACGCGGGTCGGTCAGCGGAGTCTCGCCGATCGAGAATGGAACCTGCGACCTGGACATTTTGGATCACCCCGACGGGTTGACGATCGGATCCATGCTTGCGCGGAGACCGAGCGCATCCCCTGGTCATTCTATGCGGGCGATTCCTCCGGGGAATCGATGAACTGGAGCGGAGGATCCGGCGCCGATTCCTGGAGGAGCCGGGCTCGCCGTCCGGCTCCGCGCAGGTGCTGCCGGGCGATCGTGCCGGCCGCGAGCAGCGCCAGGGCCAAGGCCAGCAGCCAGCCCCCGGCCGATCCCGCGACGCCGGCGCCGCCGGGTCCGGGTCCGCTGCTGCCGCGGGGGTTGCCGCCGGTCGCCGATCGGTCGCCCTCGGCCTCGACGGGTGCGCGGTGCGGGGTCCGATCCCCGACGATCAGGGGGACCACCCGCGCCCCATCGGCGCCTGTGTAGCGAATCATCTTGAGGAATGTGCCGGTGAAACGGACCCAGTGACCGGGTTGCGGCACCGCTGGGGGCGGGGGCGTGGCGCCAGCGTCGTGTCCGCGCTCGACCACGGGAAGGGGGAAGACGACGCAAAACGGGTCGCCGGCCGTCGAGAAGATCCAGGCCTCGACCAAGGGGGGGAAGCTGCCGATGGGCCCCTGGCGGAACATCCGCTCGACTCGACCCCGGACCGTCACCCGCCGACCCTGGAAGGTGCCGGGATGCGTCCAGAGATCGCGGAACTGCACCGGGACCGGCGGGTCCGCCGGCCTGGCATCGTCGGCGGTCGGCCTGCCCGAGAGGGCCGCGCGATACGCGGCGAGGTCGGCCAGGCTCAACCGATCGCCCCGGCTCCGGTCCTGATCCGGATTCGTGCCGGGCTCGTCGGCGCCTGCGGATCCGTCGAGGGCCGAGAGCCCCAGGGGGATCAGCATGATCGCGGCGATGAGGCGCAGGGCGTTGCGCCGGGCTGGCCAAGTTCCCATGGCTCTATCGTAAAGGGGAAGCGGTGAGGTGTCGACAGCGCCATCCTCCGGCGTCGGTGCGACCGCCCTGCGGTGTTGACCCTGGCCGCGGGGTCCGCCGATACTGAGGGCGGATCGAGTTCGCGGGGAGATCGGCCGGTGGGCAATCCCAAGCGGTGGCCTCGAGGAGTCGGATGGAGACCGTCCTCATCGCCTTGACGGCGGCTGGGGTGGCGGCGGGGTCCTATGTGGCCTGGCGGTGGTGGCGCGCCCTGACCGAGGTTGCCGGCGGGCTGGCCGGGTTGGGCCGCGGTGAGAAGGCGCGGGTCGTCCGTACGGTCGCAATCGGCCCGCTGGGGGAACTGGTCCGCGCGTACAACGCGGCGGCTGCGGAGGTCCAGGCCCGGACCGACCGGCTGGAGCGCGACCGCCAGCAATTGACCGTGGTCCTGGAGGCGATGGCCGAGGCCGTGCTGGCGGTCGATCCGCGGCACCGCCTCCTGTTCGCCAACGCCGGTGCCAACCGCCTCTTCGGGCTCGACGCCCACTCCGTCGGCCGCCTGGTCCCGGAGTTGATCCGCAGTCCCCAGGTGCAGGCCGCGGTCGAGGCGACGCTCCAACTCGTCAGCCCGAGTGCCTACCAGAGCGAGGTCTCGCTCCCGGGTCGCGACGGCTCGGTACGGACACCCGGCCGGATCCTGTCGGTGCGCGGAACTCCTCTGCCCGGCCAGCCCTCGGCCGGAGCCGTCCTGGTCTTCCGCGACATGACCGAGCTGCGCCGGCTGGAGCGGATGCGCCAGGACTTCGTCGCCAACGCCTCCCACGAGCTGAAGACGCCGCTGGCCTCGATCAAGGCGTACACCGAGACCTTGCTGGATTGGGCCCTGCACGACGAGACAGTGAACGTCCGCTTCCTCGAGCGGATCGACGAGCAAGTCGGGCGGCTGAACCAGTTGGTCCTCGACCTCTTGAGTCTCGCCCGGCTGGAGAGCGGCCAGGAGGTCTTCGACCACCAGCCCCTGAATCTCGTTCCGGTGCTCGAGTCGTGTGTGGAAGCCCATCAGGGCCGCGCCTCGGCCAAGAACTTGAGCCTGGCCTTCGAGCCCGGCGACCTGGACCAGGAGGTCCTCGTGATGGCCGACGAGGAGGCGGTGCGGCAGGTCGCCGACAACCTGATCGACAACGCGATCAAGTACACGCCCGAGAACGGCTCGGTCCGGGTTCGCTGCATCGCCCGGCGGGACACGATCACCCTTGAGGTTTGGGACACCGGCATCGGGATTCCCCGCGACGACCTGCCGCGGATCTTCGAGCGGTTCTACCGGGTCGACAAGGCCCGGAGCCGGGCGCTGGGCGGCACCGGGCTGGGACTCTCGATCGTCAAGCACGTCGTCCAGTCGATCGGCGGCAAGATCGAGGTCTCCAGCCGCGTCGGCTCGGGCTCGAGGTTCACGGTGCACTTGCCCCGGTGCGTGGCCGCCCTCCGCCCCGGCTCCGCCGTGGGCCCGGCCCCGCAGGCGGCGGTCGGCCCCCGCTCGTCCGGAGGTCTGCCGTGAATCGTCTCGTCGGATTCGTGATCTACCTGGCGTTGGTGCTGGCGTCGTGGGCCCTTGGGCACGTGGTCTTCCGCCGGCTCCGAGGCCGCGGGCTGACGGAGCGGCTGGCGGCGGCGGCGCTGCCGTTCTCCGCCCTGGTCATCGTCTGGTCCTGGCTGACCACGATCGGCATCGATCCGGTCGTCGTCCCCTGGAGCGCCGCCCGGCTGTATCCGGCGATGGGCCTGAAGTATGGTTTTGCCCTGTATTACCCGCCCCGGAGCGGGCCGGCGACCGGCTGGATCTACCCACCCCTGGCGACCCTGGCGTACTGGCCGGCGACGCTGGTCCCGGACCCGACGGGAGCGGTCCTGGCGGGGCGCCTGCTCAGCCTGGTCTTTTTCTTCGCACCGGCGGCCTGGCTGCTCCTGACCGACCGCGGGGACCGGACCCGGCCCACCGGCCTGACCGGCGTCCTGCTGTTCGGTTGCTTCGCGATGCTGACGAACCAGTCGCGCCCCTTGCGCTACTGCTCGACCGAGATCCATGCCGATGCGCCGGCCCTGGGGCTGGCCGCCGTCGCGGTCGGTCTGATGGCGCGGAGCCGGCCCGAGGATCGGCCCTGGCGGATGGGCGTCGCCCTGATCCTGGCCACGCTCTCGGTCTGGACCAAGCAGCTCACCGCCCCGGTGCTGGTGATCATCCTGCCCCTGTGGGCGTATCTGACGCGGGGCGTCCAGGGCGTGGTTCAATACCTCGGCATGGCTGTGTCCGGCGGCCTGGCCATCGCACTGTTGCTCCTGGCGGTCTTCGACGCACGCCCCGCGCTGTTCAACTTCATCACCGTCCCGCTGCTCCATCCCAGTCGGTTCGAGTCGCTCGAGCCGGCCCTGTCGAGGCTGCTGTACCAGGAGCAACGGCAGGTCGTCCTGCTCCTGCTCCTGGCCGCCGGCGGCCTGGGTCAACTCGCGATCCGCGCGCGGAGGCGCGGCGGGCCCGGCGGCGGACTCACCTCCGAACCCTGGACGCTCGCCCTTCTCGTGGCGCTCGCGGAGCTGCCCATCTCCCTGATGGCCTACGTCAAGCTCGGCGGCGACGACAACAACCTGGGCTTCATGCTCTACTTCTTGACCTTGGCCGGTTTGCTGATGCATTCCCGGCTGATGACGGCCGGCGGCGCCCTGGGCGGCGCGGACCGGGCGACGGCATCCTTCCGCGGGATCTTCGTGGTGAACCTGGTCCTGACGCTCCTGATCGCCCAGGAGATCGCCCTGGCCTTCGTCAAGCCGGGCCCCACCTGGCAGGAGCAGCAGGCGGCCGCCCTGCGGTACATCGAACGCCACCGCGGCGAGGTGTACTTTCCGTGGAACCCCCTGGAGCACCTGGTCGTCGAAGGGCGGCTCTACCATTACGAGTATGGCGTCTTCGACCGGATCCTCGCCGGATATCCCCCCAGCCTCGACCATTTCCTTCGCGACATTCCCCCGCGCACCCGGCTGGTCTGCTACCCACCCCGGACCACGGTGGGTGACCAGGTGACGCTCCGGTATCTCCAGGAGTTCCGGGAGCAGATCCACGTGGATGAGCTCCCCGACTGGGAGTGTTATCGCCGGCCGGAACCAACCCCAGCCCCCGAGCGGGATGTCGACCCGCCTGATGCCGGCAATGCCGGCCCGGGCCCGGCCGGGTCGCTCCCACGGCGGTCAGGGTTTCAGCCTGGCGAACTGGGTGCGTCAGGCTGAAAGCCTGCCTTACTACAACTCGCGCTGCTTGCTCGCGAGGAGGACGACCCAGTAGGGAACTTCATCCTCATCGGCGGCGACGCCGACCCCGACCCGGTCGAATGCCGAGAGCAGCTCGTCACGATCCGCCTTGCGCTCCAGCCACGAATGGACGACCTTCGCGGGATCGGCCTGGCCAGCGGCGAGGTACACGGCGAACTTTCGGGCGCGGTAGCCCTGTTTCTTCAGGACGTCGAACGGGTTCTGGCCCTGCCGGTCCTTGGTCGTGAGCTTGCGACCGGCCGCCCCCTCGCGCGCGAAGGTCTCCGCGACGCGGGCGAGCTCCGGGTCTTCCTGGACCGGAGTTTTCTTGGCCGCGGTCCGGGCCTCATTCAGGGCGGCGATCATCGCGGCCGGGTCCTTGCTCGGATCGACCTTCGGCAAGGGTCGTCCAAACACGACGCACCAGTAGTTGGTCTTCTCCGCGTCCGCTGCCACGGCGGCGCCGATCTCGGTGAAGTCTCCGAGGATGTTCTTACGATGCGGCCGACTGTTCATCCACGAGCGCATGGCCTCGGCGACGGAGTCCTGGCCATCGGCGATATTCTCTCCGACCTCCTGGTACTTGTAACCGTGGCGCTTGACCCGTTTCGCGGGGTCCGAGCCGTCGCTTCCCTCGTGACTGAGCTTCTGGTGCTCGGCCATGTCGCGGGCCTGATCGCGGGCGGCCTCGGCGAGCTGGGGGTTGGGCCGCAGCGGCGGCAGCTTCTCCATGGCCCGTTCCCGGTTGTGCGCCTTGATCAGGGCGTCGAGGTCGATACCGGCCACCCGGCTCCCATCCCCGGACGCAACGCCGGCGGCTGCGGCCACGAGGACTCCGATCGCGACCGTGGCCAGGGTGATCGTCGAGTCCCAGGGTCTCAGGAGCACGGCGATTCCTCCCAACCCCAATGAACAGCGCAACCCGCGAGGTGAGACGCGGTCAGTCTCACCGGAGCGGGTCCGACTCGCGTTCCGGACGCGCTCTCAGGTCCCAGAGCTTGATCTCGCCCGGTCCGTCCCCCCATCCTCCGGCGCTGACCAGGGTCTTGCCGTCCGGGGAGAAGGCCACGCACTCGACCCAGGCCCGATGCCCCTTCAGGTCGGCGATCCATCTCCCCGTGGAGGTATCCCACAGCTTGACCTCGCCCGCCGTGCCGTGGAGTCCTCCACCGGAGGCCAGCAGCCGGCCGTCGGGCGAGAGGGCCAGGCCGAGAATGCCATACCGGCATCCCCGCAGGATCCGTGCCACTTTGCCGGATTCCCAATCCCAGAGCCGGATTTCGCCCGGCGCCGTCAGGCCCTCTCCGTCGGCTCGGGGAGTCGCCGGCTGGAGATCCTGGGCCGACGTCGGCGCCGCCAGCGTCCGGCCGTCCCGCGAGATGACCACGCAGTTGGCGGGGGCACCGGCGAGGAGGATCGCCGGTCGAGTCTCGCCACCGCTCGCGACATCCCAGAATCGGATGGTCGCATCAAAGCCGGCGGAGACGACGGTCCGCCCATCGGGATGGAACGCGACGGAGCGGACCAGCTCGCGGTGTCCCCGCAGCTCGCGGATCAGGCGGCCTGAGCGCACATCCCACAGCCGCACCATCTGATCGCGGCCGCCCGAGGCGAGGGTCTTGCCATTCGGCGCGAAGGCCACCGAGAAGACGGCCGGGCCATCCGCATGGATGATCGCCGGCGATGACTTCGTCGCCAGATTCGACATCTTGATCTCGCCAGAACCGCCGTTGTCGAGCCAATCGCCGGCCGCTGAAGCCAGGGTCTCGCCGTCGGGGGCGATGGCCACGCTCCAGACCACGGCGGAATGAGCCTGAAGCAAAGTCCGGATTCCGCGCGGCCGGAGCGAGCACACGACAACCGTCCCATCCCGGCAGGCCAGGGCGAGATCCCGATCTTCCGGCGCGAAGGCGGCGCTGTAGATGACTCCGTGCGACCACAGCGAGGCCGGGGACGCATCCGTCAAGGGGAGGGGGGTCAAAATGCGGTGGATATCCACGTCGGTGGAGACGGCTCGCGCGCCTGAGAGGGGCGTTGGCCCAGCCGGGGTCGCCGTTGCGGGGCGGGCGGCCTCGGGAACCGGGCCGAGCGCAGCCGAGGCGACGGCCGGCCCAGCCGCGATGCCCCCGTCGACCGGCGCCGGGGCGGCTTCCGGCTGCGGCGGTGACGGCACTTTCGCCCGGGGGGCGCTTGCACCGGCCGGATAGTCGGGTTCGGGCCCGGGCGCGACATTCTCGGGGGTCTGCACTGCCGCCCGGGTCGATGCGGCCGGCAGTCGGGCCGCGGCCGAGGATGCATCGCTTCCCGCGACCACCGGGGCCGGTGTGGTGACGAAGATGCCCGGTACTGCGACGGTACCTCTGGCCCCCCCCGGTAGTAGGACGGTACCTCTGACCGGTTCCAGCCCGATGGGAGCGCCGGGCTGGCCCTGGGCCGGGGCTCCTCCCGGCGCCGGAATGGCTTGACCTGGGGGCGCAATCTCCATCTGGGCCGGTGCAGGAGCAGTCGGGGAGATGCCCGGCTGTGCGGTGATTCCTCCGGGCGGTCCCGGCGCGATGGGAGCACCGGGCTGGCCCCGGGCCGGGGCTCGTCCCGGCCCTGGAACGGCTGCCGGTGGGGGCGCAATCGCCAGTGGAGGCGCGGTAGTAGGAGTCGGAGCGATTCCGGGTGTGGCGGCTGCGGCGCGCCCGGCCTGAAGATGGGCCAGTTGCTCCTCGAGCTTGCGGATCCGCTCCTGGAGGGGCTGGGCCTCCATCGCCGCGGGTGCAGGCTGAGGCGCCGCGGGAGGAGGCGGACCGCCCGGCCGAGCCGATCGCGGCCGGTTGCGCAGGCTTCTGTCTCTCAACGGGTCCTCGGCGGCGTGCTGTCCCGCCGCGATGGTCCCCTCACGGCTGATCGAGACGATCTCCTTGCCGCCGCGATGGATGGTGACCACCTTCTCGACCAGGGGAACACCATCCCGGGTGGCGAGGACTCGATACGTGCCGGGCCGATAACGGAACTCCTGCGGGCCTGTCCCGGTGATCACCACTTCTTCGCCGTCGACGCGCACCTTGACCTCGGGGTCGTCGACCTGGATGCTCAACGTCCCCTCGGCGGTGATGATGCGGAGGACGGTGCCGACCAGTGCGGAGACGACCCCGCGGCCGCCGGCCTCGGCGACGCCGAGCCCGGCCAGCACCACCAGCATGCCCGCCGCGATGGGCCAGGAGAAGCCTCGGACTTTCTGAGCCACCGGCGAGGGCCGGGCCGGGCCGCTCTCACCCTGGCGGAGCCGGGCCAGGTGCGTGCCCAGCAGCTCGGCGACCTCGGTCGCCGTCTGGAACCGCTTCGCCGGGTGCTTGGCGTGCAGCCTGGCGATGATGGCCGCCAGCCAGGCGGGGATCTCGGGGTTGATGTCGCGCAGGGGCCTGGCTCGCTCGTCGCAGACCCGTCGGATCACGGCCATGGTCGTCTCGGCGCGAAACGGCGGCCGGCCGGCGCACATGGCGTACAGCACGCTCCCCAGGCTGAACAGGTCGGCGCGATGATCCACCGCCTCGCCCTGGGCCTGCTCGGGTGCCATGTACTGGGGCGTGCCCGCGAGGATGCCACTCTGGGTCAGGCTGGCGTCATCCGCCGCGCGGGCCAGCCCGAAGTCAGTCAGCTTGACCCGTTCCACGCCATTCTCCAGCAGGATGTTCGACGGCTTGACATCGCGGTGGACCAACCCGTGGGCATGGGCGGCGGCCAGTCCCGCCGCGGCCTGCATGCCGATGCGGAGGATCTCCTCCACCGCCAGGGGTCCGTCCTGGTCGATCCGTTCCTGGAGCGATCGGCCCGAGACGTATTGCATCACCAGGTACGGCAACCCGCGCCAGGAGCTGACGGCGTGGATGGCCACCACGTGCTCGTGGACGACCGCCGCGGCGGCCCGGGCTTCGCGAGCGAAGCGGTGCCGCGCCGCGCCGCTGGCCGCCAGTGCCGGGGATAAGACCTTCAAGGCGACCATGCGGTCCAGCGCGGGGTCGAGCGCCTTCAAGACAACGCCCATCCCGCCCCGGCCCAGGACGTCGAGCACTTCATAGCAGTCGAGCCGCCCCAGCGCCTCGGGATTCTCGGAGGGTGCCAGGAAGTCGAGCCACAGATCCCCAGGTGCGTGACCCGGGGGTCGCGACGCCTCGGCTTCGCCGGGGTGGCCCGGCGGGTCCGGGTCGTCGCGCCGATGGTCGGCCGTGGGGTGGCCCGACGGCGGCGGGGCCAGCTCGCGCGGCACCAACCGCCGGACCTCGTCCCACCATCCCGGCGCGCCGGCCAGTTCCTCCAGCGCCGCCCGGCAGTCCGCACAGCTCTCCAGGTGGAATTCCAGCGGTCTCTTCTCCGACTCCGACAAGTCGTCCGCCAGCAGCAGGCGCAGCCGGGACGGCTCCACATCGCGGCAAGGTGAGATCATCGACTCTCTCCTGGCTCGAATCCCCGATCCGGCTCACCGTCCAGTTCCTGGACCTTCCGGCGCAACCGGGCCATGACTTGACTCTTGTAGTGATAGACCGTGCCGACGGTGGTCCCCAGCGCCTCGGCCACGGCCTTGGCGTTGGTCCCCTCCACACCGGCCATCCAGAAGACCCGCCAAGCCATCTCCGAGACCTCGTCGCGCACCCGCTCGGCAGCCCAGGCGAAGGCCCGGCGGCGATACTCCACCTCAAACAACGCGGTATCCTCCGGCGACGGTGCCGGCTGGGCATCCAGCAGCCGTCGCATGCTCGAGTCCCCGACTCCCTGCGGATGGCGCCGCCGCGCCGCCAGCGCGTCCAGGATCTGGTTGCGGGCGATCCGCGACAGCCAACCCCGAAACGTCCCCTTCGACGGGTCGGGATCGTAGCGGTCGATCCAGCGGGCCACCGCCCCGAAGACTTCCTGCACCAGGTCGGCCGCGTCCGCCTCCTGCAACCCCTTCTGGCGCGCAAGGCGTTGGATCAACGGGGTATAGATCTCGACGAACTCGGACCACGCGCGATCATCCCCCCGATCCCGAAGGCGGACCAGCAGGCTGGGTTGGGTCAGGGGCGACTCGCTCATTGCGGACGACTTCCCGGTTGCCTACTGCGGACTTCCTCCAAGGATACACTCCCTCGGTGTCGATTCCTGAGTGAGGATTGACCGACCCCGTGTCTGCGAATCCCCCTGGATGGCCGGCGCCCTGGAAGTCGAGCTCGGTTTCGGCGGCGGGACCGGGATCGCCCCGGAACCGTTCGGAACGAGGTCCCACACCCGGATATCATTGTCGAACCGCGCCGCGGCGACGAGGCAGTCCCCTCCGAGAGCGAAGGCGACCGGGCCCATCGCCAGCGATCCTCCTTCGAGCACAGCCTGTTCGCGCCCGTCGGCGACGCTCCAGAGCCGGACCATCCCGTCGTTGCCGGCGGTGGCCAGGGTCAACCCATCCGCGGAGAAGGCCACGCTATTGGTCCCGGAGCGATGTCCCTCGAGGATGCGCGGCCGCTCAGCGGAGCCGACGGCCCAAATCCGAACGAAGCGCTCCCAGCCGAAGGCGGCCGCCAGCAAGGTCCCGTCGGGTGAGACGGCCATCACCACGATGGGGCCGTGCGCCTCGTTGCACAGGACTCGACCCTGGCCGGTGTCGAGATCCCAGAGCATGATCAACCCCCCATCGTCCCGACTCCCCGAGGCCAGATGACGGCCGTCCGGTGTCCAGGCGATGCTCAGAACACGGCCGGGCGGGTGCAGCGTTCGGCGCACCCGCCCCGCGATCAGATCCCAGAGGAAGATGGTCGAACTGTCCTCGGCCGCCACCGCGATCATTCGACCATCGGGCGCGAATCCGATCGCCTTGACGCGATTGACCGGTACGGCGAGAGACCGCGCCATGGCATTCGACTCCAGGTCATAAAGAGTGATCCCGGGCGAGAATCCTCCGCAAGCCAGAAAGCGGCCGTCGGCGGAAAATGCCAGGGCGCGGGGATGGCCCGAGAACGCGAGCGTTCGCCCGATGGCCCACTCGTCCTTGGCATCGCGTAGCGCCACACGTCCGGTCTCGTCCATCGTCGCCATCGTTTTCCCATCAGGCGAGAGCACAAGCGAGTGCATCTGCACACCCGGCTCACCACGGGTCAACCGGGGACGCGTTTCGGACCGCGGGGACGTCGCCTCGATGTACCAACCCAGGGCCGCGCATCCCATCGCGACCAGCCCCACCGCTTGCCGACTGACGAGTGGTACCCGGACCGACCGCAGCCCCTTCGCCCTTGCGGCCGACTCGCACCGCTCCTCGATCGGCCAGAAATGCGTCGATTCGTGCCGCATCATGCCGCTCCTGGGAGACAGGGTCTACAGCCAAAGGCCCGCATCTCCCCGAGGGGGACCTCGGCGCGCACCCACCCCGCCCGGGATGGCGTCGCATCCCGGCTAGTGAGCACGGTTTGGCGGATGCTCGACCGAAGGTCTCCCGCGAATGCGCAAAGCGCCGTTTCTGACCCTCAACACAGCAATACACGCCCTAGGCGGCATTTCCTGAGGATACGGCTCCGAATTTTTTCGGAGATAGGGGGGCGGGTCAAGGGGAACGGCCTTCGCGGCCGGGGCCGGAGCTGCCAGGACGGAGGGCCCGAATCGCCGCGAATCGAGGCGACGGGGATGGGTTTTGGCTCCAGGTTTTCTCGGGTCCCGATACTTTCTCGGGTCCATTCCTCGTATCATACACCCTGCGTTTCCGTTGAACCGAATGACCCAGGAACCACCCGCAGAGACGAACTGATGAACGGACTCATGATGGACTGGCCGCTGGTGATCCCGCAGATCCTCCGCCGGGCGGCCCAGTTCTTCCCCGAGAAAGCGATCGTCAGCCGATGGGGTGACGGCACGCGGCACCGCATGACCTACGCGGACCTGGAGGGCCGGGTGCATCGCCTCATGAATGCCCTGCGCGGCCTGGGAATCCAGCCGGGTGATCGGGTTGCCACCTGCGCGTGGAATCACCACCGCCACCTGGAGCTGTATTTCGCCGTCCCGTCCCTGGGAGCGGTCCTGCACACGATCAATTTCCGGCTCTCGCACGAGCAGCTCCGTTATATCATCAACCACGCCCAGGACCGGCTGATCTTCGTCGACCGCTCGGTCGCGGGGACCCTGGCCGCGCTGGAAACCGACCTCCCGGCCGTTGAGAAATTCATCGTGATGGATGACCGCGGGCCGGAGCCAGCGGCACTGCCCCGGTCCACGATGGACTACGAGGAGCTGCTGGCCGGGGCCTCGGAGCGGGCGGAGTTCCCCCCCCTGCGCGAGGAGATGGCCGCGGGGTTATGTTACACCTCGGCGACGACCGGGGATCCCAAGGGGGTGCTCTACAGCCACCGCTCGACTTTCCTGCACGCGATGGCCGGCTGCATGGTGGACGGCGGCGCCATGAGCGAGCGGGAGGTGGCGCTGCCGGCGGTGCCGATGTTCCACGTCAACGCCTGGGGGATGCCCTACTCGTGCACCATGACCGGCGCGACGCAGGTCTTCCCCGGCTCGGGAGTCATCGGCCAGCCGCTGGCCGAGCTGCTCGAGGCCGAGCGAGTCACCTGCGCGGCTGGCGTGCCGACCATCTGGACGCTCCTGTACCAGCACCTGAAGGAGAAGCGGTACGACCTCTCCCGTTTGCACACGATCCTCGTCGGCGGCTCGGCCGCCTCGCGGGCCCTGATGGAGAACTACGCGCGCGACTTCGGCATCAGGGTCCTGCACGCCTGGGGCATGACCGAGACCTCACCGATCGGGACCATGTCGCGGCTCAAGCGTGCCCTGGAGGACTCTCCGGAGGAGCGGCAGCTCGAGGCGCGTCTCAAGCAGGGGATCCCGGTCGTCGGGGTCGAGGCGAAGCTCCTCGGGGAGCAGGGCGAGGACCTGCCCTGGGATGGCGAGCACGTCGGCGAGCTGGCCGTGCGCGGCCCCTGGATCGCATCCAGCTACTACAACAATCCCCAGGCCGGCGCCGCGTTCACCGCCGATGGCTGGTTCCGGACCGGCGACATGGCCAGCATCGACCGCCTGGGCTATGTCAAGCTCACCGACCGCAAGAAGGACCTGATCAAGCGCAAGGGGGAATGGATCTCCAGCGTGGACATGGAGAACGCCGTGCAGGGCCACCCGGGCGTGCTGGAAGCGGCCGTGGTCGCCCGGCCCGACGAGGTCTGCGACGAGGTGGCCGCCGTGCTGGTGGTCACCCGGGACGACCCGAACCATCCGGTCGCGGCCCAGGAGATCCTCGACCTCCTCAGCCGCAAGTTCGCCAAGTGGCAGTTGCCTCTGCCGGAGGACATCCACTTCGTCGCGGCGCTGCCCAAGACGGGCGTGGGCAAGATCGATAAGAAGGTCCTGCGCAAGATGCTGGCCCAGCCGCCGGCCAATTAAGATTTAACCACGAAATCCACGAAACACACGAAAAGGGTAGGAATTGCAGATTCCCTTTCTTGTTTCGTGGATTTCGTGGATTTCGTGGTTAAATCTCTCTTCAAGGGTTCTACCCATGTCACCCCGACGACTGCTGCTTCCGCTCGCCCTGGTGCTCGCCGTGTCGTGTCCGGTCCGCGGGGACGGACCCGGTGATAACCGGCCGGAGCAGGTGCGGCCGATCCCGCCCAAGGGCACGGTGACCCTGGCCGAGGCCGATCGCTCGGCGCTCCAGGCCGGCGTCGACGAACTGGGCCGGGAGATCGAGTCCCTGCGAGGCGCCCTCAAGGGTAGGCCGAACCTGCGGGGACTCTTGCCCGATGTCCAGGTCTATCACAACGCCGTCCGCTATGCCTTGACCTACAATGAGTTCTACCGGCCCAGGGAGGTCACGGCCGCCAAGGGACTGCTCGAGCGGGGCCGGGAGCGCGCCCGGCAATTGCGCGAGGGGAAGGCGCCGTGGGAGACGGCCACCGGGTTGGTGGTGCGCGGCTACGTCTCGAAGATCGACGGCTCCGTCCAGCCGTATGGCCTGGTTGTCCCGGCCTCGTACCGGGCGGACACGCCGCACCGGTTCCGGCTGGATGTCTGGTGTCATGGCCGCGGCGAGACTCTCACCGAGTTGAGCTTCATCGACGGCCGCCAGTCGTCGCCCGGTGAATTCACGCCGCCCAACGCCTTCGTGCTGCATCCCTACGGCCGTTACTGCAATGCCAATCGGTTTGCCGGCGAGATCGATTTATTCGAGGCGCTGGAGGACGTCAAGCGGCACTACCCGATCGACGACGACCGCCTGGTGATGCGCGGCTTCTCC
Source organism: Isosphaeraceae bacterium (assembly GCA_021324445.1). Classification (GTDB taxonomy): domain Bacteria; phylum Planctomycetota; class Planctomycetia; order Isosphaerales; family Isosphaeraceae; genus JAJPJC01. Next base: position 18,002 of record JAJPJC010000317.1, read on the forward strand.
ATGGGCGGGGCCGCCTGCTGGCAGTTCGCCGTCCACTATCCCAGCATGTGGGTCGCCGCCGCGCCGGGCGCGGGGTTTTCCGAGACAGCCGACTTCCTCAAGGTCTTTCAAAACGAGCCGGTGCAGCCCACCTGGTACCAGAAGACGCTGTGGCACCTCTACGATAGCACCGACTACGCGCTCAACCTGTTCAACTGCCCGACCGTCGCCTACAGCGGCGAGCGCGACCGGCAGAAGCAGGCCGCCGACATGATGGCCAGGGCCCTGGAGAAGGAGGGCATCGAGCTGGTCCACATCCTCGGAGCCAGGGCCGGCCACCAGTACACGCCCGAGGCCAGGGCCGAGATCAACCGGCGGATCGACGCGATTGTCGAGGCCGGTCGGAGTCGGGTGCCCGAGCAGGTGTGCTTCACCACCTGGACGTTGCGCTATCACCGTTGCTTCTGGGTCCAGGTTGACGGCCTGGAGCAGCACTGGGAGCGGGCCCTCGTCAAGGCCGACCTGTACGGGACCGAGGACGACGGCCCGCAGATCGAGACGAAGAATGTCTCCGCCCTCACGCTGGCGATCCCCCCCGGCCACTGCCCGCTGGACATCCGCGAGCAGCCGGACGTGGAAATCGACGGCGACGTGGTCGAGGCGCCCAGGCCGCGCTCCGACCGCTCCTGGACGGCCCATTTCCGCAAGGTCCGTGGCAAGTGGCAGTCGGTGGCATCGGCCGACGACGGCACGTTGCGCAAGCGGCACGGGTTGCAAGGGCCGATCGACGATGCGTTCCTGGACAGCTTCCTGATGGTCCGGCCGACCCGGCCGGCGCTGAACGACAAGGTCGGCCGGTGGGCCGCCGCCGAGATGCAGCACGCGATCGACCACTGGCGGCGCCAGTTCCGCGGCGAGGCGCGCGTCAAGAGTGACCAGGAGGTTTCCGACGCCGACATCGCGGCGCACAACCTCATCCTCTGGGGCGACCCGCGGAGTAATGCCGTCCTGGCGAAGATCGCCGATCGCTTGCCGGTGCGATGGGATCAGGACGGGATCCACCTCGGGAGCCAGACCTACCCGCCGGGACATTACGTGCCGGTGCTGATCTATCCCAATCCGCTCAATCCCCAGCGGTACGTCGTGCTGAACAGCGGCTTCACCTTCCGCGAGTATGACTACCTGAACAACGCCCGCCAGGTGCCCAAGCTGCCGGATTTCGCGGTGGTCGATGTCGACGTGCCGGTAACCTCGCGAGCCCCGGGCGGCATCGTGACGGCGGGGTTCTTCACCGAGACCTGGGACTTGCCCGACGTCAAGGATGCCGCAGAGCGGGCATCAAAGCCATGAGGCTTCGGGAGTCGGAGCCCGGTCAAGGGCTGGCGATTCAGAGTCTGTTCCTAAGGGTATCTGAGCCCCCGAATGGGGGCGGTGGTCAATAGCCAGGGGCGGTAGCCCCTGGGAGAGCGTTCCGGCCCCTCCCCTTGGAAGAGCCCCGCAGGGGCGACAGTCACCCCTGTCGCCCCTGCGGGGCTCCTGGGAAGAGAGGGGGGGCTCGGCGCTCCGCGGTCCACCAGGGGCTGA
>JAJPJC010000559.1 GCA_021324445.1 Isosphaeraceae bacterium
CCAGCTCTCCCTGGATGGCCCGGAGCTGCTGGCGGAGCAGGTACTCCCTCTGCTCCCGGCTCATCTCGCTCTCCGCCTGGCTGGTGATCTTCTGGCGGAGCTCCAGGACCTCGAGCTCGCGGGCGAGGTAGCCGTGGAGCAGCCGGAGGCCCTCGACCCGGGAGGATGCCTCGAGCAGGGCCTGCTCTCTGGGCACGTCCAGGCTCATCATCGAGCCGATCAGGAAGGCCAGCACCAGGGGATCCTGGGCCTGGGCCGCGAGCTGGGCGACGTTGACCGCGGCATCGGCGTGGGCCAGCTCGACCGCCCGGCTCATCAGCTCGAGCACGGCGCGGCGGAGGGCCTCGATCTCGGGCCCCTGGTCCTCAGGCAGCGGCAGGGAGCGGACCCGGACCCGCAGATAAGGCTCGGTCTGTTCGACCCGCACCACCGTGACGCGCTCCAGTCCCTGGACCAGGAGCTCGATCCCGGACGCGGAACGCGCCATCTTCTTGATGACCGCCCGGGTGCCGATGGTGTAGAGATCGTCCCGCGTGGGCGGATCGGCCTCGGGATTGCGCAGGGCCACGGCCAGGAACGTCTTGTCTTCGCTGGCCAGCGCCGCCTCGACGGCCGCCAACGAGGCGGGCCGGCCGGCCGACAGCGGCAAGAAGAGATAGGGAAACAGCACGGTTCCCCTCAGCGGAAGGACCGGCAGGGACGCCAGCGCTTCGGGACCCGAGGCCGTCACCAGAGTCTGATCGTCGGTCACGGCCGGCCCTCCGTCATGATCCGCACGGTCAACATGCCGTGGGTGAAGGAGGCCGTGATCTCGACGGCCTCCGACACCCCGGGCAGCTCCAGCAGCCGCTCGAACCGGCTGTAGTCGATCTCGAGGCGGTGGCAGTTCAACCCGGCGCACGGGCAGTCGTCCTGCCGCGTCCCGTGCACCAGCAAGGCCGAGGTTCGCGCCTCCAGGCGGACATCCTCCGGGCGGACGCCGGCCAGCTCCAGCTTGATCAGCCAGCCACCCGGCATGCGATAGATATCGGCCCTCGGCTGCCAGGCCTCTTTCCCCGGCGGTGGGGTCGCCGCATGGAGAAACAACACATGTGGGAACCGAACCTCATCCCGGGCCATCGGCTCACCTCGGGTCGTACGTCGCTTTGGTCCCACGGTTCCTCCGCACCGCTGGCGCCGTGACCCCTGACGAGACAGCAACCGCGGTGCCAGTCCGGCGCAATCGATGATAACGCAGGGCGGAGCCGTGTGCGACCCCAGCGATCGCGTTCTCATCTCAGGGATCGCTTCGCTCGCTGCGGGCGTGCAACCGGTTGCCGTTCTGGGCCTGGCGGGATGTCGATGTCGAACTGGTTCTCGCCGGATTTGGCCATCAGAAAGAATTCATTCTCCGCGAACATGTGGTTCTTCGCCGTCAAGAGCTCCTTGCACGAGACCTGGATGGTATTCTCTCCGACCAACGTCGTGACCGTGTAGGTTCCGTCCTGGTTGATGGACGCCGAGCGCAGCGGCACATCGGTGCGCCGGACATTCGCGGCGTTGAACACCACCGACCCGTTATTGACGGGCTTGCCGCGAACGCGCACCGTCCCCCGGACGACGGTCTCCTCGTGGCTCGAGGAGACCGGCGGGACACCGAACGAGTCGCAACCCGCACAGGCGATCAGCAGGGCGATCGCCATCCGTTCGGCCAAGCGGATTCTTCGCATGGGGCACCCTCCCGACACGAGCCCAGCCCGCCCGGCGACCCGCGACGAACGCGCGCCGGCACCCGCGGCGGGCTGTCAGCCAACCGGACGAACTCGCTCCACCGGTTTTCAGTACTGATCCGAAGAGATCACCTCGCCGCCCGCCCGGCTGCCGAGTGCCCACCAGGTCTGGGGGCTGATCGACTGCTTGATGAATCGGACCGAGCCGTCCCCGAAGCCGACGTTCACGCCGCCGGGGTGGTAACTGAGGGGACCATAGGCACCTGTGTGGAAATTCTCGTCTCCGGAGGTGCAAACCCGGGAGTTCGGTGGCATGGTGTGGTTGTATCGGGCCGAGGTATAGGACCCAATCCACCAGCACCAATTCACGTGGCGCGGGCTCGAGCTGAAGCCCCCCTGGTTGGCGTACAGCGGCGCAGTGAGGCAGTTGGTGTAGACAATCGGGATGTCGGCGAACGTCCCCCCTTGGGTCAGGTCGGGGACGTAATGGAGGTTGGTCGAGGGCGTCCCCCCGTCCCACTCCGTCGACCCGGGCGTGACCAGCGCCGTGTAGCCCACCCCGCGAATGCGCTCGCTGAACGCCGCGGTGTTGCTCAGGCCGTCGGTCACCATGGCCAGCGTCACCACAAACCCGGTCGGCGGCCCGTTGACGATGCCATACGGGCCCGTGCCGCCGTCGACGTGGCAAAACAAGCCGTCGCACTGGCAGACGTTCCCGAAGGCCTGCCAGTCATCGAGCGGGATCGAGCCGGAGCAGGACACGTAGTTGAAGTGAGGCGGGATGAGGATGCCGGGCGGAGGGGAGGAATCGCTGACCGAGTAGGTGTACGCGTCGCGCCCATCGGAGGGACAGTTGAACAAATCGAGCCGCGTCGCGAAGACCGTGTGGTTGATCCCCTCGTGATGGTCATTACTCGTGTGGAAGATCGGGTCCGGGAAGTGAGTCCCATTGGGGAGAGCCGACCCCCAGATGATGTTGAGTGCGTTGAACAGGGGGACCTGCTCGCTGAACTGCAAGGCGGCCACCAGGGCCGACCAGTCGTTGTAGTTGGTGGGTCCCTGCCCCCATGAGAACGAGCCGAAGGTCCCCGCGTAATTGTGCATGGCCAGGCCGAGCTGCTTGAGGTTGTTGGTGCACTGGGCACGGCGGGCCGCCTCCCGGGCCGACTGCACGGCGGGTAACAGCAGCGCGATCAAAACGGAGATGATCGCGATGACGACGAGAAGCTCGATGAGCGTGAAGCCGCTGCGATCGCTCTGGCGCTTCATGGACGGATCCTCCCAGAGTGGACGGTTCGAAACCAAGAGATGTGCTGGCACACGGCCCACCCTCCTCGCGCGAGGAGCGACGTGCGGCCGGTGCCGTGGCTGCATTGAGTTCCGTTGACTTCGGGCCCGATCGAGACCGCCGGACCAGAGCGGGGGACGGCCGTTCCCGCTCGGCGCTGGCCGGGCTACGAAACGGGACCGCCAGCGCGGCCCGTCAGCGTGACAGGCCTCGGTCGCGCGGGGAGCGGGCTGTCACCGGGCCTGGTTGTTTCGATCGTGACGGGGCGTGCAGCGCTGCGGCCGGCACGGTCCTCAGCTCTTCCGGAGGGGAGCGACCGGCGCCGTGCCGACCCGGCCGGCGGCGTGAACGCGATAACGCGAACAGACGGAGTTGAAGTATCGATACCACTTCGTCGAATGGCGCGAGCGGTTGCGCCGCGCGGGCACGCCGGCACGGGAACAGCGATCATGCGGGAGCTGGACCATGATCGGACTCCACTTCATCCACCCGGCCCGGACGACGGGCCCACGGCGGCGCTCTCCATTCCCAGGCTCTGACCCAGCGCTCGCTCAAACGAATGAACCAGTAGTCCTCTGATACGCCGATCCCCACGGTCCCGGCCTTGCTGATTATTGAACCGCATCGTGTCTCTGTCAAGAATGTGGGGCCAGAAGGCACTGCACGCGGAAAACCCATCCTGATGAAGCGATCCCCACCGGACCATTTCGGAAGGCCCTTGCCAATGGCGCGAACCCGGCGCGGGGAGAGTCCCAGCGTTCCCGCTCCTGGTGTGGTTCGTGGGAGTCTACCCGGGGAGGCTGGCACCGTGGTGGAAGTTCGTGTGAGTTTTCCAGGAAGAATCGCCGGCGGCATGGCTCGCGATCGATCCAGATCGGATGCCGGCCTTCCGAAGCGGTGCAAACGCTGACGATTCCGAACGCTGGCACGCAGACTTCAACGTGGTCCCGTCCGGTTGGGATCCCTGCGTGCGATCTCTGGCGGTCGGCCGGGGGCTCCGCCGGCTGGCGCCGTCTCCGACCCCAGCCACCCCTGTGGGCCAGCCTCCCGCGGCTGGCAAGAGGAAGTCGAGGGCGGCTGCCCCACCGCGCCAGGGTGGCTGGGGTCGGCGGCCCACGGGGCCGACGCCCCCAGGAGAGCCAGGCCGCGGGCCCGGCGTGCGGGACTCTCCTCGGAGCCGAGAGCCATCCGTCCGGCGGTTGTGGTTGACGGGCGGGCCGAATCGGCTTAGACTCCCCCCGAGTCCCGTCAGGTTCGATGCGGGCCGTCGGGCTGGCGCGGCGCGATGTCCGTGATCTCGTGGGTCGGATCTGGAGCTTCGCACGCGGTCGTACCAAGAGGATCTCTCCCGAGGTCGCGCGGAAAGGATTCCGCAATGGGCTCGATGAGCCGGATGCCGTGGCGGATTGCGATCGGGGCGGCCACGATGGCCAGCGCGATCGGCCTGCTGATCGTGGCGGGCTGTACGCTGGATAAGACCGAGAGCCGGCCCCAGAACGTCTTCAACCGGATCGGCGGCCACGGCGGCGGCGGCCAGGTCATCGAGCCGAGGCGCTGCTGGCTGCGCGTGGTGATCCTCAACCGGCCCTTCCGTGACCCGGCGATCAACGAAGTGATCTGGAGGGTGGCCGACGAGCAGGTGGTCGCGCCGGCGGTGCGGAAGGCCAACGAAGCCAACGGCCTCCGGATCGGCCGGGTCACCGGCGAGATGCCTCGGGAGGTCGAGACGATCCTCAAGGAGGGAGAGCCGCGGAATCCCAAGGTCGTGCCCACGAATCTGTTCATCGAGAGCGGCGAGCAGAGCCTGATCAGCATCAGCGAGCCCGTCGCCCAGATCAGTCTGCTGGTGAACAAGGATAACCGGGTCTCGGGCAAGGATTACCAGGCCGCCAGCGGATTCATCCGCGTGACCGCCCGGCATGACGGGGCTCATGGCGTCGCGCTGCGCCTGGTCCCGGAGATCCACCACGGCCCCCTCCAGCGCACCTTCCCGGCGCTGCCCAACGCGACGGGGTTTGCCCCCCAGGAGCTGAGCATCCGCGACGGTCAGCAGGAGGACTCCATCCCCGAACTGGCCGCCGACCTGGTCCTCGAGAACGGTCAGGTCGCGATCATGGGCTGCCGCCCGGAGAGTCAGCGCAGCCTGGGCAGCTTCCTGTTCAGCGAGGCCACTGCCGAGAGCGGTCCCAGCCACCAGCGGTTGATCCTGATCTGGGCTTCGCGCAACTTGCCCGGCGTGCTCGCCGACCAGTCCAAGAACCACGATCGCCCCAAGCTGTTCAAACGCCAGTTCGGATCGCCGCCGCCCCCGTCGCCGACGCCATCCCCTGCATCGCCCCATTGATACGTGGTGCGGTCTGCTCGCAGCAAGCACTCCGCGCCCCGGCGGATGGAGCACGGATCATGGATGGTTTCCCGGAACCAGAGCCGGTAGAGTGGAACGGGTCTGGGAAGCGGCCGTTCCGGACGAGGGTGGATCTCCAGGCTGGGGCCGGGTCGCGGCGATGGCGGGCGCATGCGGCCCACCGAGCCGAGTCGATCGCGGCCCCTCACCACGTGTTCCGGCCGCGGCCGGCGGGTGGCGGGGAGCTGCGCGGGATGGCCGCGAATTCCACGACTGGGCGCGGGGAGCTCGAACCGATCCGGCTGGATGGTTCGCGCGGTGAGGGGGGCGGGCAGATCCTGCGGACTGCGCTGACACTCTCGCTGCTGACCGGTCGGCCGTTCCGCATGGTGAAGATCCGAGCCAACCGGGACCAGCCCGGGTTGCGTCCCCAGCACAAGACGGCCGTCGATGCGGCCGCCGAGCTGGGCCGGGCCGCGGTGACCGGCGCGGCGGTCGGCGCGCGCGAGCTGACGTTTCGGCCCGGACCGCACGAGCCGCGCGACCTGACCATCGACATCGGCACGGCCGGGTCCACCGGGCTGGTGCTCCAGACGCTGCACCTGCCCCTGGCCCTGCGCGGCCGTGACCCCGTGCGGGTGGTGCTCGAGGGCGGGACGTTCAACCCCAAGGCGCCGGCCTACCCGTTCCTGGAACGAACCTGGTGCGCCTACCTCGCCGCCTTCGGCATGCGTCTGGCCCTGACGATGCCCGCGGCCGGCTTTTATCCCCGCGGCGGCGGCCGGCTGGAGGCCTGGGTCGAGCCGGCCCAGCCGCGGCCCTGGACCCTGACCGACCGCGGCCCCCTGTCCCGGCTGGTCGGAACGGCTGGGGTGGCCAACCTCCGCGACGACATCGCCCGCCGGATGCGCGACCGCGCCCTCCATCGGCTGAACGCGCACGGCCTGGCGGCCGACATCGAGCTGGTCCACTGGCCCAGCCCGGGACAGGGGGCCGCCCTGAGCCTGACCGCCGAGCACGACGCGGCCGTGCCCGCCACCTTCGTCGGACTCGGCGCGCGGGGCAAGCCGTCGGAGGCTGTCGCCGACGAGGCCGTCGACCAGTTGCTCGCCTTCGAGGCATCCCCGGCGCCGCGGTCGACCCTCACTCGGCCGACCAGATCCTCCTCCCCCTGGCGTTCGCCCCGGGGCGCAGCCAATTCACCGTCAGCGCGGTCACCGAACACCTCCGCACCAACGCCGAGACCATCACCGCCTTCCTCGACCGCTCGATCACCATCGAAGAACCCCGCGGCCAAGCTCAGCCCGGGCGGGTCGTGATCGAGTGAAGACGCCCTCTCGTTCCGACCCGGACCCGGATATCCTGGTGGCGGAGATCGAGATCCCTCGGCGCCCGCCCGATGGCCGCGCCGCCGGACCGGGTCACGGACCGGCGCTTGGCGCGCCGTCCTCACGCTCGTGATCGCCGTCGCCTGCTTCGCGGTCTTGGTGGCGATGGTCGCCAGCGGCGTGCCCGCGATCACACCGAATGCCCAGCCGTGGCTCGAGTGGGGAGCGAACTTCGGGCCATCCGTCGTCTGCGACCACCAGCCCTGGCGGCTGGTCACCGCCGTGTTCCTTCACAGTTGCCCGGGTTCAGCGCGCCGTTGATCAGGACGGTGGAGGGCCTCCCGTCCGCCGCGCGACGGACGCTCGAGAGGGTCCCCGTGTTGACCACGACCGCGGGATTCCCCCGGCCCGCGGCCAGGGCCTCGCCGAAGGGGAAGCCGAAGCTGTAGACGGGCCGGGTCTCGACCAGCTCCGCCTCCTTCAGGAGATCGATCGGCGTGGGCAGTTCCGGAATCCCGGCGAGCTTGAGGATCGCCAGGTCGGGATCGGCGGCGGTCGCCACCAGCTCCGCGGGGACCTCGTGCCGCCGGGGAGTCCCACTCCGCAGCACGACCTGAATCCGGGGCGGCGTGTCGGACACGTCTCTGGGGAGACTGACGACGTGATCGTTGGTCACCACGTAGCCGGTCTGACCCTCTGCGCGGATCAAGAAGCCCGAGCCTGACTGAGTCGCGCCCGGGTCATCCTCGGCGGACGTCACGATCATGACGGTCGCCTCCTTGATCGCGGACAAGGTCGCGATCGGGAGGCTCCCCTGCGCCGCCCCGGCCGTCGCGGCCAGGCCGATCACCATCATCGCGCGAGTTGGCCCGCGAAACACGTCGGTTCCTCCATCGGCCGATTTCTTGAAACAGCGCGGGGCTGGGGATAGACTATCCTCATGACCATCGAACAACTTCGTAAGTTGCACCAGGCGCGGCCGTTCGAGTCATTCGACCTCCATCTCGCCGATGGGCGTTCGATCCCCGTTAACCATCCCGAGCTACTTAGCTTCTCCACCACGGGCCGAACGATCGCCGTGGGGGTACCGGATGGGACGATCGAGATCGTGGACCTGCTCTTGGTCGTGAGCCTCAAGCCGCATCCGCCGGCCTCGGGGCGCCGAGGCCGGCAGCGGGGCCAGTCAGCCCAGTGACGATCCTTTTCCGGTCAGGCCGATTCGCCTACGCCTCCAGCGCCGCCCGGGTGCGCTTCACCAGGTTGTTGTCCCGATCCGCCGAGCCCGGCAGGAGGAGCAGGCTGGCGGCCAGGTAGCGCTCGCGGTAGGCGGGCGAGGCGTGGTAGTAGTCCTCCAGCACGGCCGAGCTGAACTTGTAATCGTGGGGATCGTCCCCCTTGAGGAACACCAGCCGCCGCGCCGCGTGGATCAGCGGCTCGGGCTCGTGTCCGGCCTGCAAGTAGGCCAGCGCCTGCCGCGCGGCGGCGAGCTTGTCGCGGCTGGCCTCGGCGAAGATCTCCGCGACCGCCTCCGCGCAATCCTTCGACTTCGACGTGCCGGCCGGCTCGAGCTGGTCGATCCGGGCGTCGCGCACCCTGCCGCGGCCGCCGAGTGCCCCGCGGAACAGGGTCAGGAACGCGGCGTTCTGGAGCATCAGCAGCCGGCGGGTCAGGTCGTCGCCGCTGGCCTGGTAGGCGTAGTGCAACGCATTCGTCGAGGTCACCGCGTGCAGCGAGACGATCCCCGGCTGGCGCAGCAGCAACTCCCCTGCCCCGTCGAAGAGGGCATCCCAGATCGATTGGGGCGCCACCCCGCGGTTGAGCAGCTCGACGACCTGCTCGCAGGCGTCGTCCTCCGAGCCCTTGCGCAAGGTCGTGAGCAAATCCGCCGAGGCTGCCGAATCCGGCTTGCCCGCGTACCAGCCCTCCTTGATCCGGGCGGCCCGCGACTGGTTGTGCCGCCAGGAGCGGTCGGCCGGGTCGTCGCGCTGGGCCGGGTTGCCGTCCTCGTGCATCAAGAGGGCGTAGGCCAGCGACCGCAGGATCGGCTCGGCGTGCTGCCAGCCGATGCACTGGAGCGTCCGCCAACTGTTGGCCACGTAGATGGCCTTGTGGCCGATCGAGCGGAAGTCGCGGGCACCGTAGCGGAAGAACAGCTCATAGACCTCGTTCGCGCCCGCGGTGCGAGCCAGCCCGGCGGTCGCCGCGTCGGCCGCCGATTCGTCCCAGCGGTCCATGGCCGCGACGAACGCCTCGCGCGCCCGGCCCGACGGAGGAACCGCGGACTCATCGACCGGGCCCATCGTCCAGTTCCCCTCGCGGACGTCCTGCGCCTGCGAGCTCTTGAAGTAATCCAGCGCCCAGAAGATCGGCAGCCAGCGGTCGGTATCGGGCGACCCCAGGCTGGCCAGGTGTGCCGAGTTGACCACCAGCACCGCGTGGAACTTGTGCCCGACGCTGGGCCGCGGCTGGACGTTGCGCACGCCGGCCAGCAGGAGTGCCGCCAGCACCTCGCGATAGCTCAGCCCCTTGTGGATCCGCCCGGCCACCTCCTCCAGCAGCCGGTTGCGCGGGGTCTCCTCCAGCAGCCGGACCAGGGGCTCGATCTCGGGCTGGAGCCGCACCACCTTCGGGTCCAACTTCGCCTCGCCGGCCGAGACCGGCCCGAGCCGGGACAGGAAGCCCAGCTCGCCGAGGCCCACCAGCGCGCCGCCCGCCGCGGACGCGCCCAAGAACCGCCGCCGATTGGTTCGCATGACCAGAGTCTCCGAAATTCAAGATTAGAGTCTGTTCCTGAAGCCCCCGCAGGGGGCGGACGGACGTAGCCAGGGGCGTCAGCCCCTGGGGAACCGCCGCGCCACCCACCCAACCCCTTCCTGTGGGCCATCCGCCGCCGCCACCGCAGGCACAGCCTGCGGTGGCGGCGGCGGATGCGATGGATTTTGGGGCGCGGGGTCCTGGTACCGCGGTCCAGGGGCTGACGCCCCTGGCTACGTCCGATCGCCCCTCCGGGGCTTACGGAACAGACTAAGGAATCGTTTATCTCGCGTCGTAGCGCATGCCCCGCGGAGGAGCAAAGACGCGCCCGCCGGCGACATACGTGGCGAGAACCTGGATCTCCCTGATCTGGTCCTCCGGGCAGGTCAGGAGATCCCGGTTGATGATGACGAAGTCGGCCTGCTTGCCCGCCTCGAGCGACCCGATCCGATCTTCCAGGAAGAGGAGGCGGGCGTTGTTGATGGTGTAGAAACGGAGGGCTTGCTCGCGGCTGAGGGCCTCCTCGGGGTGGAGCTGTCCCTCATAGCCCTTGGCTCGCCGGGTGATCGTGACCCACATCCCCAGGAACGGGTTATACGGGTTGATCGATCGGAGCGAGCCGATCTTCTGCATGTGGTCGGAGCCGCCCCCGGCGGTCACGCCGGCCTCGAAGAGACTTTTCAACGGCTGGAAGTACCGCAGCCGGTCGTAGCCGAACTGGGCGACGAGGGTCCGGGTGTCGAGGTAGAGCCAGGCCGGCTGGATGTCCACCACGACGCCCAGCCGGGCGGCCGTCTCGATGGCCGCGCGGCTCATGAAGTTCGAGTGGGTGATGCAGGGCCGGGTCGGGACGACCGGCATCTGTTTGTTGACCGCGTCGTAGGCGTCCAGCAGGTTGTGCACGGCGCCGTCGCCGACGGTGTGGGCGGTGTACTGGAGGCCCGCCGCGACGGTCGCCCGCACGATCGACAGGAGCCGGTCCGGGGGGATGAACAGCACGCCGCGGTAGCTCGGGTCATCGATGGAATAGATCCGGCTCACGCCCCAGGGCTGGCGCATGTAGGCGCTGCCGGTGAGCATGCCGCCATCGAGGTACGTCTTGATGCCGACGATCCGGAGCCGCGCGCCCCCCTGGCGGAGCGGGTGCTCGGCCGTCTTGCGGATCTCCGCCAGGACCTTTTCGAGGGGGCCCATCGTCTCAACATGCCGCGAGATCGCCACGCGGACCGGCAGCGCGCCGGCCTCGTGCAGCCGCTGGTAGCGGTCGATCTCCGAATCACTGGCGTCGCGGTCGATGATCGACGTGAGGCCGACCGAGTTGTAGTCCTTGAGCAAGGCGATCAGCCGCCGGTCCTGGTCCTGCGCCGTCGGCTTGCGGTCCGAGGGCGTGGCCTTGATGTACCGGCTACAGTTGCGGAGGATGCCGGTCGGCTCCCCGGTGCGCGGGTCTTTCTCCACCTTGCCCGCCCCCTCGACCCGGAAGTCCTTGTCGATCCCGCTGAGCTTCAGTGCCAGCGAGTTGACCGAGGCATCCGGGCCGGTCGCGAACAGCACGGGATTCTGGGGTGCGACCTGGTCCAGCTCCTCCTTGGTCGGATAGCGCTGCTCCTTGAGCCGGGTGATGAACACCTGGCGTACGACGATCCAGCGGTCGGGGCCCAGCGCCCGGGCCCGCGACTGGATGTAGTCGAGCACATCCTGGATCGTCTCCATCTCCGGGACCGGGTGGTCGAACTCGGTCAGGCAGGCGTCGGACGGGTGCACGTGCGAATCGATCAGGCCGGGCAGGACCGTCTTGCCCCCGAGGTCGATCACTGTCGTACTCGGCCCGCGCGTCGTGAAGACCTCCTCATCGGTCCCGACGCGGATCAGACGATCTCCCTTGACCGCCAGGGCCTGGCGGATCGAGAAGGCCCGATCCACCGTGACGATCTTGCCATGGTGGAGGATCACGTCCGCCTGCTCCTGGGCTGCCGCGGGCCAGCGGGAGAAGCCGAGTGCCAGGGACACGAGGGCCAGCCATGCGGCCGCGCGAAGGATCGTCATGGAGCGAGCTCGGGGGAGAGTGGATTCGATTCGTGGGCGGCTTCCCACGGACCGACGGCACGACCCGGGGGCGGAGGCTCCGGAAGCCCCCGCGCCTCATTCTGCCGCGCGGCGATGGTCGGGGCAACCCTCGCGGTCGGTGGAGTGCCCGACTGTGCCGGTCACCCATCATCCGAAAAAATCGGCCGGACGCTTCGCACCGTTGGCTCCGTTCGAATCGTAATCAAGAGTATCGGGCGGCGGCGAAGCCCGACGAGGTCACCCGGCCGGGGCCTGCCATTTCCAGATGACAGCAGCAAAGGAGCGCGAACAGGAGTCCGGTGATGGTATCCTCAAGGCAGCGCGGCGGGCGGTGGTCGATCCTGGTCCTGGCCGGGGTCCTCGCCGCCGGGATTGTCTCCGGTCCATCCGCCTTCGCCCGGGGCGGGCACGGCGGACACGGCGGCGTCGGACACGGCGGTGGATCCTGGGGCGGCCGCCCGTACTTCGGTGGGTACGCCTACCACGGCCCACGCTACGGTTCTGGGTACGGCTACGGGCCGTACTTCAACATGAGCGGGATGGGCTACTCCGGCTATCCCGGCTCGGTCTGGACACCCTGGGACTGGATGACCAACTCCGGCTATTCCGGCTCAGTCTGGACGCCCTGGGACTGGATGACCAACTCCAGCTATCCCGGTTGGATCGGCGGATACGGTTCCGGGACCGCCTACGGATTTCCTTTGGGCGTCTTCGGGTCTGGATCGCAGTATCCCTATCCCGACTGGCCTTCCGGCGTCATCCGGCGGGCCCCGCGCCATCGCGGGCTGTGAGAACGGCGGCTGTCCCACTCCTCTCGCCGGTTCAGCCCACGAGCAGAGCCGCTACGGCGAATCGCCGCAAGCTCTCCTCGAGCTGGCGCGCCAGCAAGGGCTCGGTCTCGGCGGGGTCGGTGATCGGCCGCCCCTGCGCCTGGATGGTGAAGACCCCGTCCTGGACCGCGGTCTGCAGCTCGGCCAGCAGCGCGGATCGATCGCGATGGCCGTCGAGCCGGGGGAGGATGAATTGATCGAAATCCATCAGGGTGATCATCCGATGGCGGAGATTGGCCACCCGTGGCCCGGCGGCCACCTGGCGGCGGGCGATCGGGCTGGCGCAGGGGAATTCGCCGATCGCGGTGGCGAATTCCGGCTCGAGGACCTGCACCTCGACGTAGTCATTCGCGGCGGCGGCCAGCAGGGTCTCGGCGAGCTGGCTGGGTGAAGCCGCGGGCCGGGACGGCCTGGCGTGGTCGGGCCCGGCGGCTCGGCCGGCGAGCCGGTCCTGGACCTGGGACCAGAGTGCCTCGAACGGCAGCGATCGGGGCCAGGTCTCGGCCAGGATCCGCAGGGCCGTCCCGATGACCGGGTCGTTGGTGGAGAGGGCGAAGTCGCCGTGAAAGTTCCGGAACTCTTCCGCTCCGTCGGGGCTGGGCGTGGAGCCCGCCGGGGCCGGGCGGACCAGGGCGGCGATCCGGAGTGACATCAGTCCGGTCGCCGTGGGCGCGCGGGAACAGGCAACGCCCTCCCGGCAGAGCACCGCCTGTCGAAACGATTGACCCTTGAGATAGTCGTAATACTGCTCGCGGGCCAGCCAGTCCGCCGAATCCCCGAAGGGGCGGAGCAGCTCGGGAGGTTGGGCGGCGGCCATGTTGCCGAACTTGGCTTCCGCAACATAATACAGGCCGGCGGCCCCGGCTCGGGCCACAAATTCGTGCACGTACATCGGCCGGTTCGACTCCTCCAGGTACTCGTGGTACAGGTAGGAATCGGGCCGGGACAGGATCAGGTCGGCTTCCTCCCTGAGGGCGCGGGCATAGGGGCTCTCCCCCTTCAGCAGCGCCCGGGACAGGATCCGAAGCAGGTCCCGACTGGCGCGGACTCGCTCCCGCCCGCCGGTGAGCTCCCGCGCATGGAAGAACATCATGTCCCGGACCATCGCCCCCATGTGCCAGCCGGGATGGGTGTTGTAGCTGATGTAAGCCAGACCGTGGGGTGTCAGGGCCTCGGCGCAGAACCGCAAGAGCCGCTCCTGGATCTCTTCGGAGACCCACGAGAAGACGCCATGGGCCACAATGAAGTCGAATCGGCCGAAGTCCGACCCGACGTCCAGGATGCTCAGCTCGTGCAGCTCGATGTTCTCCAGGCCGAGCTCGGCGATCGCGGCCCGGCCGTCGGCGACCTGCCGCGGCGAGACGTCGATCCCGACGAACTGGGCCCGGGGCAGCGAGAAGGCCATGGGGATCAGGTTGTCGCCCCGGGCGCAGCCCACCTCCAGCACCCGGCAGTTCTCGACCTCCGGCGGCGTCATCGCGTAGAGCCGCCCCAGCGCGGCCAGGTGGTTCGGGTGCATCAGGTACAGCGCGAACCCTTCGTAGGGGATCTCATCGTAACTCGCGCCGACGGAGAGCGACATGGTCGTCCTCTTTGTTATTTGTTGCATGTTATTTGTTATTGGTGGTGCGGTCTCCAACCTCCTCCCCACCATTCGCCTCGCGGCCTCGACCTCGATGCCCCGCCTCGCGACGGGATCGGGCAGAACTGCGAATGACTAATAACAAATAACAAATAACTAATGACTAACAGGAAAATCCTCGGGGATCGGGATGGTGACCCGTCCCGTGGCGGCCCACTCGGTGCCGCGGAGCATCACGGTGCGGAAGCCCGGGCATCGGATCGCCGTCGTCTCGCTGCCCATGACGTGGCCCATCACCGTGGTGAAAACGCGTCCCTTGCCATAAGGGATGACCCAGATCATCGGTTCGTGACTGCCGGTGCCCCCTTTGTCCTTGGCCGAATAGGCCGTGGCCAGGATCTCCAGGTGCGCTGCCGGCCCGCGCTGGCCATGATAGAGCTCGTCCTTCGCGTGCATCCACTCGGTGGGCATGCCGCGGGTGATCGGGTGGTTCGGATTGCGGACGACGACCTTGAAGGCATGGGGCGCGCCGTGCCCCGAGCTCGGCCCTTGCCCCTTGGGGGTCCGCACGACCTGGCCGGACTCATCCACCGTGAGCCGGTCGCCGAAATCCCGACTCCGCCAGCCCAGGCCGATCATCTCGTTGAAGGCGGGCCAGTCGGGGAACGCATTATTCGCCGCGTGGATGATCGCCAGACCCCCTCCGTTGGCGACATAGTCCTCCAGCGCCTTGCGGACCTCCGCCGGCCAGGGCTCGCCGTTGTAATTGCTGAGCACCACATCATACCTGGCAAAATCGGGGTGAAACGCGTCCCAGGCCGACGGCTTGGCCCTCGGGCCGGGCGTGGTGGCCACGTCCACCGTGAACCGGCCCGAGCCCTCCAGCTCGGCCTTCATCGGCGGGGTCATCGCCCGCCAGTTGTGATTGTTCTGCCCGTCCACGATCAGGACGCGGAGTTTTTCCTCGGCACCCAGGACCTGGCCCCACTGACCCACGCCCAGCGCCCATCCGGCGCACAACCCGACGATCACCGCGCCGCTGCGAATCTTCATCATGGTCCTCGTCTCCACGTCGGTCAGGCTGTCCAGCCTGACGTCCGAGTCCTGACAGGCTGGACAGCCTGACCGACGTCCTTGCCACCGTAATCGGTGTCCTGGATTGACGTGAGCTTCAGCATAACCTGCACTTAGCCCGGGCTTCCTCCAGGGATCGGTCAAGGTGTCCTGGGTTGACGTGACGTTCAGCATAACCTGCTGGATTGAGCGATTCCACGATCACGACAACCTTCTCCCCCGGCCGTGCCTCGGCCTGTGGCGCCGATCGAGGTGAATCCCTCCGGCAGATTCCCGGCGCCATCACCCAATCGCCGCTTGATCGCGCGGCGGTTGGCTCGTTACTCTGGGAGCCCTGGGGACGATGCAGCATAACAGCAAGTCAGCTCAAGAGTTACGCAACGGATGTCCAGTGGCGCGGGATTGAGCTCGCAACCGGTACCAAAGGATCCGCCGCGGGCGTGCGCGCGGCCGATCGTGCCCTGGTGCTGGCCGCGGGGCGCCCGGTTGCTGCTGGCGGGCCTGGTGATCGTCGCCGGGCTGGGACTGGCCCTCGCCGGCCGGGGCGACCCCTCGGAAGGGGAGCCGATGGCGAGGCCGCCCGAACTGATCCTGGACCCAAACAAGGCGCCGCTGAAGGCGCTGGCGGCCCTGCCGCACATCGGTCCGGCGCTGGCGCAGCGGCTGGTCGAAGCCCGGGCCCTGCGGCCCTTCTCCTCGCTCGAGGACCTTCAGGCCCGGGTCCGCGGCGTCGGGCCGGTCACCCTGGCTCGGCTGGAAACCTACCTGCGGATTGACACCGAGCTCAGCCCGGGGAATCGCGCCGACGCCCGATCCGATCGGCCGGGGGAACCGCCGCCCGCGCCGCGGCGGAAGCTCGCGCGCGCCAGGAGGCCGGGATCGACTCCCCGCCAGCCCCGGCCGGATTTCACGGTCGCCGACCGGAGCTGAGTGGCACCATGTCCGATCGCGCGGTGGACTCGAGTCCGACGGAAGGGAACAGCCGCCTCCGAACCGGGGTGAAGGGCGTCCTGGCCCTGGTTGCCTCCGGCGCGCTGATCGTCTGGGTCGGGTCGACGATCTGGGACAACCTGGAGCGGGACGAATCCGTGCGGCTGATCCGCTCGGGGACGGTCGACGAACGGCGGCTGGCTGCGGAAAACCTGCGCCGGGCGACGGGAGACCGCGAGATCGATCGGGCGATCGCCGCGCTGCGGGAGGCCCTGGGCGACGAGGATGCCCAGGTCCGCGCCGAGGCGATCACCTCCCTGGCCGGGTTGGTCCGCCAGGCGCGCGACTCGGGCACCGCATCGGCCGCGTCGGGCCCATGGGAAAAGCGGTTCGAGGTCGCGATGCGCGGCCTGATCCCGTTGTTGTCCGACCCGGATCCCGGCGTTCGGACCGCCGCGGTGATCGGCCTGGCCGTGATCGCCCCAGGAGTGAATCCTCCGCCTGAGTTAGTGGCGGCGCTGCGGGACGAGTCGGCTGCGGTCCGCGCCGCGGCGGCCCGGGCCCTCGTGCCTTTCGGCCCAGGTCTCGATCCCGAGATTCCTACTCTCATCGCGCTGATGGAGCGCGACGAGATGAACGTCCGCGGGGCGTGTGCCGAGGCGCTCCACGCGGCCCAGCCCCACCCGGCCCTGGTCCCCACCCTGATCGGGTTTCTCGACAGTCCCGACCGCAACGTCCGCGCGATCACGGCCGATCTCCTGGGCCGGATCGGGCCGGACGCGCGCGGGGCGATTCCCGCCCTCATCAAGGTCTTGAAGGAGCCGTTCGGCCGGGAGCGCGATCGGTCTTGGTCGGTCTCCCCTGAGCCGGCCCGGAGTACGGCCCGGGCCCTGGGCAAAATGGGACCGAGCCGGGAGGCGATCGCGGCGCTGATCGAGGTGATTTCCCCGGAGAAGATCGAGCGGATCATGGCTTCCTTGCGCGGGCTGGGCGGAGTCCGGACGCTGCCCGACGAGGCCCGCGCCGCCTTCGCCGAGCTGGGTCGGATCAACGCCGCGGTGCAGGGGCTGGGCGAAATCGGGCCGCCGGCCGTCGCGGCGGTCCCCGCCTTGATCACCGTCTACGAGGAAGTGCTGGCGTCGCGGCAGCACGCGATCGCTCACATCGCGATCCCCCGGGCGCTGGCCAGGATCGCTCCCAACTCGGCGGCAGCGCCTGGTGTGGTCGCGGTCCTCGTCCGCGCGCTCGATTCGACCGACCGGTCCATCCGCCTCGGGGCCGCCGAGGCACTCGGCCAGTTCGGCAAGGATGCGATCGCGGCAATCCCCAGGCTCCGGGCTGTCCGGGAGGACTCCGATGCCAGCGTGCGCGATGCGGCCAAGAAGTCCATCGCGGCGCTGGAACGCGCATCCCCGCCCGATGCCAGCAAGAGCCGGACCCCCTGACCGCTCAGATCGCCGCCGCAATCGCCCGGCCGACCTCCTCCGTGGACGCGGTGCCTCCCATGTCCGGCGTCCGCGGCCCGTGCTCGCAGACGTGTTCGATGGCGCGGAGGATCGCGTCATGCGCGTCCTTGTAGCGCGCCCCATCGGCTCCGGGTGCCTGACCGAGGAAGTCGAGCATCATGGCCGCGCACCAGACCTGGCCGATCGGATTGGCAATGCCCTGGCCGGCGATATCGGGCGCGCTGCCGTGGACCGGTTCGAACAGCGACGGAAACTTGCGCGTCGGGTTGAGGTTCGCCGAGGGCGCGATGCCAATCGTCCCGGTGCACGCGGGGCCCAGGTCGGAGAGGATGTCTCCGAAGAGATTGCTCGCGACCACCACATCGAACCAATGCGGGTTGCGGACGAAATGCGCGGTCAGGATGTCGACGTGGTACCGGTCGACGCGCACCTCGGGATACCGTGGCGCGATCGTCACGACCCGTTCGTCCCAGAACGGCATCGAGATCGAGATGCCGTTGCTCTTGGTGCAGCTCGTCAGATGCTTCTTCGGCCGCGACTGCGCCAGCTCGAACGCGAAGTTGAGGATGCGATCGACCCCGGTCCGCGTGAAGATCGCTTCCTGCACGACGAATTCGCGCTCGGTCCCCGCGAACATCCGGCCGCCGACGGAGGAGTATTCGCCTTCGGTGTTCTCGCGGACCACCAGGAAGTCGATCTCGCCGGGCTGGCGATGGGCCAGCGGGCAGGGGACGCCGGGCATCAGCCGCACCGGCCGCAGATTCACGTATTGATCGAACTCGCGCCGGAACTGGATCAACGAACCCCAGAGCGAGACGTGATCGGGCACCTTCGTCGGCCAGCCGACGGCCCCGAAGAAAATGGCATCGTGCCGGCCGATCAACTCCTTCCAGTTGTCGGGCAGCATCGCGCCGTGCTTCAGGTAATAGTCGCAGTTGGCGAACTCGAAATGATCGAGCGCCAGCGCCAGATCGAACCGGCCAGCGGCCTTCTCCAGCACGCGCAAACCTTCGGGCACGACTTCCTGACCGATACCGTCGCCGGGAATCACCGCGATCCGAAACGATTTCATCGCAAGTCCTTCAGGAATAGCAGCCCCGATGCCGCGCGAGCCGCCGGTGCCGAGCGTGACCATGCCGGTCAGTTTATTCGACACGTGACACTCCTTCCTAGTGTTCCGTCCCTCTTCGCTTGACGGGTGGATTGGTAGGACGGTTCTCCCGAGCCGTCCCAGCCGACGGCTCGGGAGAGCCGTCCTACCACGAGCCAACCCCACCAGAGCCGTGCTGCACCCGCCCATGGAAGGTGGACGCCACACTCGCTGACTGGTCGGGGTTGAGATGAAGGGATGCGGGCGCCGGACGGGACGACTCCCAGCCCTCGCGGGGTGGGGGCTTGCGGTTTTATGACAAAACTCATAGAATCGGCCACATGACGCGTGTCATAAACCTGGCCGAGCGAGGAGCAGCGATGGGTCGTCGAGCGATCCGGGTGGCGGCGGGCGAGATGGCGATCCTCGGCATGCTGTGGACTGAGGGGCCGCTCACGATCCGCGAGGCTCATGAAGAATTCGCGGCGTATGGCAAGCCGGTGAGCTACCCCACGATGCAGACGCGACTGAACCGGCTGGCCGAGAAGGGGCTCGTCATCCGTTCGGAAGACCGGCCGGCCCGCTATCGCGCGGCTGTGTCGCGCGACCAGGTGACAGTCGGCCACCTTCGCGAGCTGGTCGCCAAGATCGGCCGCGGTGATGTCGTCCCGCTCGTCGCCCGGTTGCTCAGCGAGCAGACGCTGACCGCGGAACAGATCGCCCGGCTCAAGGAACTGCTGGCGCAGGCCCAGCAGCGATCGGAAGCTGCGAGGAACCAGAGGAGGAAGCCATGACTCACGCCTCGGAGTGGATCGTCATCGGGCTGTTGCGCGCCTCGGCCGGGCTGTCGCTCGCCGCCCTGGCAGTCGCGGTCTGCGTGCGGCTGATGCGCCTGCGCTCGCCGCAGACCGAACAATGGGCCTGGCTGCTCGTTCTGGTGCAAGGCGTGATCCTCGTGCCGGTGGCGATCCCCATCCCCGGGGAATTCGCCGGGCTCGGCGCATCCTCGCGGCACGCACAGCCCGATGGGATCGCGGTCGACGCGACCGAAATGCCGGCGGCGGCCGGAGGCCAGATAGTCCCAGCGGGCGGCCGAGGCGAGCCGGCTCCCCTGCCGGAAACGATCGCCACGCCTGGGAGCGAGCGCGCCCTGCTCCGCCCCGCCGCGGCACTCTTGAGGAGTACGGCTACAATTCTGCCACGACGCTGGTCGGCTCTTGCAGCAGATGCATGCGGTCGTGCGCAAATGACCTCCCTGCCACTGTGGTCACGGAGTTGTTCGGATATCTCAAGCACTTCTGGCAACCGGTCGACTTTATGCCCGGTCCGGAACCGTTTCTACCCGGTGCGGCCTCGGAGGAAGAGATTGAACAGACCAAACGGGTGCTCAGGCCCAAGTACGTCCAACTTTATCAACTGATGAGGGATCGGGACTCGGTCCCTGGACGCTGAGGAGGTGAGGATGATCGCGATTGATCACATCGGAGTGCTGGCGCGGGATGTGGCCGCGTCGGGTCGTTTTCTGGCGGAGATCCTGGGACTGGCCCCGGGGTTTCCCGATGGTCCCGACGGCGAGATGTTCCGACTCCCCGTGGGTGAGTCCGGGGCACTGCTGTATTTCCCCGCCGATGACGTTCCGGGCCAGCATATCGCATTCCGCGTCGACGAACCCGGTTTCGACGCCGTGGTGGATCGGCTCCGCGCCCGGGGCCTGGTCTTCGGCAACGACCCGGAAGACCAGACCAACCTGCAGACTACCGATTTCCTGGGGGGTCACGGACGCGTGTTCTTCCGCGACCCGAACGGCCATCTCTTCGAAGTCATGGCCTGACGGGATCACACTGAGAGGCGCCGAAAACAACGCCATGTTCGGGAGGGCGAGGTGGATCAGGCACTGGCCGACCCATTCACCTCTTGCTCAAGCCCCCAGGTAGGCCCGCAGATCCAGCGCCACGTCATCCGCCCGCGGGTACCGGTCCTCGGGCCTCTTCGCCAGGCAGCGCAGGCAGACCCGCTCCAAGTCCTCGGGGATATCCGGCTCGATCGACCGGGGCGGCTTCGGATCCTCCCGGAGGTTCTGCTCGCGCAACTCCCCAACGCCGGCGGCCCGGAACGGCCGCCGGCCCGTGAGCAACTCGTAGAGCACCACGCCGAGGGCGTAGAGGTCGGCCCGGTGGTCCACCGGGCCGAGCCCAGCACTCAGAGTCGGTCCCGGAAGGGTTGGAAATCGCTGTCGTAGGGTGGGTGAAACCCACCGATCATCAAGGCTGCCAAGGTCTCCCGTTGGTGAGTTGCACCCACCCTACAACCGTCAGACCGGGCTTCTGAGACAGACTCTTAACGCCTCGCCCAGGGCCGGGCAGCCCCGTCATCTCGGCTCGAACCGGTCGTCCGACGGGCAGGCTGTCCACCGGAACCGTCCGCGCTCGCATTCTCTCCCGGGACGGTGCGACGGCCTCCGGTCGATCGCCCCGGCCCGAAGGGACGAACTTACGAACCGCCAACGCGAAAGGACGTGGATCATGGTTCGAGAGATCAACCAGTCCGAGTATGAGTCCGAGGTCGTCGGCTCGCCGGTGCCGGTGCTGCTGGACGTCTACGGCGAGCACTGCGGTCCCTGCCGGCAACCCGCCCCGGTGATCGACCGGCTGGCCGGGGAGTACGAGGGTCGAGCCCGGGTGCTGAAGGTCGAGGCCGGGGCCAACCAGGAGCTGGCCGGCGGCCTGGCGGTCTCCTCCGTGCCGACCGTCGTGGCGTTCCGGGGCGGCCAGGAGGTGGACCGGCTGATCGGACTGCGGCCCGAGTCGGCGTACCGCAAGCTGCTGGAGGCAGCCGGCGTTCCTTGACCACGGCCGGGCCGTCGTGACCGGCTCGGCGGCCCCGCCTGGTTCGGCCATTCCTCGCGGAGGATTCCCCTTGATCCTGTTCTCAAATTATCTGACAATTGTCGTAGAAAGTCCGACGAATTGGTGGAGGATGACCTGAGAATCCGACCAAGGATCCCGCCTTGCCAGGAGACGTCCGGCTCATGCCGAACTCACAAGAGAGTCTCACCCCCGCGCCGGCGGCGGTGAGTCCCACGCGGCACAAGTTGCTCCGACTGCTGGGGAAGAGGCTGCGGCAACTCGCGTGGGCCACCCTGGGTTTGGCCGTCGTCGTGGCGCTGGCCATGACGTTCTGGTGGTTCACGATTCTGAGGGGGTTGCCCGACATCGGCGACCCGTTCGATGTCGCGGCACTGCGTGAGCTCACGATTCCTGACGATCAAAATGCCTTCACATTCCTCCGCCGGGCCCACGAAGCGCTCACACCGCTGCCTGAACTGCCCCGGGCCGTGAAAAACGCCGCGCCGACAGTCGACTGGTCTCAGGCCGACCCGAAGCTCCGCGCATGGGTGGAGGCGAATCGCGCCGCGCTCGAGCTGTTTCAACAGGGAGCCGATCAATCCGACGGGATCTGGCAAAGGGCCGACATGCCGTACTGGCAACGCTGCCGCGACGGCTGGTGGCGTTACCGCATTTTTCACGGCGGGCTGATGTGGCTGGCGCTCCTGGAGGGTGGGCGGCATGCCGAGAGTGGTGATCCGGCGGGCGCCTGGGACTGCTATCGCGCGGTCCTCCGCATGACGACCCACCTGCGGCGCCGCGGCAGCCTGACCCTGCGTTATCATGCCAACACCATTCACACTCAGCTCCGGCAACGGCTCGCGACCTGGGCCGCCGATCCCAGGACGACGGTCCCACAGCTTCGTCGCGCCCTGGACGAGGCCCTTGCGAGCCAGACGAGTCCCGAGTGGGATGCTTTATCGCTCAAACTGGAATATCTGGAAATGATGCGCTACCTGGAGCAGCAGTCCCACAGTGCCAATTACCAGGCGATCGAGGAACATTTGATCTATCACCTCGGTCCCATCGAGGTGCCCAGCGACTTGTCGATATATGTCTTCGCGGGGCGGCGCTTCCTCATGCGCGAGCCCGAACGCAGCCGGCGGGTCCTCCGGCTCCTCTTTGCCAACTGGCTGGCGCATGTCGAGGTCCCCGAGCCGCGGCAGAGCCGGCCAGCCGTCCGGGCTTCGTTCCTCATCGAGAAGCGGATCACCACCCTGCCGCTCTACCCCGTGAGTCCCCAGGCGCCGGCCGGCGCCCGCGTGCTTTCACCCCTCGACCTGGCGAGCTGGCTGGTCACGATCAACGACGCCAGGCCCTGGCTGGGCGGTTTCCTCTGGCCCTCCGTCCGGAATCAGGAACGAAGGGGATATCGCGATCTGGTCGTCCTCCTGGCCACCGAGCTCTATCGCCGCGAGCGCGGGGGGCTCCCCCGTACCGAGGAAGCCCTGGTGGGGACGTATCTCCAGGTCTTGCCCGACGACGGTTCGGCCGAGCTCGACGATGGGACGACCCCGACTGTGACCGATTCCCACGTCGCCGCGGCGGCCCAGCCCAGGTGATCCCCGATCCTCGCGAACCGATTCCGTGTGAAGGTGCACAGGACGATCTCAACCGCTGAGGAAGCTCCCCCACCAGGGGGCATGGTCGATCAAGAGGCTGGCGACCGGCCCGACCAGGATCCAGGTGCAGCCGAGGACACGTCCCCAGCGGTCGACCCAGCTCGGCTCGGGATACCACTGGCCGA
The DNA here is from genome assembly GCA_021324445.1 of Isosphaeraceae bacterium. Classification (GTDB taxonomy): domain Bacteria; phylum Planctomycetota; class Planctomycetia; order Isosphaerales; family Isosphaeraceae; genus JAJPJC01. The sequence goes on from JAJPJC010000559.1 coordinate 23,095, forward strand.
TGAGGACCAGCGTGAGCCACGAGACCAGGACGGCCCATCCGGCGTGGTGCGCGAGGAGGACCACGCCGTTCGCGACGAATTCGTTGATCCGCGGTGGTCTCATGAACTTGAACCGGCCGTCGAACCAGGCGGAGCCGATCAGCAGCATCGACTCGATCGTCAGGATCGACAGCGCGGCGACGGCCGCGACCACCCCGGGTTGCCTGAGCAGTCGCCTCCGGCGAGGACAAGGGCCGCAAAGCCTTGTCACGAGGAACGCCCCGGTCCAGGCCGCGAGGCAGGGTAGGAACGGCGCCGCGCGCTCGGCGATCGGCAGCACCCAGGTCTTCGAGGGATAGCCGCCGGCGTGGCTCGGCGCGAGGGGCCAGGTGAAGATCCAGGCTCCGGCGACCTGGCGCGGCCAGCCAAACTGGACCAACGACAGGCCGAGGGCGGTCGCTCCGGCCAGGATCAGGAGGTCGAACAGGGTGATCGGTCGTCGTTCGCGCGCGGACATGACTGGCCTCGCCGGCTGCCGCCGGATTCGCAGACAACTCTCCGGTCGGCACCCACTTTACCAGTGGTCTGACCGCACGTATACTGTGCGTCAGTACACAATCGGTCGCTCCGACCCCATTGGGAGGCTCGCGCCGTGGCACCGCTGGAGAAGCTCTTCCGCCTGGAGATCGAATTCCACCGCCGGCTGAGGACGGAGGCCCCCGGCACTGTCGACGCCAGCGCCCTGCACACCAGCTATGCGCTGCAATCGGGCTACGAGCCGCTCTTGCGAGCCGCCGGCGCCGGCACCGCCCGGGACATCGATCGCCTGCACGACCGGCTTGCGCTGGCTGGCGACCCCCGCGACATCCTGGCCGCCCGCGACTCGCTGAAAAAGCTGATAGGGCTTCCTCACCCTGGCTCCTGATCCGCGGCTGTCCACCCACCTCGATGCCGGCGCGGTGCGTCCGGTGACCGGCCTGATCGGCGGCCGCCGGTTCAAGCGGCTTCAGCCCTCCCTTCGGACCAGTGCGGCTGAGCCGTCGGTCGCAGGGGACCTGGCGGTCGCGCTCGCCGCGGGCAATCCGGGCGCGGGGGCGGGCGGGGCCGAAGGGAACGCGGGTGTGCTTCTCGACCGTCACGTCCGCACTTTTGGACCGTTTGGTTGTCCGAAACGGCTCCTGGGGATGCTTGAGAAAGAGCGGGTGAGTCCGTCGAGTCCCCGATTCGAATCGTGTTCTCGACCGGGAAGGGCGTTCTCGGTCGCATTTCCGGGGAGGGGAGTCATGGCAGACGAGAAGCAGTGGATCGTTGGAGGCTTTGTCTGGGCCCTCATGATGGCCTTGATTGCAACAGGTGGCTCCGTCTCCTTGCTGATTTCGCAGCTCTGGAAGACGAGGACCGTCGAGTTTCAGTTCGGAACCAAAAACCTCGGCGTCGTGGTGGATGCGAAGGGGAACGCCAAAGGCATCGTCGAGGTGGCAGGCCGCGAGTTGACAGTTGACCACCACGGGCACACGGAGAAAGCGATCCCGGGTGAGTTCGGTCTCTTGAAATCCAGCATGAACAGCGATGGGAGTACCTCGTTCGGGATTGCGATTCCGATCTTGCGGTGCGATGGTGTGGTGTTGTCCATCGTCTTGAAAGGGGAAGTGGGGATAGGCGAGGGGTTGCCGGACTCCGCGGCCCTCTCCGGGCGGCTCCGCGACTGCCGGCTGACCGATGTGCAGGGCCTGCTGGGTGACGTGACCCTGTCCGAGATGCTCCGCAAGCCCCAGCGGACTGATTCGCCGTTCGGGGTTGGGATCCCGATCGGCCGGAGCGACCGATTCGATTTTTCCCTCATCGCCAGGGAGGAGGTGAAGGGAAAGGTGAGGGACGGAAAGGACTTCCCGGACTATGTGACCCTCTCCCGGCGGCTCCGCGCGCTCCAGCGGCCTGATGCACCGGGCCTGCTCGGTGATGCGACCCTCTCCGAGCTGCTCCGCGACCGCCGGCTTCGTCGGCGATGATCGTCGCGTCTTCATCCGCATCCGGCTCCCCTTCGCAGAGGCACCGGGGCCGGGTCCGGACGAAGCGTATCTTGGCCCCGAAGGGGCCGAAACAGATCAGCCCGGGGCAACGCCCCGGGACTGGTTGGAGCGGGCGGACTTTGAGATCCGGGATGACGGTCGAGCCGTCGGCGGCGACGGAAACCTCAGAACGGGCGCGGGAATCTTGATAGTCTGGACGAGGGACAGGGATCTGGGTTATCTACGGCTGGTCCTTGATCTCTCAACCCAGGATGCTTCCCATGGACACCGC
>JAJPJC010000379.1 GCA_021324445.1 Isosphaeraceae bacterium
GATCGTCCCATCCCGATCGTCCCATCCCGATCGTCCCATCCCGATCGTCCCATCCCGATCGTCCCATCCCGATCGTCCCATCCCGATCGTCCCATCCCGATCGTCCCTTCGTGGTGAACCCAATCATAAGAATGACTAGCTGACGCCCGCCAGAGCCTCTTCTTTCTCGGTTTGGGTCTTCGCCGCGGCATTCCCCACGACCCACGGCTTGCCGTCCATGTAGTCGGGGACGGCCACGCCGAACAGGTTCAACACGGTGGGACCGACGTCGATGAGGCGGGGATGCTCGTGCTCCACGGGGTGGTTGCAGAAGAGGATACCCGGCACCAGCGAAGGATCCACGCAGTGGTCACCGCTCCAGGCCTTCGTGTTGGAGTGGAAGATCGCTTCGGTCGTCCGGCCGATGGCCGTCTCCCACGAGACGCGGTAGCCGCGCTGATAGCCGACGATCAGGTCGGGGCCGTTCTCCCGATACGGACCCCGGTAGAAAGTCGAGGCGACATACACCCGCTTGACGGCACTCTCCCCGCTGGCCGGGTCGACCAGTCCGGTGAGGCGTTCGGCGATCTCCTGGCGGAGTCGATCGGCCTCGCCGGCCGGTTCGACGATCCCCTGCGAGTACTTGTCCTTGACATTGATATAGATGCCGGCCAGGCCGATGGCGAAGGCGCGGGTCCGGGACCAGTCCACCCCGGCGAGGTGATCCTCGTCACCGCGGCCGTCGTGCAGCGTCAGGTAGCCGTTCTCCACGAGCCAACGGTTCAGGTCCACCCCTCGGCGGAAGGGGCCGAAGCCGTGGTCGGAGATGACCATCACGAGCGTGTCCCGGCGCCGGCCGTTGCACTGTGCCATCGTCCGGCCGACCAGGTCGTCCATCCGCCGATAGAGATCCTCGATCACGTTGCGATCCTGGAGGACCGCCGGGTCGGGCCGGGCCGGGTGGCGCTCGTCGATGTCGCGCCAGAATGTGTGTTGAAGGCGGTCGGTGCCGTCGAACACGCACACGCAGAGGCCGCGCGGGACCTTGTCCAGCGCGTCGAAGAACATCGCCTCGCGCTCCCGATCCATGGCGAGGCACTGCTGGATGAACTGATCGTCGTTGATGACGTGCTCGTTGAGGGCCCAGGTGTCCTCGGCCAGCCCGAGCGTGGCGAACGGCCCCTGTCGTTTGGCCAGGTACACCGAGTACACCGACGGATAGCCGACCGGCATGACCGGGTGCTCGGGGTCGATGTTCACAGGGGTGACGTACAGGCCGAACTCGGGCTCCGGGCTCAGGAGCAGGAACTTGCACAGGCCGTGCACCGTTATTCCCGGCGCGGCGCGGAAGCGAACGCGGATCCAATCCGTGTATTCGCCCTTCCGGAGCGTGTACGTCGCGCCGTCGATCGTGAGCACCGCGCGGTCCTGGTCCTGAATCGTCACCACGAATGGGCGCTTCAGGTCACCCGGGTCGATGCGGAGCGGGTTCTGGGGTCCGATGAGGTCCGCCCGGATCGTCCGGCCGTCGCGCGTGACGTGGTGGACCTCGCCGCCGATCTTCTCCCCTTCGTGCCGGGTCCTGGTCGTGTAGTAAGAGAACATCCCCTGCGTGCCGCGCAGGTCGGGGACGCACATCGCCGAGAGCAGCACACCCCGCAGCTTCTCGGGCGGGAAGGTGATCGGCACGCGGAGGATGCTGCTGAAGATGCCGTACTTGCTGAGGATGTTCCAGAACGGCTGGCTCTTGCGGAGCAGCCGCACGTCGGCCTTGCCGAGGGGGATCCGGTACTTCCCCAGGCGGATCGACCGCCGGGGCGGCCGGATCTCGACCGAGCTCAGCTTGGCCTGGTAGGTGCGCAGGTCGGGCGTGAGGAAGTCGAAGATGTTGTGCTTGCCCGGGTTGACCCCGGTCTGGAACGTGGACCAGGCGACCGGGGAAATCGGCGGGACGGTCGAGCCCAGCGGCTTGAAGCACCCCTGGTCGCGCATCGCGGCCAGGTTGGGCAGTTTGCCCTCGTCGAGCAGTTTCTCCGTCAGGCCGTAGTCCATGCCGTCCAGGCCGAGGATGACGACCCGTTTGAACCGGCTCCGGGCCTTGGCCCGCAGACCCAGCAGCGTTCGCAACAGCAGGCGGAACGGCCAGGTGAGGATCATCAGCACGGCCGAGCACACCGCGGCGAACACCGCGAAGAACGAGCCGGCCAGCGCGAACCCCGCGCCCGGTCCGATGTAGGCGTGGGCCTGGCTCGGAATCACGAGCACCAGGAGAGCGGTCAGGAGGAACAGCCGGGTGGTCTTGCTCATGAAGCGTTCTTCTTCTCCGGTTCCTTCGGTTGCATCTCTTCCACGGTCTTCCCGGGCTTCAGGTCCTTGCCGGCCAGGCCGGGATAATCCGGGCCGTACCGGTAGGCGCGGAAGACGGCGTTCTCGGCCGGCGGTCCGCCGGGGGGAGGCCCGCCCGGTCCGCCCGGCGGCCCGCCCGGTCCGCCCGGTCGACCGGGTCCGCCTGGAGGCCCGCCCGGTCCGCCGGGCCCGAACCCTGGGGGCCCGCCGCGCGCGAAGTCCTCGCGCATCTCCTTGAGCCGCTGCTTCTGGTCGGCGTTGAGCATCGAGTCGAGCTTGGCGTCAACCGCTTTCTGAAGCCCGTCCAGTTGCGCTTTCTGTTCGGGGGTCAGCCTCAACATCGCCTGCGACGAGGCCGACAGGATCTGGCCGGGCAGGGGGAGGCCGCCGAAGCCGCGCCGCGCCTGGAGCCGCGTCTTCTGCTCCTGGGTGAGGGCCTTGTCGAGCTTGCCGCTGACCTCCTTCTGAAACTCGTCCAGTTGCTTCCTCTGGGCTGCGGACATCCCCAGCTCATTCTCCAGGAACGGCGGCAGGATCAGGCCCAGGATCGGCGGGCCGCCGAAACCGCCCGGCCCGAACCCGCCTTTGACCGGGTTCTTGTACTTCCAGACGACGTCCTTTCCGGGCGTCACCTCGAAGAAGGTGCCGTAGGGTCCGGAGCAGATCAGCGTATTTCCATTGGGGAGTCGCTGGGCCCCGGAGATGAAGAACGCGTAGAAGTCCGTCTTCTTGGGCGCGGTGTAGCTCCAGACCGGCTGGTCGGGCCCGAACGCGGCTCCCTCCTTGCGGGCATAGCGTCCGTTCTCGTCCACGGGGAGGACCAGCTCGTCCACCGACGAATAGCTGCCGTCCGGACGGCGTCCCCCGTTGTTGAACACCAGGACGTGTCCCGCGCCGGGGAATCCCTTGGGGATCCATTGCGCGTTGTGCTGGGCGAAGAGCTTCTGATCGGCCGTGGTGCCGGCGCGGTAGACGCGGGGATTTCCCCATCGATACAGCAGGTCGCCACCCTTGCCCGCACGGCCGCCCGTATGGCCGGCGGCCTCGGCCGTGGTGGTGCTGTGGTCGATGATCCAGAATTCGCTGAAGCTGTGAACGCTCACCATGACCTGGTCGAGCTCGGCGTTGTAGGCCACCGAATTGACGTGGGTCCAGTCCGGGTTGATCCGCTGCGACCGCTGCCGAGGCGAGCCGACATAGCCGATCGACTTGAGTTTCTCAGCCTCGGCTTTCTTGGCCGCGTCGTGGGCCGGGCCGGCCGCTTTGGCTTTCGCCTTGGCCATGGCATTGGGCCCGGGCCCGCCGGGACCGGGGCCCATCGGGTTCTCGGCGAAATTGATGTCGACCAACTCGGGATGCGAGGCCACGTCGCCGTAATTGGCCTTGGTGGCGTCGTGGTCTTGCACGAGGTGGTCCCAGAGGTGCCATTCCCAGACGACCTCGCCGGTTGTCTTGCCCGTCGGTTTGACCTCAACGATCGAGTCCGGCAGCAGGTACTCGCTGACCAGCTCTTTCTTGCGCCCGGCGGCGATCGCCTCGGCGGCGGTCTTCTTGTCCCAGACGATCATGAGCACGTTGCCGTTGGGCATCGTGACGGCGTCGTGGTGGGGGTATTGCTTGTCATTGTGGAACTGGAAGTCCCAGACGAGCTCGCCGTTCCAGGCGAACTCCTGGATCCGTCCGGCCGCGCCCGGCCCACCGCCGAAGGCGCGTTCCCCGCCGGCGAGCACCGCGATGCGAAACAAATGACCGTTCTCCAGCAGATGCGCGGCGTGCATCGATTGGTGCTCGGACTCCCAGGTCTTGACGACGCGCCCGTCCATGTCGATCAAGTACGTCGTCTTCTTCTTCATCGGGTTCAGGACCGTGTAGCCGCGGAACGCCCTGGGATCGTTGATCAGTAGCCCGACCGGATCGGGCGCCGGCTTGGCCGTTGCGCCGGCTTTGGCCTTCCCGGCGACGTCGGGCGGGGGCGCGCCGACGCCCTGCGGCGCCCCCGCGTCGACCCGGCTTGCCACGCCACCGATCGCCAGTATCGTCAGCGCCATGCCCATCGCCGCGCCGACGCGTGTCCCGAGCTGATTCCGTCGCCCGCTGTCCAGTCCCATGAGTGGGGCCCTCCCAGCATCGCGTATTCCAAGATCCGCTCTTCTTCTGAACGCAGCGCGGGGACGCGCGGAGACAGAGACCCACCGAAAAAAACGCCTGCGCCGCCCAACCGGTGCCACGCCGTTGCGGGTGATCCCACCCCACGGCCCGAGCCGAATCATGACCTCAGGAGTCATGATACCGCCGGCCAGCGTGGGTGGAAACGTCCTTACCCAGCGGCAGGACGCCGGGAGGTCCTGATCGTCGGACCGTGAGATGGGCACCGAGCGAGTCGTCTCGGCCATGCCCCAGGTCGGATGCCCGATGAAGCCCGCCTCGGTTGACTCAGGCGAGCAATTCGCGAACGACCCGGCCGTGGACGTCGGTCAGGCGCATGTCGCGGCCGCCGTGGAAATAGGTCAGGAGCGTATGGTCGAAGCCCAGCAGGTGCAAGATCGTGGCGTGCAGGTCGTGGACGTGGACCTTGTTCTCGATGGCCGCGTAGCCGAACTCGTCGGTCATCCCGTAAGCCTGGCCCCCTCGGACGCCCCCGCCGGCCAGCCAGGCGGTGAAACCGCGCGCGCTATGGTCGCGCCCGGTCCGGCCCTGGCCGGTGGGTGTCCGGCCGAACTCGCTGGTCCAGACCACCAGGGTCTCATCCAGCAGCCCCCGCCGTTTGAGGTCGATCAAGAGGCCCGCGATCGGCTGGTCGGTCTCGCCACAGTGCAGCTCGTGGTTCTTGTTGACGTCGCTGTGGGCGTCCCAGTTCTCGTCGCCGTGGCCGCCGCCGGAATAGACCTGCACGAACCGGACGCCGCGCTCGACCAGCCGCCGCGCCAGCAGACAACGCCGGCCGAACCGCTCGGTCCTCGGGTGATCCAGACCGTAAAGCCGGCGCGTCTCCGCCGGTTCGCTCGCGATGGCGACGGCCTCCGGGGCGGTGGCCTGCATCCGGAAGGCCAGCTCGTAACTGGCAATCCGGGCCATCAGCTCCGAGTTGTCCCGGCCGGCACCGGCACCCCCCTGGGGCCGGCTCAGCCTGGCCAGGAGGTCGAGCTGGTTGCGCTGCTGCGCGGCCGTGATCCCCTGGGGCGGACTCAGGTTCAAGACCGGGTCGCCGCTGGTCCGGAACTGGGTGCCCTGGTAGGTCGCCGGCATGAAGCCGGCGCCCCAGTTGGGAGGGCCGGAGATCGGGCCGCCCCGATGGTCCAGCAGGACGACATAGCCCGGCAAGTTCTGGTTGACCGTGCCCAGCCCGTACGTCACCCACGAACCCAGGCTGGGGTAACCCTGGCGCAGGAACCCGGTGTTCATCTGGAGCAAGCCGGAGCCGTGCGCGAACGTATCCGTATACATGCTCCGGATCACCGCCAGGTCGTCCAGACACCGGGCCAGGTGCGGATACAGGTCGGAGATCGCGATCCCCGCCTGGCCGCACTGTCGAAACCGGCGGGACGACCCCAGTAACGTCCCCGGCTTGCGCGCCTTCAGCACCGGGTCGCTGTCGAGCGTCGGCAACGGCTGGCCGCTGTACCTGGCCAGCTCGGGCTTGGGATCGAAGGTGTCGACCTGGCTGACGCCGCCGTACATGAACAGGACGATGCACGCCTTGGCCCTGGCCGGGAAATGCGGCGGCTTGGGGGCCAGGGCCCCCGCCACAGATGGTCCCGCATCCGCGGCGGCGGCCGATCGCGCGAAGAAGCCGTCCTCCGCCAGCAGGGTGGTCAGCGCCGTGCCGACGAAGCCGCCGCCGGCCTCCCAGAGGAACTCCCGGCGCGTGCGGCCGCAGGGAGTCAAGGCCCGGGCCCTGGGTCGGTCGTGGTAATCCCTGGCGTCCATCGGTCCCTCCCGGGCATCGCGCCGGCGGAGCGGCCATCAGTTATAGACAAAATCATTCATGTTCAAAACAACCAAGCAGAACGCCTCCAGGGCCTTGCGGCGGGCCGCACCGGGCGCCAGCGGGCTCGGGGCGGCGTCGGCCTGGATCTGCTGCGTCTGCCGGTCGAGGAACTCGAGCGCGGCCTGGGACTCCTCGGTCCGGGGCGGCCGGCCCAGTGCCAGCGCGAAGGCTCGGTCCACCTGGTCCTTCGGCCGCGGCCCGGCCTCGGCGATCAGCCGCGCCGCGAAGTGCCGGGCCTGCTCGTGGATGAACGCCCCGTTGAGGAACGTCAGCGCCTGCGGTCCGGTCGTGCTGACGATCCGACGCTCGCAACTGCCGGTGGTGTCGGGGGTGTCCAGCAGCTCGAGCTCGGGGACGGCCAGGCTGCGTTTGGCGAAGATGTAGATGCTCCGCCGGCTTCGTTCGCGCTCGTCCGACTGGCCCCAGCCCTTGCCGGGCTGCGACTGGCCCTCGAGCACGGCGCGGGGGAGCGTCGGATAGACGCCGGGGCCGCCCATCCGCAGGTTCAACTGACCGCTCACCGCCAGGATCGAGTCGCGCACGACCTCGGCCTCCAGGCGCCGGGGTCGCCATCGCCAGAGCAACGTCCCCTTGGGGTCGACCCGGTCGGCCGCGGGCTCGAAGGCCGACGACCGCTGGTAAGTCCGCGACAGGACGATCAGCCGGTGCAACGGCTTGAGCCGCCAGCCGGAGGCCACCAGCTCGGCGGCCAGCCAGTCCAGCAGCTCGGGATGGCTGGGGGCATCCCCCATGACGCCAAAATCGTTCGAAGACGCGACGAGCCCCTCGCCAAAATGGAACTGCCAGATCCGGTTGACGATCACGCGGCTGACCAGCGGGTTCTCCGGGCGAGTCAGCCAGCGGGCCAGCCAGAGCCGGCGCCCGGTCGACCGGGCCGTGGGCCGGGGCGGATCGGTCGGCTGCGCCGCCAGGACGGCGGGTACTCCCGGCTCGACGGCGGCGCCGGGCCGGGTCGGGTCGCCGCGCTTGAGGATGCGCGTGACGGGCGCCTTCGGCCCATCCTCATACCAGATGTAGGCGCGAGGAAGTTCCCTGGGCTGGGCCGCCTTGATGGCGGCGATCCGGTCGTCCAGGGGCCGGAGCGCGGCCTTGACCTCCTCGGGCGCGATCGCGCGAGCCTCGGCCACGATCTGCGCGGCAGAATCCTTGACGAGAGTCCACTGGGCCGGCGACCGCTTCGACGATGGGGTCTGCAATGCCTTGACGACCGCGGGGGGCAAGGACGTCCGCTTCCGGGGGGCCTGGCCATTCTTCGACCTTTCCCGGGGAGCCAGCAGCCGGTCGAGTTCCGGCCTGATCAGGGCCTCGATCCGCTCCCAGATCCGGGTGAACTCGGCATCGGCCCGGGCAAGACCCGCGTGGTAGGCGGCCAGCTCGGCCTCGGTCCCGACGGGGCGGTCCAGGTCGGCACGATCGTCCTGCGGACGCTTGAGCGGCTGGAACACGGCCAGCATCCGATAGTAGTCCACCTGCGAGAACGGCTCGAACTTGTGGTCGTGGCAGCGGGCGCAGCGGAGCGTGATCCCCAGGAATGCGGTCGCGGCCGTCCCCAGCACGTCGTCGAGCTGGTCGTAGCGATCCACCACCGGGTCGGCGGGCTCGTCGTCCCAGGTCCCCAGCCGCAGGAAGGTGGTGGCGATCTGGGCGGCGGCGTCGGAGCCTTCCACCTCGTCGCCCGCCAGTTGCTCGATCAGGAACCGGTTATAGGGCAAGTCGCGGTTGAGGGCCTGGATCACGTAGTCGCGGTAGCGCCAGGCGTGGGGCTTGTCGCCGTCGCGCTCGTAGCCGTTGGTCTCGGCGTATCGCACGACGTCGAGCCAGTGCCGCGCCCAGCGCTCGCCATACTGGGGTCGGGCCAACAGGTCATCAACGACCTTGGCGACCGCATCGGGCGATGAGTCCTGCACGAACGCCCGCACTTCGTCGGGGGTCGGGGGTAGGCCGATCAGGTCCAGAGAGAGCCGGCGGATCAAGGTGGGGCGGTCGGCCTCTCCCACCGGTTTGACCCCCTCGGCGTCCATCCGCGCCCGGATGAAGCGATCGATGGGGTTGCCTGACCAGGCCGGGTCGGACACCGCCGGGAGCCCGGGCCGCCGGACCGGCTGAAACGCCCAGTGCGTCTCCTTCGCCTCGGTGGCAGGGGGCGCGGCCGTCGTTCGCGGTGCGACCGCGAGAGCCAGACCGATCGCGACGAGGCCGGCGGTGGGGCAGTTCCATCTCATGGACCATCGATCCAGCGGGAGCGGGGACAGCCAAGGCAAACCCGGCGACAATCCGCTGGCGGATCATTCTACCCCAACCGGCCACCGGCACACCACCCGGTTGTTGAAGAATTGTCGAACATCGGGGCCGCGGCACGGAAGCCGAGCCAACCGCGTTTCTGTTAGACTTGCTGAGTCATCAGGCGCCTGGCGATACCGCACCCTTGGGGATGAGGATCTGAACATGCCAATCGAAGTTTCCGCTTCTCTGACGCGCAGGACGTTCGTCCAGACGGCGATATCTGGCCTCGCGGGCTGCGGCTGCATGGCGGGCCGCCGCGCCGGGGCGGCGGAGATCGCTCCCGAACCATCGCTTCGGATTCGCGGCGTGGTCATGGTTCCCGAGACCCTCACGTGGAAGGACTGGCCCGACCGAGCCAGGCGGGCCGGATTGAATACCATCTCCCTGCACCACCCCACCTCGCCCCGGAAACTCCTGGAGTTCGTCCGCACCGAAGCGGGCCAGGAGTTCCTCGCTCGCTGCAAGAACCAGGAACTCCATGTCGAGTTCGATTTTCACGCGATGCGCGACCTGGTGCCCCGCGGGCTGTTTGCCAAGGACCGGTCCCTGTTTCGAACCAACGACAGCGGTACGCGCACCCCCGACCAGAACTTCTGCGTGCATTCCGCGACCGCGATGCGAACCGCGGTCGAGAATGCCCTGGCGTTCGCTCGAGCGCTTCGGCCCACCACGGAGCGTTACTACTACTGGAGCGATGGCTGCGCGTCGTGGTGCCGTTGCAGCCGCTGCCGGGAACTCTCGGATTCCGATCAGGCCCTCCTGGTCGAGAACGCGATCGTCAAGGCCCTTCGCTCCGAGAAGCCGGTCGCCCAGGTGGCTCACCTGGCATGCCACGTCACCATGCCGCCGCCGAAGACGATCAAACCCGAGGCCGGAGTCTTCCTCCAGTTCGCGCCGGCCCGACGACGCTACGATCTCCCGTATTCGCAGCAGAGGAGCAAGGACGAGACGGACAGCCTCTGGTATCTCGAGCGGAACCTGGAGGTGTTCCCCGCGGCCACCGCGCAGGCGCTGGAGTACTGGTTGGACGTTTCCCGATTCTCGCGGGGCAAGAAGCTGCCCCTTCCCTGGGACCGGAATCGCGTCCGGGCCGACCTCGGTACCTACCGAGCCCTGGGGATTCAGCACATCAAGAGTTTTGCCAACGATCTCGATGCCGAGTATGTCCGGCGCCACGGCGAGCCGACTTTCCTGGCGGAATACGGCGCGGCACTGGCAGAATTGTTCGATCCATGAGCCGACCGCGTCGTTTCTCGGACCTGCCGGTTCCGCTCATCCAGGAGCCGGAGACGCGGACGATCACGGTGGCGGGCGTCGTGTGGGACGATTCGAATGCAGCCGGCCCAAGTGAATCGCGGCGGATGGCCCCGGTCACCCCAAGATCATCCCGCCGCCAGCCTCGACCGGCCCTGCTGCACCCAGCCGCGTCGATCCGTGGCTTCCTTCAGAACGGGCGCGGGAATCTTGATAGTCTGGACGAGGGACAGGGATCTGGGTTATCTACGGCTGGTCCTTGATCTCTCAACCCAGGATGCTTCCCATGGACACCGC
>JAJPJC010000216.1 GCA_021324445.1 Isosphaeraceae bacterium
CGCAACGACTGGATCAGGTCCTTGTGGCCGCCCAGCGTGATGATCTCCAGACCCGAGTCGACATCGTAGACCTGCACGACGTTCGCCCGCCCCGCCGCGACGAGTGCCCCGTCGGCGACCAGATCCACGGCGTTGATCGGCTGGACGCCGGGCGGCAGCTCACCCAGCTCGATCGACTTCCGCTCCGCAACCTCCGACTCGGCCGAGTCGTCCCGGGCGCCGGCGTCGATCCAGAGCTTCAACAGGCCGAGCTCCTCGGGGGTCATCGGCCGGTTGACCGGCTTGTCCCTGGGCGGCATCGCCGGCTCCACGCGGTGCGCGGCCATCTGGAAGAGCCGGCTGGCGTCCGCCTTGCCGGGTACGATCGCCGGTCCCCGCTTGCCCCCCTTGAGCATGCCGGCGACCTCCTCGAGGTTCAGCCGGCTCTCGGTCAGCGCCGAGCTGTGACACCCCACGCACCGGTTCTCCAGGATCTCGGAGATCTCCTTGACATAGCTCACCGGCTCCGTGCGGCTGGGGACTTTCACCGCGATCGGCCTGGGAGCCGAGGCGGTGGGCTTGGCCGCCGGCTGAGCCAGGGTTGTCTGCACCATCGACGCGTTCAGCACCGTCGCGATGAGCAGACCCAAATAGGACGACGCAAGAGAGAAAGCGAGGGGTCGAGAGCCTGCGATCGGGAAACACTTCGGCCCGCCCCGAAGGGGCTGCAACAGACCAGCCCGGGGCAACGCCCCGGGACGGGAGGCCCCTTCTCCCAAGAAGCCCTGAAAGGGCGGCACCGGTGCAGACCACTGGCCGGTTTGTGTCGCCCTTTCAGGGCTTTGCTTGGGGTGGTCGCCGCGGACCCGGGGCGTTGCCCCACGGACCCGGGGCGTTGCCCCACGGACCCGGGGCGTCGCCCCGGGCTGATTTGTTTGGCCCCTTCGGGGCACGGATCCGCCGCCAGACGTCCCTACACCAATCGTTCCCTTTCCCTCTGGCAAGGAGTTATTGAGGAGGCGATACACGGCGGGGTTCCTCAGTGAACGGTAATGGTGATCGGGTTCGAGGGCTCGGTGAGGCTGACGTTGGGTTTGGTCTTGGCCTTGGGATCCTTGCTGAACGGGTAAGCCCCGGTTCCGCGGACCAGGAAGGTGTAGATTCCGGGCGGGACGTTCCTGGGCACGGACAAGGTCAGGGCCGCAGTCTGGGCTTTCTTGGCGATGGTGACGGTGGCGGCCGGCATGTTGGGAGGCAGATCGGTGGCGGTGGCGACCACGGCCTCGTCGAAGCCGGCGCGGCGGGTCACGGTGAGGTTCAGCGTGAGCCGGCCCCCGCGCGGGACGACCGCGCTGGGAGGCTCGGCCCTCAGGGCCAGAGGCGATGGCTCGCCGAGGACGCCGACCGCGAAGCCGCGGAATAGCCGCGCGGGGGCGATCACGGGCGTGGTCACCATCGGGTTCGGGTAGGGCGGCCAGGTCATCCCGCCGGCTTTGGCCTCATGGGCCTGGGCTGGTCCCAACGGTACCGCGCCGGCGAGGTAGCTCAGGTCGTGCTTGCGATCGGCGAACCGGCTCGAGCCGACCAGGGTGATGGTTTCCACTGTGCTCTGCGCCGGCTCGCTCGCCTCGAAGACGAGGGGCGCGACGATCTGGCCCGGGCCGATCGTCACGGGGGGAACGTGCAGGCCCGGCGGCCGATCGCGGGCCTCGACCCGGATGGCTCCGGCGAATCCGTCCTTGCGGATCGCGGCGACGACGGCGGCGGCCCGTCCCCCCGCGCGGACCGTCACCGCGTCGACGTCCTTGGGATTCTCGGGGAGCACGATCAGGGAGAAGTCAGGCTGCTCGCGGCGGATGACCAGCCGGTAGGTCAGGCGCGGCTGGCCGCGCTGGGAGCCATAGAGGTCGCTGAGCAGGACCTGGTAGCGGCCATCCTCGGGGACTTGCCATCGCAGGGCGGCGTCGACTGTCTGGGTGTTGAACCGGGCGGCGAGTCCGACGTCGGGCAGGTCATCACCGCTGGCCAGGTCCTGTGCCGGCTGCCCCGGGGCGCCAAGCTTCTGGATCACGAACGCGGGATCGGCGGGCGAGCCGATCCGCTCGGCGAACGCCTCGATCCACCAGACCTCGCCCTTGCGGCCCGGGAAGCGGAACCGGTCGACATCGCCCGGCCGGTCGAACATCCCGGAGAGGTCGAATGGGGGTAGGACCGTCTGGGCATGCGCGTCGTCGTCGTTGGGCTCCTGCTCGAGCAGGATCGGCGCAGCCGCGCGGGCGAGGAACAACCGGTTCGAAACCACCGGGGCGGCGCCGGCCCAGTTGATCCGCACGAAGCTGGGTTCGAAACCCTCGCGGGTCGCGGCCGCCGCCGGGACGAAGAGGCGCGAGAACCGGGACGAATCGGCCAACAGCCCGGCCTCGTCACCCAGCGGGATCGCGATGCGCAATCGTTCCAGGGTGCGGCCTTCCTCCTTGAGCTGGGGATCCGGCGTCGCGTCGCGGCCCAGGCCCTGGCCGATCATGGTAAAGGAGCCGGACGAATTCAGCCCCGCCGGGGCGGCCATCGGCAGGATCGCGTCGAGATGCGGGCCGTCGTGGACTTTCAGGCGATAGATGTGATTGGGCGATCCCGCGTAGACGGCGTCGTGGAGCTTGATCACGTACCGGCCGTCGTCGGGCAGGGTCACGTCGAGAAAGGGATCGGAGCCGAAGACGTCGCGGCTCTCGGCCAGCTCGTGCCCGGCCGGGCTGAGCAGGCGGAGCGTCGCATCGAGCCGGCTGTCGATCCGCTCGGCCTGGACGTCCAGGAACAGCCGTTGCCCCCGTTTCCCCTCGATCGCGAAGCAATCGACGTCGGTCGCGCCGTTGATCTCGCCGTTGACGACCGTGTTGATCGTGATCGGGTTGGCCTTCTCCGGGGTATTGTTGGGCTCGGCCTCCATCGACTCGGGGCGGTCGCCGACGACGATCGTGCGGGGATTGGTCAGACCGTAAGTCCCCAGGGCCCGCACATCGTGCTGCCCGAGGGGCACATCGGGCCCGGCGATGACCCGAAACGTCAGGCCCTTGACGTGCGTCCCCCGGATCCCCGGATGGTCGAACCAGAGCCGGCTGGCGCCCTCCAGGTCGGTGCCGCGGAGCGTCACCTCGACCGTCTCGCCGGCGCGCATCCCCGCGCGGGCGAGGCTCGTCAGCCGCGGCTGGGGCAGTTGCCCCTGGGCTGTCGGCAACACGGCGGCGAGGATCATCCCCCCCAATGCCGTCGCTACGGCCCGGCGCGCCGACCGAATGGGGCTCATGAACTGCAACCTCCGGCGTGAGCGACCGCGTGCATCCGAGTCTCTACCAATACCGTCCGCGGCGGAGCGGCCGCAATGCCGAAGCTCAGCGGACGGACGGGTTGGACACCGCCGCCCACGACGAGCCCACGGCCCCGGAGTGTCAGAATCCCTTCGTCCCGTCGGTGGGCTCCGCCTTGTCGTTTGACCGTCCTCACCATTCCTCGATGTCTCTGCATGCACTCTTGCCTCTGGGTTCGTTCGGTCAATTTTAGCGTCCGGCGCCCCGAATAAACTGTACATAAACTCAGTTTTCTGGGTTCGTTCGGTCAAAAATAGCCTCGCGCTCCGCGTCTGCTGGATCATCATGCTTGCATGGCGCTGGGTTCGTTCGGTCCGTTTTCGACGTTTGACGCCGTGCCATCTGTTGAGAGTCGGTTCCCAAAGCCCCGGAGGGGCGGCGGTCAATAGCCAGGGGCGGCAGCCCCTGGTCGACCGCGGAGCGCCGAGCCCCCCCTCTCTTCCCAGCAGCCCCGCAGGGGCGACAGGGGTGACGGTCGCCCCTGCGGGGCTCTCCCCAGGGGAGAGGGGCGCCGGAACGCTCCCAGGGGCTGCCGCCCCTGGTTCTTGACCACCGCCCCCATTCGGGGGCTCAGATCCCTTGAGGAACAGACCCTGAGTGGGCATCCTTGGCAGAGGCTCCTCGTGTCGTTCTCGTGCATCGACCGGGTTGCCGGGTTTCGAGGCCGTCGAGACGCCAGACCAACTGAGCGCGCAGCCCGAGCGCCTGGGATACCGGGATGATCTGCACGGAACGGCACCCAGTTGCGTGAATCTTCTTCGATTTGTAGGAATCGGTTGGTGGGGGATGGGCTTCCGGATGAGGTGTCGCTTGTGACCAGCCTGGAGGGACTCAGCGTGGAGAACCGGAAAGGGGTTGGGAACCGAAGAGTGGATTCGGTTCCCGACCGACCCAGATCAGCGGCCCGCCGAGAGGCGTGTCCGCTGCATCGCCATGTTAGGCGGCGTTCATGGCAGTGCCAACGCAGCCTTCAGACAGTCGTCGAGCTTCTGTCTGATGGCCGGCGATAACCTCCCCAATACCTGAGCGATGGCGTCCGCGTACACGGTTACGAGCACCAGGCACGAGACGACCGAATCGCGGACCAACCCCGTGGCCTTGCCATCGGGCGTGTTCACCTCGATGAACAGGCAGGCCGGGTCGCTTCGCATCGTCAAGTTCTTCGTGATCTCCGCGACCACGAGCGTGCCGACTACCCCTGCGTAGGCATCGGACTGCACGATCACTGCCGGTCGCTTCTTCCCGCGCACGCCGGACGGATGAGGGAAGCGAACGAGGACCACGTCACCCCGCTTCATGGCTCATCCGGGAAATCATCGTACTCGTCCAGGTCCTCCCAACCCGCATGCTTGCCCGCTTCCCACGCCAAGGCGTGGAGTTCCTCTCTCGTCCAGGGACTATCATCATACTCGTCGTGCTCGAGACGCTCGTATTCATCGAGGCGGAGCAAGACGAATGTCTCCCCGGTCCGGGGGTTTACGAGGCGGAGCGAGCTGGTCTCGGAATCCTCGAGCGCCTGCAATTGCTGCTCGGTCAGTTCGATCATGGGGGGCCTCCATACCCGCATCGTACCAGCGCCACGCTCCGTCGTCCATCGCCCAGGCTCATCCGATGACGTGCCGGCGACCAGTTCCTGCGATACCCTCCTGTCGCCCCCAATGCGCAGCTCAGTGGCCCGGCCCACCGAGAGAAACGGACACTTCTCGCTGAACACCACCCCAGTCTCACCCGACTCGACGAGGCTCTTGCCTGAGAACGGGCGCGGGAATCTAGGCAGCCATGGCTCCTGGCGTCTCGGTGGTCAGGCGACGTAGCATCAAGCGGATCATCGCCACCTGGACCATCGCCTCGCCGGTCTCGTTCCAGTACTCGTAGTGCTTGCTCAAGCGGCGGCAATTCGACAG
>JAJPJC010000403.1 GCA_021324445.1 Isosphaeraceae bacterium
GTGCCCAGCCAGCAGGCGGTCTTCGAGGCCCGCCAGCGCTATCGGCAGCGCGACGACCTGCTGCTCCTGGCGGCGACCTACTGGCTCCTGGGTGGTCAACCGCACCAGGCGGACCCCTCGATCGCGCAGCAGCGGATGGCCCACGCCTGCGAATGGGAGACCTCGATGATCCTGCACCTGGCGCCGAGCCTCGTCGGCGATCTCAGCGCGATCGAGCCGGTCGCGCCCGGCGCGGCCTTCGAGCCGGCGACCCGGGGCTGGATCACCCGGGAGCGGAGTGTCCACGGTCATATCGGCGACCCTCGCCGGGCCACCGCCGAGAAGGGGCAGACCCTCTTCCGCGTCTTCTCCCAGGATGTGGTGAGTTTCCTCGAGCGGGTGATCGGCTGGGACGGCCGTTCCTGGGAAGGCTGATATGGACTCGAGCCCCGGCGCGATCACGGCGACCCCCGAGCGGCAGGCCGCGCTCCGAGATTGGGGAATCTGCGGCCTGCTCCTGCTGGCGACCATGCTCATGTACATGGACCGCCAGGCGCTGGCGCAGCAGAAGAGCGAGATCCTCGCGACGCTGCGGCTGAGCAACACGGACTACGGCCGGCTCGAGCTGGGCTTCGGGATGGCGTTCGCCGTCGGAGGCATCGTCACGGGGTTCGTCGCGGATCGGATCAGCCCGCGCTGGCTCTACCCGGCCGTCTTGATGGGTTGGTCGACCGTGGGGTTCGTGACCGGCTGGGTCACCAGCTACTGGGAGCTGTTCACCTGCCGGGTGCTGCTGGGGTTCTTCGAGGCCGGGCACTGGCCCTGCGCCCTGGTGACCTCACAGCGCCTGCTGGCGCGCCGCGATCGGCCGCTGGGCAACAGCATCCTCCAGAGTGGTGCCTCGCTGGGTGCCATCGCCACGCCGATCGTCGTGCTGCTTCTGGCCAGCGACGCGCCGGAGAGCTGGCGTCTGCCCTTCCGCGTCATCGGAGCGATCGGCGTCGTGTGGGTCGTCGCCTGGCTGAGCGTGATCCGGCCGGAAGACCTGGAGCTCACGCCGGCCTCGCCCGAACTGCCCCCCGAGGAGGACTTCCCGGGCGCGGCCCTCCCGGACGATCTCCGGGCCGCCGATCCGTCGGCCGGCCGGCGGACGTTCGTCCGCCGGTTCCTGGCCCTCGTGGTTGTCGTGATCACCATCAACCTCTGCTGGCAGTACTTCCGGGCGTGGATGCCGGGCATGCTCCGCGAGCAATACGCCTACACCCAGCAGCAGGTCCAGGTCTTCTCGATCGCCTATTATGTGGCCACGGACGTGGGCTGCCTCACGATCGGGTTCCTGGTCAAGTGGCTGGCCGGCCGGGGCTGGTCGGTCCACGCGGCCCGGATGGCGACCTTCCTGGCTTGCTCACTCTTGACCGCCCTGAGCGTTCTGGCCGCCGCCTTGCCCGCCTCCGGGCTGTTCCTGGCCACGTTGCTCGTGATCGGCTTCGGCTCCCTCGGCCAGTTCCCCACTTATTATGCACTCACCCAGGAACTCTCGGCGCGGCGGATGGGCCGGGTCACCGGCAGCTTGAGCTTCCTCACCTGGACCACCACGGCGCTGGTCCAGGAGCCGATCGGCCGCTGGATCGACCGGACCGGCTCCTATGCCCTGGTCACGCTCCTGGCCGGCCTGCTGCCGATGCTCGGCTTCCTGGCGCTGCTCCTGCTCTGGGGGGCTCCCGAGCCGAACCCGCAGGAGACGCACAAGGGAAATCAACCATGAGCACCACGACCGACATGGGAGATTTCAGTGGGAGCTGATGAAGATTGAACCACGAAATACACGAAAGGCACGAAACGAAAAATTCTTTGTTCGGCGCGGGTCTCCCGACCCCGCCGTGAGCCTTAACCTATTCTCTTTCGCGCAATTCGTGTCTTTCGTGGTTAAATCTTCAAACTAATTGAACTATGAAATTTATTACCCTTCATGGATCTCGATGGGCCGTTCTGTGGTTCTTCTCGGCGGCGGCGCTGGCGGAGAGTCCACTCGTCGTGCCGCGATCGCCGCGCGAGGCCCTGCCCACATTCGTCCTGGCCGATCCCGATTTGACGATCGAGCTGGTCGCCGCCGAGCCGGAGGTGATCAGCCCGGTGGCGATCGCCTGGGACGAGGAGGGGCGGCTGTATGCGGCCGAGATGACCGACTACCCCTCGGGCGGCCCGCCGGGCCGGGTCCGGCTGCTGGAGGACCGCGACGGCGACGGCCGTTACGAGCACGCGACCGTCTTCGCCGACGGGCTGCCCTATCCCAACGGCGTGTTGCCCTGCTTCGGCGGCGTGCTGGTCACGGCGGCGCCGAACATCTGGTTCCTCCGCGATCGCGACGGCGACGGCCGCGCCGACGAGCGGAGGGTGGTGCTGACCGGCTTCGGTGAGGGGAACACGCAGTTGCGGGTCAACGGACTGACCTGGGGACTGGATAATCGGATCTATGCCGCCAACGGCCGGAGCGACGGCGCGATCCGGACCCCCGAGGATCCGCCGGGCGAGGTGGTCTCGATCCGCCACCGCGATGTGCGGTTCCACTTTCTGGCGGGACTTGAGGGGGAGGAGGTGCGCCGGCCGATCGCCCTCTGGGTCGAGGCCATCTCCGGCTTCAGCCAGTTCGGCCTGGCGCATGGCGACTGGGGAGACCGTTTTCCCTCCTGGAACACGATCCCGATTCGCCACGTCGTGCTCGAGCAGCGGGCCCTGAGCCGGAATCCGTACCTGGCCGAGACGTCGTCGGTCGCCTCGATCCTGGACCCGGCCGACGGCGGCCGGATCTTCGCGATCAGCCCACCCCAGGCCCGGTTCAACCGCGAGTCGGTCGCGTTCTTCAACGCCAGTTGCGGGCCGTTGATCGAGCGCGGGGGCCTCTTGCCGGAGTCGTACCACGGCAACGCCTTCGTGTGCGAGCCCTTGACCAACCTGGTGCACCGGCGCGTGCTCGAGCCGGCCGGCGTGACCTTCATCGCCCGCCGGGTCGAGCCGGGCCGCGAGTTCCTGGCGTCGTCCGACCCGGCCTTCCGGCCGGTCAACCTGGCGACCGGGCCCGACGGGGCACTCTATGTCGTCGACATGTACCGCGAGCTGATCGAACATCCGCAGTTCGTACCCGAGGGGGCGCGGGGACACGTCGAGTTTCGCCGCTGGCACGACCGCGGGCGGATCTGGCGCATCCGGCCGAAGTCGGAGCCCGCGGCCGGCGTCCGCCGGCCAAACCTGCGCCAGGCCGACGAGCGGATGCTCGTCGCATTGCTGGGGAACCGCAATGCCTGGTGGCGCACCACGGCGCAGCGGCTGCTGGTTGAGCGCGGCGCATTCGAGTGGATGGCGCGGCATCAGAAACCAGCGAGTGTGCCTCTGCTTCGTGCCGTCTTGAAGGAGTCGCCGAATGCCCTGGCGCGGCTCCATGCCTTGTGGACCCTCGTGGGGATCTTCCCTGTCGACGAGGTGCTCATGAGCCGGATGACTCGTGACCCACATCCGGGCCTGCGCGAGCACGCTCTGCGCGCCTTTCTTCACCCCACGACGAGCCTGGTCCATCTGGTCGACGACCCGGCGGTCCGGGTCCGGTTCCAGGTCGCGCTGGCGCTGGGCGACCACTGCGACAAGGAACCGGCTGCGCTGGAGGCCCTGGGGCGGATTGCCGCCCGGGACGCGGATGATCCCTGGATGCGGCTGGCGATCCTCAGCGGATTATCCGACTCGGCCCTGGCGTTCCTTCCCCTCTGTGACCGGATCAAGCCGTCCGAGGGTCGGAGCCAACTGCTGACCCAGTGCGCCGCCATGGTCGGGGTCCGCCGCCGCACGCCGGAGCTGGCCGCCTTGCTCGAGCGGATCGGGGACCGGGTGGACCACGCGAATCCGGGTTCGCGGCTCGATGCGCTGGTCCTGCTCGCGGGGCTGGCCGAGGGGTTGGAGCGGTCGGGCCCGCCGCTCCACGCCTGGATCGCCGCGGCGCCGCCGGAACTGAAATCCGCGGTTGAGCGCCTGGCGGCGCTGTGGCCAGTCGCCGCGAGCCTCGCCCGCTCCGACCGGCCGGCCTCCGACCGCCTGGTGGCGCTGGACGTGCTGGCGCGGGGCCAGCCCGATCGCGCCGAGGCCATCATCCCCGACTTGCTGATGGCCCAACCGCGTGAGGTCCAGGCCGCGGCCGCGCGGGCGGTGGGACGGGTCGGGCGGCCGTCGCTGGCCGCCAGGGCGGTCGAGCGCTGGAACGACCTGGCCCTGGCGACCCGTCGCGAATTGCTGGCGGCCCTGGCCGGCACGCCGGCCTTGGCGGAATTCCTGATCGCCGCCCTCGAGCGGCAGGCGATCGCACCCGGCGAACTCGACGCGGCCACGCGCGAGGGTCTGCGACGCCTTCCGGACCCCGCGCTGCGGTCGCGCGCCGCCGCCGTGCTCGCGAAGTTCGCGCCGCCGGCACGAGCGACCGTCCTGGACCGTTATCAGGCCGCCCTGCCGCTTCCTGGCGACGCACGCCGGGGCGAGGCGCTCTTCGCCCGGCATTGCCAGACGTGCCACCAGCACCGGGGCCAGGGGCATCGGGTGGGCCCGGACCTCTCGGGCATCGCCGGCCGGGCCCCCGAGGCCCTGCTGGTCGACATCCTCGACCCCAACCGCGAGATCGAGCCCGACTTTGTCGTCGTCGCCGTGGCCACCCGCCGCGGTCAGACCCTCTCGGGACTCCTCGCCGAGGAGACCGCCACCACGGTGAAGCTCCGCCGCGCCGAGGGCGTCGAGGAGTCGATCCTCCGTTCCGAGATCGACCAGCTCCGCTCCACCGGCCAGTCGCTCATGCCCGAAGGTCTGGAACAATCCCTGGGTCTTCAAGACATGGCCGACCTGATCGCGTTCCTCCGTCACGGAGGATCGGAATTGTGAACACAATTCCCTCGCCAGAAGGTAGGTCAGGCTTGAGCCGGACACGAGCCGGTTCCTTGTCAGGCTCAAGCCTGACCTACGGGAGGACTTCCCCCATGCCACGCTCATCGAGCTTGACCGCGGTTCTCGTGCTGGTCTCCGCCGCAACGGTCCTGGTCCCGGCCCAGGAGCCCGGGCCGAGGCCGGCCGGCTCGAACTCGAGTCCGCCTCCACCGGTGCAACTGACCGCACAGCAAGATCATCGTCGGATCCTCGATCTGCTGCACATCACGACGCTGCGGCCGGGAGCCAATCCCAACAACCCCAAGGCGCCCAACGCCGCCAACTACGATGAGGCCAAGGCCAATCCCTATCCCAAGCTGCCGGACCCCCTGGTCCTGAAGAACGGCCGGAAGGTGACCTCTGCCGAGGTCTGGTGGACTCAGCGGCGCCCGGAGATCGTCGAGGACTTTGACCGGGAGATTTACGGTCGAGTCCCCAGGGACACTCCCAGGGTGAACTGGGCCGTGATCGAGACGACCCAGGACAAAAACCGCGCCGTGCCGGCGATCACCAAGCGGCTCGTGGGGCACGTCGACAATTCCGCGTATCCGCTGATCACGGTCGACATTCAGTTGACCGTGACGACTCCGGCGAATGCGCCGGGCCCGGTCCCGGTGATGATGGAGTTCGGCTTCGGCGGCTTCCGGCCTGGAGGCCCTGGCGCGGCCCGCAAGGCCGCCCCCAAAGCGGCGACCAAGCCGGGTGGTCCCCGCGGGATGGCCGGTGGACCCACCTGGCAAGACCAGGTCCTTGCCAAGGGGTGGGGCTATGCCATCATCATCCCCACCAGCATTCAGGCGGACAACGGCGCCGGCCTGACCAAGGGCATCATCGGGCTGTGCAACAGGGGCCAGCCCCGCAAGCTGGAGGATTGGGGTGCGCTGCGTGCCTGGGCCTGGGGTGCCAGCCGCGCCCTGGACTACCTCGAGACCGATCCGGCAGTCGATGCCCAGCAAGTGGGCATCGAGGGTCTCTCACGCTATGGCAAGGCGGCGCTGGTGGCCATGGCCTACGACCGGCGTTTCGCCATCGGCTTCATCGGTTCGTCGGGTGAAGGGGGCGCCAAGCTGCATCGCCGCAACTTCGGCGAGCTGGTGGAGAACGTCGCCGGACAGGGAGAATACCACTGGGTCGCCGGCAACTTCCTGAAATACGCCGGTCCGCTGACCTGGAACGATCTGCCCGTGGACGCCCACGAGCTGATCGCCCTCTGCGCCCCGCGGCCCACGTTCATCAGCTACGGGGCCGCGCAGGGACCAGGGGCGGAAGGCCAGTGGGTCGATCAAAAGGGGAGCTTCCTGGCCGCGGTCGCCGCTGGCCCGGTGTACACGCTCCTGGGCAAGAAGGACCTGGGGACCACCGAGTTTCCTCCCGTGGAGACCGCGCTGATCGAGGGTGAGCTCGCCTTCCGCCAGCATCGTGGCGGGCACACCACCGGCCCCAACTGGCCGACGTTCCTCACGTTCGCCGACCGCTACATCAAGGGCCCACCCTCGGGGATAACGCATTAGTCCGTGGTCCGTGGTCCGTGGTTCGCTGAGACGGGCTGACTCGCCAGGTCCGGGAGAGCTGAGCAGGGTGACGACGGCGCCACGGAGCGGCAGCTCCTCCAAGGGACCACGGACCACGGACAAAAGGACAAAATTATGCGTCATGTTCTCACATTTGTATTGGTCGTGGGTTGTTTCGCGGTGCTGTTCCTGGTCTGTTATGCCCCGGTCTTCTTCCAGGATCGCCAGTTCGGCTACCGGGACGCCGGGCACTATTATTACCCGCTCTACCAGCGGGTGCAGCAGGAGTGGAATGCGGGGCGGGTTCCGTTGTGGGAGCCCGAGGAGAATGCGGGGGTGCCGTTGCTGGGGAATCCGACCGCGGCGGTCCTCTATCCCGGCAAGCTGATCTACGCCGTGCTGCCGTATGCGTGGGCAGCGCGGGTCTACGTCGTCGCGCACACGGCGATGGCCTTTGTCGCCATGCTGGTCCTGATGAGGTCGTGGCAGGTCAGTTGGGTGGGCTCGACCCTCAGCGGTCTGGCCTACGCCTTCGGGGCCCCGATCCTGTTCCAGTATTGCAACATCGTCTTCCTGGTGGGTGCCGCGTGGCTGCCGCTGGGCGTCCATGCGGTCGATCGGTGGGTTCGCCTGGGCCGGCGCTGGGGGCTGATCGAGCTGGCGGTCGTCCTGGCGATGCAGACCCTGGGAGGCGACCCGCAGTTGGCCTACTTGCTTGGTCTCGCGGGCGTCGGTTACGCGGCGGGGCTGGCCTGGAGCCGGGCGCGCCAGGGCACCGCCGCGGCCGGGAGCGGGAGCCGCACCGAGCCGCGGCCCGGCCGTTCGATCGCCTGGTCGCGGGTGTGGGTTTGGGGACCCACCCTGGTCGTCGCGTTGGGCTGCTGGGTCGTGGGGACGCTGGTGCTGGCGAAATGGCTGCCCAGGGTCCGGCCCAAGACCCCGTTGCCGCCCACGCTGCCACTGGCCTGGATGCCCTGGGTGCCCCTGGCCGTGACGGTCGCCTGGGGACTGGCCGGCCTGGGATTCCTCGTCTACTGGCGACGGCACGGCTGGCGGCTGCCGCTGGGGATCGCCTGGCTGGGATTGGTGACGGCGGCGATGCTGGCGATCGCGATCTCCGCGGCGCAGTTCCTCCCGGTCGTCGAGTTCACGCAGCAGACCTCGCGCGCCGCCGCGGGGGGTCCCCACGACATCTACCCGTTCAGTCTGGAGCCCTACCGGCTGGTGGAGCTGATCTGGCCCAACATCCTGGGGATCCAGCTCCATGGGAATACCTACTGGATGGATACGCTCCGACTGCCGGGGTTCCACCCGAAGGTCTGGGTGCCGTCGCTGTACGTCGGCGGCCTGACCCTCATGCTGGCCTGCGGCGCGGTGGCGATCCGGCGGGGAACGCCGTGGCAGGTCTGGCTCTCCCTCATCGTGCTGGTCAGCCTGGTGGGGAGCCTGGGCCAGTTCACCAGCCCGATCTGGGCGACGCGCTTCCTCGCTCAGGTCTCGCACTGGCCGGCACTCCGGGTCTGGGCGGCGGACCTGGGTCCCCTCGACAAGGATGATTCCACCCCGATCCGGCTCGATGGCTACCTCCGCGACGGCGACGGCGGCGCCTACTGGTGGATGGCGACCATCCTGCCGGGCTTCCGCCAGTTCCGCTATCCGGCGAAGTTGTTCACGTTCACCACTCTGGGGCTGGCCGCCCTGGCCGGGCTGGGCTGGGATCGGCTCCGGGCCGGGCACCGCCGGAGTCTGACCGCGGTGATGGCGGGGACGCTGGTCCTGAGCCTGGCCCTGCTGGTGGGCGTCGGGATCGAGCGTTCAGCGATCCTGACGGCCTTCCGGGCGGCCCACGTCTCTTCCCTCTTCGGCCCCTTCGATCCCGAGGGCGCCTACGGAGTGATCGTCCGGGCGCTGGGGCAGAGCGGGATCGTCCTGGGCCTCGGCCTGGTGATGATCCGCCTGGTGGGGACGCGTCCGGCGTGGGCGGGCGCCCTGGCCTTGATCGCGACGACAGCCGACCTCGCCGTGGCCAACGCCCGTTCGATCCTGACCGTCCCCCAGGCCCTGTTCGAGACGACTCCCGAGGTCGTCCGCATCATCGCCGACGCCGAGCGCGCCCAGCCCGCGACGGGTCCCTACCGGGTCCACCGCATGCCGCAGTGGGATCCGCCGATCTGGTTCACACGGCCTTCCACCGATCGTACCCAGGACTTCGTGGAGTGGGAGCGCAACACGGTGCAGCCGAAGTATGGCATCACCTTCGGCATGGACTACACGCATACCATGGGGGTCGCCGAGCTCTACGACTACGAGTGGTATTTCGGGGGGTTTCCCCGCAAGATCCGCTCGGCCGAGCTTGCCAGGACCCTGGGGATTGAGGTCGGCAAGGAGGTGGTTTACTTCCCACGCCGATCCTTCAACATGTGGAACACCCGTTATTTCATCCTCCCCTGCTGGCCCAACGGCTGGCGCGACGAGTTCCGGGGCTACGCGGCCTTCTTGCTCGACTGCGATGCGATCTATCCCGACCCGGCCCGCTTCCGCGGCCCGGGCGGTGCCGAGGCGCTCAAGAAGTGGACCGAGGAGCAGGATTTCCAGGTCTTTCGCAACCGGCAGGAATATCCCCGCGCCTGGGTGGTCCACGACGCGCGACGACTGGAGCCGATCGGCAGGCTGTCCCGGGATGCGCAGAAGCTGGCCATGCAAGAAATCACCTACGCCGATGACCAGTTCTGGAGCGACCGGAACTTGCACGCCTTCGACCCGCGTCGCTACGCTTGGGTCGAGGGCGACCAGGTCGGCCAGCTCCTCCCCTTCCTGCCCGGTGGGTCCGCGCGGCCGACCGAGACCGTCGAGGTCCGCTATCCCAACCCCCAGCGGGCCGAGCTCGAGGTCACGCTCGAGTCCCCCGGCCTGGTGGTCCTGGCCGATGTGTATTATCCCGGTTGGGAGCTGACCATCGACGGCAAAGCCGCACCCATCTTCCGGGTCAACCGGCTGATGAAGGGCGCCGCCGTCACGGCCGGCAAGCATCACCTGGTCTATACCTATGATCCGCAATCGTTCCGGGTCGGTAAGATCATCTCGCTGCTGGGACTGGTCGTCATGGTCCTGGCGGGAGTGGTCTGCACCTTGCGACCCGTGGACCAAGTCGTCGCGGGCTGGAATCACTCCGCACTGAGGAGGTCTGTTGATGAAGACGAGATCCCGACTCACCCTCGTCCTGGCCCTGGGCCCGGCCCTGGCGACGTGGGCTCAGACTCCGCAGCAACCGAAGGTGGCACCGGGTCCCAACGAGCCGGATTGGGTGGTCATCTTGAAGGACCGCTACGGCCTGTCGATGTTCGCTGATCTCCTGAACCCGATCCAGACCACCGCCCTGGCCACGCCCGGGTTGTTCCGCAAGGCCGGACCCGGTCCGGTCCGGTTCACGCCGGTGATCGCGCTGGGACTGCCCACGCGGAATCGCGGCGGCTGGTATCCGGCCGCCGCCGGACCCGACGCCGCTCCGAAGAAGCGGGAGCTCTGGTCCTACATCTACAAGAATACCCCGGACGACCTGCGGACCGGCAAGAACCTGCCGCCGCCGCTGGACCCGGGCGCATCGACCGAATTCGAGCCGGGCGAGGCGCCCTTCGGGCTGTGGCTCTCCAACGACGGCCTCAACGACGGCGGCGTCTTCAGCCAGCCGGCCCTGGTGGCCCGGCTCAACTCACGTCTGGCCAAGCAGCCCTACAAGGCCATGATCTACCCGAACCGCGACAAGGCCTCGGGCCAGCGCATCCCCCACAGCTACATCATCGGCTGGGAGTACTCGACCAACGACGACTTCCAGGATGTCGTCTGCCAGTTGGACAATGCAACCCTGATCGCCGCGCCGACGGCCGCGAAGCCGTTGCGCAGTCCCTGAACGGGGACCAGCCTGACGCGCCGCGGTCAGACGCCGCGGTCGCCTTTACGGCCCGTGCCCCGCCGGGGTATGATCCGGGAGACCGGCCTCCCACCGGCCGACCATCCCAAAGCACGAGGTGACACATCGATGCTTGGTGCCAAGTTAGGGGTTTCCGAGTACCTCCGGCGGGTGTGCCAGGAGATCCAACGGCTGGATCCGGCCCAGATCGAGCGGCTCAGTGAGCTGATCGAGGCGGCCTATGATCAGGGGCGCTTCGTCTTCATCTGCGGCAATGGCGGATCCGGGGCCAATGCGTCGCACTTGTGCGAAGACCTGGCCAAGTGCACGCTCCGCGACTTCGAGTCGCAGCGGCGACTGAAGGTCTTGAGCCTGACGGACAACACCGCGGGGATCATGGCCTGGGCCAACGACGAGGGGTATGACCGGATCTTCGTGGAGCAATTAAAGAACCTGGCCGCGCCGGGGGACCTGCTCCTGGCGATCTCCGGTTCCGGCAACAGCCCCAACATCCTCAAGGCGGTCGGCTGGGCCAACGAGCATGGATTGACAACGGTGGGGATCACCGGCTTTTCCGGCGGCCAGCTGCGGAGCCTGGCGCACCATAGCCTGCATGCGGCGATCGACGACATGGGGATGGCCGAATCCTTGCATCAAGTCGTCTTCCACTGGGTCATTGACGACCTGTACCGGCGGTTCTCGGCCAAGGAGCTGTCCCACGCCGGTGCCGGAGCGAGCTGATCGGATGGGCGCGGCCTGGCTTCTGGGGATCGAGATCGGCGGCACCAAGCTGCAACTGGGGATCGGTCAGGGAGGCGGGGAGCTGGCGGCCCTGCTGCGGCGGCCCGTCGACCCCTCCCGCGGCGCCGCCGGCATCCTCGACCAGATCGAATCCGGGTTGCCGGACCTGATCCGCCAGGCGGGTCTGACCGGCCAGCCGATCCGGTCGATCGGCGTCGGGTTCGGCGGGCCGGTGGATGCGGCCCAAGGGCGGATCGAGCGATCGTATCAAGTTCCCGGCTGGGAAGGGTTTCCGCTGGCTGACTGGCTGCGCGATCGCTTCGCGGTCCCCGCCGTGGTCGTGCACAACGATGCCGACACCGCGGGATTGGCCGAGGCCCGCTTCGGTGCGGGGCGCGGCTGTTCACCATTGCTGTACCTGACCGTCGGCAGCGGGATCGGCGGGGCGCTGCTGATTGAGGGTCGGATCTATCGCGGTTTTGGCCAGGGGGCCGGTGAGATCGGGCATCTCCACGTCCCGGACGGGTCCGGACCGGTGCCAGGCTGGCTCGAGCTGGAGCAGGTCGCCTCGGGATGGGCGATCGCCCAGGCCGCCCAGGACCATGCCCGTCGGCTGATCGAGCACCGGGCGACCGACTGGATCCTCCTGGAGCGGGCCGCTCACGACCCGGATCGGATCCATGCGGCCATGGTCGCGCAAGCCGCTGGCGAAGGGGATGCCGCCTCGGCCTCCATCCTGGCACGGGCTCACGCGGCCGTCGCGTTTGCCTTGGTCCAGGCCATCGCCCTGCTGGCACCGCGCCGGATCGTCCTCGGCGGCGGCGTCTCCCTGATTGGCGAGGCGGGCTGGTTCGACCCCATCCGCCGCCTGGTCGATCGCCAGGTCTTTCCCCCCTTCCGTGGGGGATTTGACATCGTGCCGGCCGTTCTCCGAGAGGAGGTCGTCGTCCATGGAGCCCTGACGCTGGCCCATGAGGCCCTGCCGCCAGCCGAACGTTGAAAGTTCTCAACCGAGACGCGCGGGCGGGCCGACTTCCAATCTGATGGCGCAGAATGCCAATTGGCAAGAGTTTGTGTCTAGAACCCGTCTCGATGCAGTCTGGCTCCAGCCGACTCAGGGCCCGGATGGCCCTTCCCTAACGCCTCTTAATAGTGTCTCGACTCGCGGGGTCACGGCTTGACAAAGATGACGCCACGCACCCATAATTGGATAGATGTGGTCGCCGGCGCGAAGAGGCTCGGCCGGACTGTGGGGAAAAGCAGTCCGGAGAGCCGGGGGTCGGACTCTTATCCAGGGAGGTTCGAGGGGTGAGCGCCCTCGTTGGGAACAAATTACCAGGAAGCCCCTCGCCGACCTAGGAGAAGGATGTACAATGAAGATGGACAGGGGGGAAATGCCGTCCGGCCATCGCGCGGAGTTCTGGGGCGCGTCGAGCTCCGGCCCCGGAGCCGTGGACCGGCCCGGCCGGGTCCGACCGCGCCGCCAGGCGGTGGGGAGGGATTTTCGTTTCCCAGAAACCACGCGGCCGGAAAACCGGGCGACCGGTTGTCCGATCGGCGCCCGGTTTGCCCATGGATCCTTCAGGAGCGTGGAAATCGCCCCGGGCGGCCCAAGAACTGGGCAGGATCGCTCGTGCGGCAGTCAGAATCGAGCCGGTGCGGTTGGCCGGCTGGTGAACCGAACCCAATCGATTTGGGATTCGTCTATACGACTAGGACCGGATCGAGGATAATCCGGACGCCCCGAAGTCCTTGCGGACGAATGACATGGTCATGGATTGATGTTGGAGTCGAGGATCGACGGTTTTGCGGATCGTTCGAGCAAGATAGGAACGCGTGCCTCGAATTACCTACGGGTGGCCTCTTTTATCCTTCCGAGGGGCGCACAATGACCGCAAAATTGGCGGAGACGCAACTCTGGCAGCAAAACCTGGCATCACTGATCCGGTCGGGTTTGTTTTCCAAGGCCGCGACCGGGGAATTGAATGGTTTATATACGGTCGTCGGTGTCTACGCGGACGAGACGTCGTCGGCGCCGCTGGCCAAGTACTCGGATTGGCGACGGGCCAGCGACGCCGCCAACCTCGTCAACCGGATCGCCAAGGCACAGGCGCAAGGGCCGGTCGAGTCGAATTGACCCGATCGGAGCCGAGGGAGTGCCCCAGGCCAGGGTCTCCCGCATGATGCGGGAGAAGGCCTCGGGTTGTTTTGGGTCCGGATGGGGGACAGGGGGATCGCGGCGCCGCGATCCGCGGGGCGTGTTGCCATGAGTCCTGCAGGAGGCGCTGATTGGGGTCATGGATGCCACGACTCGACGGGACCGGGTCCGGTTGGCCCTCGTCCTCGTCGCCTCGGTGAGTTGCGGGATCGAGACGACCGGCGACTCGTGTCCCTCGCCGGGAGCGGCCTTGCGCGCAGTCGGCCGGCGGTTGAGTCGATCGTGGTCCGAGGCCGCCCTGAGCGCCCTGGCGAGGCGGGGCGGGGCGATCGTGGACCAGCTCCAACCCGGGGAACGGGCGGCCCTGGGGCAGGGCTACCTCCGCTTCGAGGCCGACCGGCCGGTCATCGTGGATGTGGCGGTCCCGATCGATTCGGTCCCGTTCTGGTTAGCCGACCGGGGTTTCCGGCCGACGCCCGTGTGGCTCCGCAATCCCGATGCGACCTGGCGGCTCTACCGGCGGACCTTCGCTCGCGGTCCGATCGGGCTGGGGGTCAATGGCCTGGATCGGGCGCCCCCGGCCCACTACGTGGTCTTCATCCGGCCGCTCGCGGAGCGCTCGACCGCGGAAGGTCCCCCGCCGCTGATCCGGCTCGATCCGGGCGCGTCGGAATCTTGGCGAATGACCGTAGCTCGACCGGGGCTCAGCGCCGCCTGGGATGCGTCGCGGCCGTTCGAGCGACTTCCCAAGGAGCTGAGC
Organism: Isosphaeraceae bacterium; assembly: GCA_021324445.1. Classification (GTDB taxonomy): domain Bacteria; phylum Planctomycetota; class Planctomycetia; order Isosphaerales; family Isosphaeraceae; genus JAJPJC01. Next base: position 14,010 of record JAJPJC010000403.1, read on the forward strand.
AAGGCCATCGTGCTCCAGGCGGCCCACGCCCAACGTCATGCCACCCTGTTGGCTTCCGGTCGTGTCTGGAAGACGCACGTGGTCTCCGGTCCTCAGCCCGATCAGGTCGCCATCGCCTTCGGTGGCGACCCGGCCCGGGAGCTGGTCTGGACGTGGCGGACCGCCCCCGAGGTCGAGTGGACCGCCATCCGCATCGTCCGGGCACCCGCCCACGGCGGCCGTGGACCGGCTCCCGAGGAGCCCGATCCCACATGCCGGCAGGTGCGCGTGGTAGAGGGGGACTCGACCTGCGTGGAAGTCCCCAACGTGGTGAATGATCCGGTCATCCGCCGGCACCACGTCGTGGTCCGCGGCCTGGAGCCGGATTCGGCCTATGTCTACGCCCTGGGGGTCAAACCGCCGCGCGGATTTGGACCGTGGAGGGCGGTCAAGACCGCCCCGGACCGGGGGCGTCCGACCCGTTTCCTCTACCTGGGGGACGCCCAGACCGGACTCGAACGCTGGGGGCGCCTGCTCGAGACGGCCGTGAGGCGACACCCCGATATTGATTTCCTCGTCATGGCCGGCGACCTGGTCGACCGCGGCAACGAACGGACGAACTGGGACCACTTCTTCCTGCGGGCGGCCGGAGTCTTCGACCGCGTCCCCTTGATGACCTGCGCGGGAAACCACGAGTACCTGGATGCCGGCCCCCGGCTCTACCGCGCGTTCTTCGAGCTGCCGCACAATGGCCCGGCGGACACGGATCCGGATTTGGTCTACTCCTTCGAGTCGGGTGATGCCTGTTTCGCAGTGCTCGACAGCACGCCCGCCGTGTGTGATCCGGCCGCCGCGCGCCGGCAAGCCGAATGGCTGGACCACACGTTCACGAGGACGCGCGCGACCTGGAAGCTCGCCATGTTCCACCACCCGGTCTACCCGTCCCACCCCTGGCGCGATACGCCGGCCCTCCGCGAGCACTGGGTCCCGGTCTTCGACAAGCATCAGGTCGATCTGGTTCTTCAGGGGCACGACCACGCCTATCTCCGGACCTACCCTCTCCGTGCCCACCACCGCACCGGGCCGGGCCAGGGGACGGTCTACGTCATCGCCGTCTCGGGCGACAAGTACGTCGACCCGGCCCGCCGCGACTACGGCGCGGTGCACTACGCGGGCGTCTCGACCTATCAGACGATCGACATCGACACAGCCCCCCACCGGCTCACGTATCGCGCCTGGACCGAGGACGGCCGGATCCTCGACCAGTTCCGGCTCGAGAAGCCCTGTCGGCAGGAGCCGTTGCGGGCACCGGGTCGAGCGACATCGTCTTGCCCTTGCCTCAGTTACCGGGGGATGGATCCTGTTGGCTGTGGCAAGTCGTCTGGCCAGGGCCATTCGGAAGCGTTCAGCTCGGATTAGACAGACGTTCAGATTCCATCGATCAATCCCTGCCAGGAGCGGTGCGCATGAGCGAGCACTCCGCGATCGAATGGACCGACGCAACATGGAATCCCGTTAGGGGTTGTACAAAGATTACCCCGGGGTGCGAGCGGTGTTACGCTGAGACGTTCGCCGAGCGCTTCCGCGGCGTGCCGGGCCACCCCTACGAGCACGGGTTCGACCTCCGGCTGGTGCCCGAGAAGCTGGCGGAGCCGTTGCGGTGGAAATCCGCCAAGATGGTCTTCGTCAACTCCATGAGCGATCTTTTCCACAAGGATGTGCCCGACGATTACGTCGAGGCGGTCGGCCGCGTGATGGAACGGGCCGACTGGCACACCTACCAGGTGCTGACCAAGCGGTCGTCCCGGATGCGGGATATGCTCGGCACGCGGCTGCAATTCGCGGCCGGGCTGCCGCACATCTGGTGGGGCGTCAGCGTCGAGGATCGGGCCCATGGCCTGGTGCGGATCAGGCACCTCCAGCAGGCGCCGGCGGCCGTCCGGTTCCTGTCCATCGAGCCGCTGCTGGAGGACCTCGGCGAGATCGACCTGGCGGGGATTCACTGGGTGATCGTCGGCGGTGAGAGCGGCGCCGGGGCCAGGCCGATGGAGAAAGACTGGGTGGTCTCGATCCGCGATCAGTGCCAGCGGGCCCGGGTGCCCTTCTTCTTCAAGCAGTGGGGCGGGGTCCGGAAGAGCAAGGCGGGTCGCGTGCTGGACGGGAAGACCTACGACGAACGCCCGAACCGCGTGGAGCGGCCGGTCCTGGAGAACACCAGGCGCATGGCGGACATCGCCGAGATCGAGGCGTTGTATCAGCCGGCCGGCCGGCCTCCGGAACCCTTGCTCTTCCCGGGGTAACAGGCCGCGGGTTTGCAGATTCGCTGTTAAACTATCCTCGGATGACAAGCCGCGTAAGCCGGGAGCCAGCCGATGAGTAGTGCGATCCTCAATGGTGGCCAGCTACAGACGAAACAGGCGTCCTTCGATCTGTCGATGGAGACGGACGAGGCTCTCTACGAATTCATCGATGGTCAGCGAGTGGAGATGCCGCCGATGAGTATCCGCGCCGTGACCGTGGTCGGGCGGCTCTTCGCTCAGCTCAACTGGTTCGCAGCGTCGAATCGCCTCGGCGAGGCATTCATCGAGATGCTGATCGCAGTGCCGGTGCCCGATGACGAGGGTCGGAACCGGCGCCCCGACGTCTGCTTTATCAGCGCTTCCGCATTGGCAACCGCGGCCCCCGAAGACCCGGATGCCAACGCATGGAAGGTTGTGCCGGACCTGGCGGTCGAGGTGACCAGCCCCAGCGACCGTGCCGAGGACCAGCGGGAAAAGGTCGTGGAATACCTCCGGCTCGGCGTTCGCTGTGTCTGGGTGGTGTATCCCAAGCTCCGGGTCGTCGACGTCTACGAATCCTCGGGGACCGTTCGCACCTTTGGTCCCGACGGCAACTTGCCCGGCGACCCGGTCCTGCCCGGGCTTGAGGTGAATCTCGGGGAGTTGTTCAGCCCGATCGGTTCGCCGCGGGGATAACCGAGAGACCCGCTCGCGTCCCGTTTCCGGGACGGCGGCGGGTCGCACGCAATTCGGCAAGGGTCCCGTTCCGGACGTCATTCCCCGCCGTCGTCGTCGCCGACGGCCCCGTTGGCGCTGAAGGCCGGGCCGCCGGATGCCGTCCGCCTGGCGATGATCTGGGCCGAGATCTCGTTGGCCAGCTCGGCGTTGTCGCGCAGGTATTGCTTGACGTTCTCGCGGCCCTGGCCGAGCCGGAGGTCACCGTAGTTGAACCACGAGCCCGATTTCTCCACCAGCTTGTCGAGGATGGCCAGGTCGAGCAGGTCGGCCTCGCGGGAGATCCCGTGGGTGTACATCATGTCGAACTCGCAGACGCGGAACGGCGGCGCCACCTTGTTCTTGACCACCTTGGCCTTGATCCGCGAGCCCACGACCTCTTCCCCATCCTTGACCGGCCCGATCCGTCGCACGTCGATGCGACAGGAGCTGTAGAACTTCAAGGCGCGGCCGCCCGGCGTCGTCTCGGGGCTGCCGAACATCACGCCGATCTTCTCGCGAATCTGGTTGATGAAGATCAGCACGCACTTGGACCGCGAGACCCCGCCGGTCAGCTTGCGCAGCGCCTGGCTCATCAGCCGGGCCTGGACGCCGACGAAGCTGTCCCCGATCTCGCCCTCGATCTCGGCCTTGGGCACCAGCGCCGCCACCGAGTCGATCACCACGATGTCCACGGCGTTGGACAGCACCAGCATCTCGGCGATCTGGAGCGCCTCCTCGGCACTGCCGGGCTGGCTGACCAGCAGCGATTCGATGTCCACCCCCAACCGCTTGCACCAGGACGGGTCCAACGCATGCTCGGCGTCGATGAACGCCGCGACACCCCCGTCCCGCTGGGCCTGGGCGACCGCGTGCAGCGCGATCGTCGTCTTGCCGCTCGACTCCGGCCCGAACAGCTCGATGATCCGCCCCCGCGGCAGCCCCTTGCCGCCCAGGGCCAGGTCCAGCGATAAGGCCCCGGTCGAGATCCCCTCGACCTCCATGTGCGAGCCCTCGCCCAGCTTCATGATCGCTCCGGCGCCGAACGTCTTCTCGATCTGGCTGATCGCGTTGTTCAACGCCTTCACTTCCGCCGACACGGGCGGCTTCACCTCGGTCGTCCCTTGTCGCTTGGCCACGGCGATCGCTCCTCCGGCCTGGATCTGGGTTATGTACGGCCGAACACTAGATTAGCATGCGCGGCCTGCGTATGTCAAGTCGAGGACTCGGTTTTCTCGCCCTGGAGCCGCGCCCGGCCGAGCGGTGCGTAGGCGGGACCCCCGGGTCCGAGCGTCGAGGCGAAGGTCACGACCTCGACGACCGGGAACGAGCCGGCGGACCAGTCCTGGCGGCGCTGGAGGATCTCGGTCAGGTCGCATCCGGTCCCACGATCGGACTTGATCCGTCCCAGGGTGAAGTGGGGATGGAACCTCGGATCATCGCTGCGATAGCCGGCGCGGGTGGCCGCCTGGACGACCGCGGCGCGCAACTCATTCAAGGCTAGCGGATCGGCCGCGGTCGCCCCGGCCCAGACCACCCGCGGCTTCCTCGGGCTGGGAAAGGCGCCGAGGCCCGTGACCTGGAGCTCGAACCGCTCGAACGGCTCGGCGGCCGCGGCGACGACCCGGCAGAGCTCGTTGAGATCGCGATTCCGGACGTCACCCAGGAAGGCCAAGGTGAGATGGAACGGTGAGCTGGCCGTCCACCGGCAGCCGGGGACCTCCGGGGCTAACTCGGCCTGGAGCCGCGCGAGCCGCTCCCCGACCGACTGCGGGACCGGGATGGCGATGAACGTCCGGGTGGTCTCACGCATCGTGGTGGTCTCGCGACCAGGCTTTCTCTACTCCTGTCACTGGCCACTTGTCACTTGACCGGTTCCATTCCGTCTCGGATCCATCGTCTGATCCGATCTTCGAGGGTTTCGCGATCGGCCAGGGGGTCGTCATCCATGAACCGCTCGACCTCGTTGGGCTTGACGACCAGCACCAGCTTGAGGCCATCCCGGCGAATCTGAGCGGGGTCGAAGTCGGGGACCTGGAACCCCGCCAGGCCGTTGCCTTTCTGCTTGAAGTCGAGGCGGAGCAGCCCCTTCGGGCCGGCGCTCAGCCAGACCTGGGTGGACTGGCCGGCGGGAAGCCGGCCCACCGCGACCCGGGTGCCCGCATAACTCACGATCAGGTCCTCGATCGCTCCGTCCCCCTTGTTGGTGATCTGCACGCACGATTTGGGAGCGACCCATTGACGGACCGTCACCTCGGCTCCGACCAGGAGGACGGCCAGCGACGCAAGGAGGATCCAGCGGCGGCGCGACATGGGACCTCGGGGTTCAGGATGTGGTCGGATCGCTCGTGAGTGAGTCGATCTCAGGGGTTGCGCCGAAGTTCTCCCGGTAACGGTCCCGGAACTCCGCGAGCGTGTAGGAGTGTCCCTGCGGTCCACGATGCTCGATGGCGTAAACCGCCGTCAGTGCGGCCACGCGCCCGACCACCGGCCAGGGCCAGCCGCGCTTCAGACCCAGGACGAAGCCGGCGCGGAAGGCGTCGCCGGCCCCCGTCGGGTCGACGACCTGCCGGGGGCGGGCCGGCGGGATCTCGAACTCCTCATGCTCGGATAATTGTTCGACTGTGATCAAGGCGCCGGCCTCGCCGCGGGTCATGACCGTGATGGGCACCATCCGCCGCAGCTCGGCTTCGCCCATCCCCAGTTTCTCGGCCATCATGCCGAATTCATAGTCGTTGCCGGCCAGAATCCGCGCACCCCGGCACCCCGTCTCAAGGTCGGCGCGCTCTAACCGGGGCAACTGCATCGACGGGTCATAGAGATAGGGAATCCCCGCCTGGATGCACTCGGCCGTGTATCGATTCATCGCGGCCGGATCGTTCGGCGCGATCACGACGAGGTCTTGCCGCGAGACGCCCGAGCCGTTGAGGGACAGCGACGACGCCTGCGTCATGGCGCCCGGGTAGAACGCCGTGATCTGGTTGTCCTGCAAGTCGGTGTTGATGAAACAGGAGGCGGTGTGGTCGCCGGCGACAACCTTGATGGCCCGGCAGTCCACCCCGTGGGACTCCAGCCAGGCCCGATACTCGGAGAAGTCCTCGCCCACGCTGCCGACCAGGACCGGCCGCTCCTTCAAGAGGCCCAGGTTAAACGCGATGTTCGCCCCGGTGCCGCCGCGCAGCCGCGTCAACGAGTCGACCAGGAACGACACGCTCAGCACGTGCATCTTCTCCGGCAGGATGTGGTCGCGGAACCGGCCGGGGAAGACCATGATGTAGTCGAACGCGATCGATCCGGTCACGAAAATGCGCATGGATCAACCTCGAGATGACGCCGGCAAGAACGTGGGTCAGGCTTTCAGCCTGACATACTCGGAGCGTCCGGGTGAAAGCCTGACCTACGGGGGTGAGGGTGAAGCTGCGTGAAGCATCTCCAGCGCCTGACCGATCCGCGCCCGGCAGGACTCGCGGCCAAGGATGACCAGGCAATCGTACAAGCCCGGTCCAACCCCCTGCCCCGTGACGGCCACCCGCAGGGGGTTGACGACGTCGCCCATCTTGCGACCGGTGCGTTCGGCATAGTCGTGCACGGCCTTCTCGAGGGTCGCTTCGTCGTAGGGATCGGTCTGGGCGAGCACCTGGTCGAGTTCGGCCAGCATGGCCGGGACGCCCTGCTTGCGCAGTCGTTTCTTCACGGCGTCGGGGTCGTAGCCGGGGGTCTCGGTGAAGAAGAACCGGCCCAGCTTGAGGATGTCGGAGAACACCTTGAGCCGGTCGCCCAGGGCCACCAGGACCCGCTCGATCCGCGCTCGATCCGGATCGGAGAGTGGTTCGGCGATCAGTCCCTCGCCTACCAGGAAGGGGAGGACGCCCTGGACCTTCCGCTCCAGGGAGGCCCTCTTCATCCACTCCCCCTCGATCCAGAATAACTTATCCTGGTCGTGGCTGGCAGGGGCGCTGTGGACCCGATCGAGCGAGAATTTCTCGATCAACTCGTCGCGGGCGAAGATTTCCTGGGTGCCGTCGTAGCTCCAGCCCAGCCGGGCCAGGTAGTTCAGCAGGGCTTCCGGGAGATAGCCGCGTTCGATGTACTGGTGCAGGTAGACCAGGATGCCGAGCTTCTCGTACTCGGGGAGTTTCCGCTTGGACATCTTGGCGCGGGAGCCCGGCTCGGCGACGTAAGGGACGTGGGCGAAGGCCGGCAACGGGGCGCCCAGCGCCTCGAAGACCAGGAGCTGGGGGAAGGTGTTGGAGAGGTGCTCCTCGGCCCGGACGACGTGGGTGATCCCCATCTCGACGTCGTCGACGGCGCTGGCGAAGTTATAGAGCGGCGTGCCGTCGGGGCGAACGATGACGAAGTCGCCGATCTCCTCGGTGGCGAACGCGACATCGCCCTTGATGAGGTCGTGGACGACCAGGGTGCGGCCCAGGGGGACCTGGAACCGCAGGGCATAGGGCCGGCCCTCGGCTTCGAACTGCGCGGCCTGCTGGTCGGTGATCGGCGGGCGGCGAAACCGGTAAGCCCGCTTCTGCCGGTCGGCCGCGGCCTTCTCGGCGGCGCGTTCCTGTTCTGTGCTATAGTCCCGATAGACGTGCCCGGCCGCGAGCAATCGCTCGGCGGCCCGGCGGTAGATCTCCCAGCGCTGCGACTGGAAATACGGGCCGAACGCCCCGCCAAGCTCCGGCCCCTCATCCCAGTCGATCCCCAGCCAGCGGAACCCGTCGAGGATCCGTCGGAGCGCCTCCTCGACGTGCCGCTGCTGATCGGTATCGTCGATCCGCAGGATGAACTGGCCGCCATGATGCCGCGCCAGCAGCCAGTTGAACAAAGCCGTGCGCACGCCGCCGATGTGCAGGAATCCGGTCGGGCTTGGTGCGAATCGCGTCCGTAACTCACTCATTGTCCGTTTGTCCGTGATCCGTGGTCCGTGGTCCGTCGTGGGAGCTCCCGCTCCTCTGCGCTGTCCGGGCCCTCTTCGAGTGCCTGATCTCTCGGGATCGGCTGGTCAGCCCGCGAAGCGAACCATGGACAACGGAGAACGGACCACGGACAAACGGACAAAAGGACAACGATAGGGTCTTTGGCGGCGGCTGTCAACGGCCCCCTCGCGGTGAGCCGGGGTGCGAGTTTAGCGGGCCGCCAGGCGGGCGGGGGCCTGGCGATGGACCGTCCCGCCGCCCTGGCTCTCGGGCTCGACCTTCTCGTATCCCAGGTCGCGGAGGACTTCCAGGACTTCACTCCAGGTGGGAAACATCCGCCCGCTGCGGCGCTTGTACTCGTTCATCGCCATCATGAACTCGGTCTCCGCCTTGGTGTATTCGCGCTCGCAGGTGGTCGGATCGACGAACCGGCGCCGACCGCTGAGCTGGCGCGCGTTGGCGGCGCGGGTGGCCTGTTCCGTGGCCCGGCGATTGATCCATTCCCGGGATTCCTCCAGCGAGTCCGGGGATTCCTCGGTCTCTGCACGGTGGCCTGACGGCTGACTCATCATCACACTCCCCTGAACGCCGGCCGGGCTCGGCACCGCACCGCCCCGGTGGGCAGAACCTTGGAGAAGACCTCGTCCTGCGATCGTCCGCGCCCGCGAGGAGCCCTCTCCGTCCCCACGGATCGACGCGCCACACCATGGGTTCCCGGCGCGTCCCTAACCGAACCTAAGCCGTGGCGGTGACACCATGGCTGTCACAGGTGTTTTTTTTTCCGAGATCGCGGGGGCGTGATCCGGCTCCAACGGGTCCCGCCGGCCCAGGTCCCGACCCTCGACCCGGCCGTTGGGACCACGGCCTGCCCTGGCGGCCGCCGTTCCTGCGTTGGTCCATGGATGTGCGCCGCTTCCGGCCGGTGGCTCGGGGTCACGCGGCCGACCCGGGCACCGTAATGAGGTAGGGCGTAAACGGCTGGGGTGCGCGCCGACACCGCGACGGCCTTGGGTCAGGGGCTGGCGACGAGGGGACCAGCCGCTTGCCCGAGGGGGATCGCTCCGCAGGGTCCGTCGCGAGGCAATCGGGATGCGCCGCCGAGCGGGGTCGACCCGGCTTCGGGGGCGCGACCGCGGCGGCGATTGCGATCGAACGGGTGGACGGCGCGTGGCGGCCCTCGCGCTCGACTTGCTAAGATAGTTTCAGCCGGATGTGCTCAGGTTCTCGGTCGGTTCCGGACGACCTGAGCCCCGAGCGACTTTTCCCACCGACAGATCAAGGTCTCTCCGATCATGCCCGAACTCGACGCGGAAACCCTGGTCGATCAAGTCACGATGCTCGGTTTGATCACGCGCGAGCAGCTCCGGGAGGCGACGGCCGATGCCGGCGACGTCGCGCCCGACGCGGTGCTCCGCACCCTGCTCCGCAAGGGATGGCTCACGAGCTGGCAGATTGACCGGCTCAAGAAGGGCGATCCCACCGGCTTCTTCTTCGGCGACTGCAAAGTGCTCTTCCATCTGGCCGAGGGGACCTTTGCCCGGGTCTATCGCGGTCAGCACCCCGCCGGCGGCCCGGTGGCCATCAAGGTCCTGCGGCAGCGGTTCGCCCAGTTGCCGGAGGCCGTCTCGCGCTTCCACAAGGAGGCCGAGGCCGGCATGCGGCTGGACCATCCCAACATCGTCCGCGTCATCGACGTGGGGCAGCAGGACAACCGCCACTACATGATCATGGAATACGTGGAGGGCATGAACCTCCGCGACTTCCTCAAGCTCCGCGTCCGGATGACGGCCCAGCAGGCCCTCCCCTTGATGGTCGGCCTGGCCCACGCCCTGAAGTATTCGCTCGACCGCGGCGTCACCCACCGCGACATCAAGGGGACCAATATCCTCATCTCCAACAAGGGCGTCGCCAAGCTGGTCGATTTCGGCCTGGCCACCATGGAGGGGGACGACAGCAAGCAGGCTGTCAAGAGCCAGCGCACTGTCGATTACTCGGCGCTGGAGCGGACCTGCAACAGTCCCAAGGGCGATCCCCGCTCGGACATCTACTTCCTCGGCTGCGTCTTCTATCAGATGGTGACCGGCCAGCTACCCATGGAAGAGGCCGAGAGCAAAGATCTGCTCAAGAAGATGCTCAAGCGGTCCTTCGGGGCGATCAAGCCGATCAGCGATCATCCCTATGCACCCGACGAGGAACTGGCCGCGATTATCGAGAAGATGATGAAGGTGGATCTCAAGGCCCGCTACCAGACGATGGATGACGTGGTGGTCGATCTTGAGCGCTATCGGGCCTCGCTGGACGCAGCCACGGGCAAGCCCGGCGCGGGGGCCCGACACCACGAGGAGGACGAGTTCGCGTCGATCTTCATCCTCCCTCCCGAACCTTCGGCCGAGGAGGAGCTGGCCCGGGAAGCCGCTCCCTTGCCGTTCGAGGTCAAGGCCATCGTGCAGAAGAGCGTGCTGTGTGTCGAGGCCCAGACCGAGATCCAGGATGTGCTCCGCAAGTCGCTCTCGCGGATGGGATATCGCGTGCTGGTCGTCAGCGACGCCGAGCGGGCGGCCGAGCGGTTTCGCGAGTCGCCGGTCGATGCCGTCATCTTCGATACCGACGGCCAGGGACCGGAGGCGCTGGACCACTTCCTGGACATGCATGAGAAGGCCCACGAGGACGAGCATCAACTGGTCGCGGTGGTGCTCCTGGGACCGCGTCAGGGGGCACTCAAGGATCAACTCCCCACCGACGACCGGCTGATCGTCCTCTCCAAGCCGCTCAAGATGAAGGAGGTCCAGGAGTCGATCCACCGCCTCTTGCCCGCCCGCTGAGGTCGAGCGAGGGGACCTGGCGCGGTCTTACCACCACCACCCAGCCCGAGAAGGATCGACGGCAAGCGTGCTCGCGGTATGAACCACGAAAGACACGAATGGCACGAAGGTCGGAAAAAGTCAGCAGCATCCGCCCTTTTCGTGCCTTTGGTGGGTTTCGTGGTTCAATCGTCTTAAGAAGAAGTCTTGGTCGATGAGCCATGGGGGGAGAAAGGGCGGCAGGCCATGCTCTCGACCGGCGCGGCACCCTGGCTGATGCTGCTCTTCGCCGTGTCGGGAGCCGGTCCGGACCCCGACGCGCCGCCGGCGGCACCCGAAGCCAGGGCCGTGGCCTACCTCGCGCGGGAAGTCCCACGGTGGTCGCGCGCCAACCAGTGCTATTCGTGCCACAATAACGGCGACGCGGCACGGGCGCTGTACCAGGCCGCCCGCGCCGGGATCCCGGTCCCCGCCGGGGCGATGGCCGACACGACCGCCTGGTTGAGCCGGCCGGCGAGCTGGGATCACAACGGCGGCGACGGTCCGTTCAGCGACAAACGGCTGGCACGGGTGGTCTTCACCGCGACCCTGGCGACGGCGGTGCAGACCCAGGCGATTGGCGATCGCGGGGTGCTGCTCCGCGCCGCCGAGCGACTGGCGCTGGACCAAGCGGGTGACGGCTCCTGGCCGCTGCAAGGGGACGAGGCGCTGGGATCGCCCGCGGCCTACAGCCGTCCGCTGGCTACCTACCTGGCCCGCGCGAGTCTCGCCGCGGCCGATCCCGTGCGATTCCGCGCCGCCATGGCCCGCGCCGACGGCTGGCTCTTGAGCCGGGAGATGGTGACCAGCACCGACGCCGCGGTCGGCCTCCTGGCGGCGGCCGGGTCGGAGGCGCCGGCCGTCGCCGCGCGCCGCCGCGCGGCGGTGGAGCTGCTCCGCCGCGCCCAGGCGGGAGACGGCGGCTGGGGGCCTTATCGCGCCGACCCCCCCGAGCCGTTCGACACGGCCATGGCCCTGCTCGGCCTGGCGCAGTGCGGCCCGACGGACGAGGTCCGGCGCCTGATCGCCCGCGGCCGCGAATACCTGATCGCCGGGCAACAACCCGACGGCGGCTGGACCGAGACCACCCGACCGCCCGGCGGCGAGAGCTACGCCCAGCGGATCTCCACGACCGGCTGGGCGACCCTGGCACTCCTGGCCACACGCGATGTCGGGCACCACCCGCGCGGCGGCGCCGCGGACCGGTCCACCGCTCATCCCGGCGATTAACCATTGATCACCTTGAGGATCTTCTGCCAGTAGCCCTGGCGTTCCCGCTGAATCTCGGTGATCCGTCGGGTCAGGTCGGCGTAAAGTTCCTCACTGGCCATCACCGGTGGTGGGCCGGCCTGGGGCTTGGCCGCCTCGCGGGCTTTGGCCGCGGGTCGCTGGGTCGACCCGGGCTTGCCCGCGGCATCGGAAGGCGGACCCTCGGGCCGTTTCATGACCTGCTGCTGGGCCGGGCGCGGGCGCGGCGGGGCTTGGGGCTGCGTGGCATCGGCCGTCCGGGCCGGCCCCCGCCGCCGTCGGTGATGGCCCCCAGCCGCCGGGGGGCTGGATTTGGCCGACTCGGGAAGCTGTCCCAGACGGGCATGCAGCCGGGTCAGCTTCCGCGTGAGCTTCTGGACCTGGTCGAGCTCGTCGCGCACCGAAGCCAGGTGCTCGCGGTGCATGGCGATGAACATCTGGACCATCATGATCATGTCGTTATGAAAGGTCTCCATGAGCTGGACTTGCTGCTGCCACAGGGCCAGGAGGTTGGACCCGGGGGCCGGCACCGGCTCCCAGTCGCCACGGCTCAGAGGGGCGGGCGCGCCGGCCACGACGGGCTGCGGCACCGGCTGGGCCCTCATCAGGCTGGGGGTGGGCGCCTTGTGCCGGACCGCCAGGCTCCTCCGATCGCGATCGGACGAGGCCAGGGTGGGCGCGCGGGCAGGAGCCGGCGGTGCGGTCGAACTCGCCCCGGCCGAGAGGGGGACGTCCTGGCGACAGATCCCCTCGGGCGGGCTTTCATACCTGAGCACGAAGGTGAACAGGCCGATCCGGATCGGGTCCCCGTCGGCGAGCCAGGCCCAGCGCACCCGGATCCCGTTGACGTAGACTCCCTCCCGGGCCGCCAGATCGACGACCCAGAGACCGAACGGAGTGCGGACCAGGCAGGCGTGATAGCGCGAGACGCTGTCATCGCCGAAGGCGAACTGGCAGCGTTCGGATCGGCCGACCAGGGCGAGCGAGCCCTTCATGGTCCACGTCGAGGTCTGGCCACCCACGCGAATGGGGAGTTCCAGCCACGGTCGCGGGAGCGCATCCCCCTGCGACCCCGCACCGTCCTGGGCGGCGAACGGATCGAGCCCCTCCGAGCGGGCCGGCTCCTCGGCCTGGCGATCGGTCCGGTGGATCCGGTAGGGGCCGACCTGGAGGAATTGCCCGGGATCGAGCCAGCCCTGGGATTGGGCCGCCTCCTGGCCGTCCCAGTAGGTCTGGGTGCGACTCTCGAGGTCGACCCAAAAAACCCGGCCCGCGATCGCCTGAAGATAGGTATGACGCCGGCTGACCTGGGGGTGCTCCAGGAACAGGTCGGCCTGGGGACACCTGCCGACCAGCAGGAACGGCCGGGGATAGTCCAGGGGCGTGTAGGCCCCGGCGGACGAGCGTGCCTCCTGACAGACCAGGGAGAGCGGAGCGCCCAGGCCGCAGGCGTTGCGGAAGAGTTGCAGGGCCGTCTCGAAACTCATGGCGAATTCGGTTTCCCAAGGGCAGGGAGAACCATCCCGGCCCGGATCGGCGGAGTGGGTCATCCCGCGTGGCTCCCACCAGTCCCGATCCATTCGACCGCACGGGTCGGAATTCTGCAAGCGGGACCATGCATGCCGCTGGAGGGAAGGCGCGGGGATCCCCCGCGCCGGCCCTCGGGAAGGCTCAGCGCGAACCGGGGTCGACCCGAAACGGGAGGACGACGGTCTCGGACACGATCCGCCGGGAGATCGGGCCGGTCAGGTCGACCTCGAACGGCCGCGCAATGCTGTTCCCCGCAACATCTTCCAGCTCCGTGCCGATCACCAGGCGATACGCGCCCGGGTGCCAGGGCTGGCTGGGCGTCCAGCGCCAGATCGTCTCCTCAGCGGCCACGGAGATCTGGCCCGGTAACGGCGGACCCGCCGCCTCCTGGACGGCGATCAGCCGGTCGAGCAGCGCCCGGTCCAGCGGCTCGGGGAAGCGGACTTCCAGCGGGTCGCGCGTCTGGGCCCGAGGCGGACGGACCCTCCAGGTCCTGGGATCCGGCGAGGTGTCGTCCGGCTCCCCAACTCGGAACGACTTGCGGAAGCCCTGCTTGAGTGGACGCCCCATCGCGTCCGGCCAGTCCCGGTCCACGATCAGCTCATAGGACTTGCCGGCCTCGAGGATCGGGCCGACCTCCTCCCGCGGCTTGAGCCCGCGCTTGATGCGGCCCGGTTCGAACAGCAGGGTCAAGCGTGTGCCGTCGCCGGACCACAGCTCTTCGTCGAGGTGCAGGAAGGGCGCATCCACCGGCTTGCCGGTCGCACCGAGCAGCCGGAGGTGACGAGAGGCTTCCCCTCGGCTCATCGGGCCGGAGAAGCGGATGTAGAAACGCAGCAAGTTTTCGGGCAGGAGGGCTCCGGTCGGATCCACACCCAGCACGATCGTGGTGGGAGGTGCCGGTCGGACCGGGATCGAAAACTCGGCCACCAGCGGGTTCGTGGAAGCGGGCGTCCCCTCGGTGGACCCGCTCCCAGGCGCCATCGTCCGGACGAGGCCGTGGAGCCGGACGGGGTCGAACTCCGCCCGGTAGCGGACCCCCGGCTCCAGGGGAAACCGGGGCTGGAACCGGAGGATCGGTCCGTCCACGCTGTACGAGCCCAGCAACAGCGGCGTGTCGTTTGATCCGGCTCCATCGCCGCGAACGACACGTACGGTCAGGAACGACGACCAGCGGTCGACCGTCATCCCGGGCTTCCGGAGCGCGGCCAGCGCGGCGGGATCGGCCCCGAGGACCTCGACCCGGGCCGTCCGATCATCGGGGGCTCGGGTGACCCAGGTCAGGGTCGGTACGGACCGAGCCGGCCCGCCCGCGGGCGGGGAGTCCACGGCGCCAGCCGGTGTCGGGGCCCACTCCGCGATCACGGAGAGGGCCCCGCCGGTCAGGAGCAGCACCAGGTGACGGAGGCGCTCAATCACGGCAGTTCGATCGTCTCGAGGTTCAGGCCGTTGGGATTCTGAACCAGGATCACGGCGTGCTGGCCATCGAGCTGATCCATCTGGACAACGCCCTTGAGGCTGGCGACGGTTTCGTAGCCGAGCCCCTTGGTGCCCCGGACCGGCTCGGTGATGCCCGCCGCCGTGCCCGCTCCCTCGGTGGGGATCTTCATCACGCCCCGGTTGCTGTTCGTCATCAGGATGAAGTCCTTGCCATCCTTTTGATAGACGATCATATCCAGCGGGTTGTTGCCATTGCCCAGCTCGGCGATGGTCGTCCCCTTGATGTGGGCACCGGCCTTCAGCTCGGCCACGGGCACCTTGACCAGC
This sequence comes from Isosphaeraceae bacterium, assembly GCA_021324445.1. GTDB lineage: Bacteria > Planctomycetota > Planctomycetia > Isosphaerales > Isosphaeraceae > JAJPJC01. The sequence continues at coordinate 29,286 of JAJPJC010000403.1, forward strand.
GGCGTGCACGTGTAGGCCGCCAGCATGTGCGGCTCGTTCTGAATCCGGTAAATCACGAAGGTCCGGATCGGCGACTTGGTCTCGAACCGGGCGTGCGATCCGTGGTAGATCTCGATCGCGGCCCCATCGATGCCCTCGCTGCTGAACGGGAACGGGATGGAAATCAGCCGCGACGAGAACTCTTCGTTGGAGAGTCCGGCGAGGAAGACCCGGCCGTCCACATAGGCCAGGTCCGTGATGACCTGGCTCCGCAGACTCCGGCCGCGCTGCTGGGCGTTGGGCGCGGGGGCATTGGGAACCTCGGCCTTGGCAAACCGAACGTTATCCAGCGACAGCTCTTCCAGCCGGCCGTCGCCGTTGACCCGGATGATCATCGGGATCGCTTCGGGCCCGCGCCCGCGCGCCACCGAGACATACACGGTGCCCGAGCGGGGATTGACCGCCAGGTCATTGACCTGGACCTGTCGGGCCTCGGTCCCCAGCATGGCCGCGATCTTCCCCGCCAGGTCCTTGACCTGGACCGGCCCCTTCTGGGCCGCCGGGGTCGCGTCCCGGGTGTCGATGGCGAACAGCGCGGCTCCCTGCGTGTCGCCGACGAACAGGATGCCCTCCGGCCCAAAGGTCAAGGGGCCCGCCGACTTCAGGTCGGGCTTCCCTTCCTTGAGGCTGGCGGTGGGCTCGGCCCCCATCGCCATGGCGGCGGTCCAGGAGATTCCCGCCAGCACGATCGCCGTCACGCGAATTCCCAATCTCGACATCGGTGGTTCTCCTTCGTTGTGGAACCCGTCGACTCCCGACGTTGCCAGACGTCTTCCGCCGAATCGGCATTATCGCCGCAATCCGGGGAGAATCAACGAGCTAGTCGGGGAACTTCGAGCATTCCCGTCAGAAGTAGGCGTCAGTCTCGTACCTTCGTGCCGGTCCGCAAGACCGAGTAAAACGTAGGTCAGGCTTGAGCCTGACACCGACGGCGACTCGGAACCCTGTCAGGCTGAAGCCCGACCGACCTTCGTGCGTTTTTCCCCGGGCTCGACGCCTCTTTATCATAGGATGGTCTCCGGACGAGCCGCGAGGGACAGAGGTCTTCAGGCGAGTCCGTCGTGTGATTGCATGAACGATGGCGCTGGTTGCCGCGGGGCACACCGGTGTTCGCGATCTTGGGAGGCGAGCGCATGATCGGTCAGTTCGTGGTCTGCATGGCGATGATCGCAGCCGGGCCGGCCGAGGGTGCGGAGCCGCCCACGGATCCTGTGGCCGAGCGCTCGGCCTATGAGACGGCCAGCAAGGCCGCCGGGCGCAACGCCAAGGCCCAGATTCGGCTGGCGCTTTGGTGCGAGGCGCACGGCCTCTCGGCCGAGCGGATGAAGCACCTGGCCATGGCCGTCCTGTACGAGCCGTCCAACGCCCTGGCCCGTGGGTTGATGGGCCTGGTCGCCGACCGGGGGAAGTGGGAACGCCCGGAGGTCGTCGGCCGTCGGGTCGGGGAGGACCCGGCCGTTCGGGCGTTGGTCCGGGAATACCTCGATCGGCGGGCCCAGACGCCGCGCAAGCCCGATGCCCAGTCACGCCTGGCGGCCTGGTGCGAACAGAACGGGCTCAAGGAACAGGCCCTCGCCCATTACTCGGAAGTCGTCCGGCTCGACCCGTCCCGCGAGGCCACCTGGCGGCACCTGGGCTACAAGAAGCAGGGTGACCGCTGGGTCAAGGCCGAAGAACTGGCCGCCGAGAAGCTCGAGGCCGAGCGGCAGAGGCATGCCGACAAGCTGTGGCGGCCCAAGCTGGAACGGCTGCGGGAGAGCCTGGAGGGCAGGGACCCGTCGCGGCGGACCAAGGCGGAGAAGGCCATCGCCGAGGTGACCGACCCTCGGGCCGTGCCGATGATCTGGGCGGTTTTCCTCCGCGGTGGTGAGCGGTCCAGGATGGCGGCGGTGCAGATGCTCGGCCAGATCGACGGACCGGCCGCCTCCAACGCCCTGGCGGCGCTGGCGGTCTTCCACCCGTCGGCCGGTGTCCGCGGCCGGGCGACCGAGAGCCTGGCGCGGCGCGATCCGCGCGACGTCATCGGCCCCATGATCAACCTGGTCCGCAAGCCCCTGCGCTACGAGGTGCGTCGACCCGGCGGACCCGGCTCGATCGGCGTGCTCTTCGTGGAAGGCCAGCAGTTCAACGTCCAGCGCCTTTATGAGGATCCGCCGATCGACCCGGCGCTGATTCCGGCCCGGATCTTTGCGCCGTCGGTCCCGTTCGACCCCTACAGCGTTCGGAACATCATCCTGGCCGCGCAGGCGATGGGGGGCCTGACGATGGCGACACCCGCCAGCGGGCCCAACCCCGCCCAGGTCGCCCAGGGGATCGCGGCCCACCCCCAGAATGCCCCGGCGATCCTCAAGAACGCCGCCGGTGCCCAGCCGGGTGCCGCGCCTGTCAACCCCAGTAACAACCTGGTGTACAACATCGTGTCCCAGGCCGCCCTCCGCGACATGCAGATCGCCGCGGCCTACCAGACCATCCAGCAGACCAGCCAGACGTTGCAACAGCGGCTCTCCCTGGACATCCAGCTCGTCGAGGCAACCAACGCCCAGATCAACGAGCTCAACGGCCGCGTGCTCCCCGTGCTCAAGCTGATCACCGGCCAGGACCTGGGCGTCGATTCCGAGAGCTGGCGGTCCTGGTGGACCGACCAGCTCGGTTACGTCTACCAGTCGAGCGTGCCGCGGACCAAGCCCACCTACACCGACATGGTGAGCGTCACCTCGCCCTTCACCGTCGGCGCGACCCACTCGGCCTGCTTTGCACCCGGCACCCTGGTCTTGACCCTCGACGGTCCTCGAGTCATCGAGTCGATTCAGCTCGGAGACCGCGTCCTGGCCCAGGACACGGCGACCGGCCAGCTAATCTTCCAGCCGGTCCTGGCCGTGCACCGCAACGGCCCCGCGCCGACGCTGCGCATCGCCCTGGACGGCGAGACCCTGGTGGCCACCGGCATCCATCGCTTCTGGAAGGCCGGCAAGGGCTGGGTCATGGCCCGCGACCTCCAGCCGGGGGACCATCTGCGGGTCATCGGCGGCACTGCCGTGGTCCGCTCGATCGCCCCCGACGCCACCCAGCCGGTCTATAACCTCGACGTCGCCCACGATCGGGATTTCTTCGTCGGGACCAAGAACCTCCTGGTCCACGACTTCAGCTTCGTCCAGCCCGTCCTCGAGCCGTTCGACCGCCCGTGAGGCCCTCCGGTGGGCCGACGGCGCGGTGCGGCGTTCGACTCGAAGCGTGTCCGAGACGCCCAACCGAGGCGACCGTGAGGATTCTTCTCCCCTGGCTCAATCCTCCATCCGGTCTATTAATTCTCCGTAGATATCCGGACTCTGCTGATTCCAGTTCTCGCCCAGAGATTCCCGGAGGACGACCAGCCCGAGCAGTTCCGGACCCGAATAGGCGAGAAAGCTATGGTCCCCTTTCCTGGCGCACCACAGCGACGATCCATCGTCGGCCTTCTCCAGCCAGAGGTCATACCCTTTATCCCGCAGGACGATCAGGCTCGGATTATACGTGTTCCCGGACGCGACCAGACTGGATTGCATGCTCGTTTCCATGGAACGCTTCTCCTTCATTCGTTGACTTCCACGAGAACCCCCGCGGGGATCTGTCCCTCGATTAAGACCTCGTGGTTTTTCCTCATCGCGGCTCGGACGTCGGCCGCTCGCTTCGCCAGCTTCCTGGGCCCGTTCGTCATCGCGCCGAAAACTTGATCGGGGTCCCACATCTTGATGACACCCCGGACTTCAAGAACCCTCAACTCGGCCAACTCAGCTTTCCGAATGAATCGATTATCAGGTGCTTGAGTGAACTTTCTGGCGATCTTCGCCTCCGTCGTGAATGAGGTGAATCGGCTTGTGAGTCTCGACTCCTTGTGCAGGACGTGGTCGGCGAAATTCTGGATGTGGGCCGCATCGGCTTCTGGACCCCAGGCTCTGCCGAGCGGACCATGGCGATAATGATCATCCGCGCGAAAGAGATAACGCCCAGCGCCCGAACCGGTTGCGACCGCCGCCCCATCAACGTCCGTCGCCTTCGCCATCGATGAAGTTGCCGCTCCGATCATCCACCACGATCCCGTTCGCCGACCTCCAAGTCGGTCCACATCTTGGCTCTTTTCATGCTATCCGTTGCAATCTCACGCTTCCAGTGAGTCGACCTCGACCAAGACTCGATCGCCGGGTTCGGGCCGCGCCGTGCAGATACAGGCGATCGCTTTCGGACAGATTCTGCCCCGGGATGTCCATGGTCGGCTGACTGGTGGCGTCGATGATCTTGTCCTCGACTCGCCCTGGCTGTGGATGCGCCGACAAGGTTCAATTCGGCATGAACCACCGGTACCTAGACCCAAAAACCGCAGTTGAGTTCCAATGATGCAGACAGCTTACCCTCATTCGTCACTTTGCCCCGCTTCACGCTGCTGGCTTCGCCATCAGCGGACGACCCGTATACGTCCAGCGGAAGGGATGGGCGAAGACTCGATTGAAATATTCAACAAAATTCATGATCTTATCACGCAAGTCCTTCAACGAGGTGAACGAACCTCGGCGAACCACTTTCCGCATGATCACTCCGAAAACCACCTCGATCTGGTTCAACCCAGGGCAACGCCCTGGGAGCCGAGCGATCACCTCCGTCCCCAGCCCTGAAAGGGCGAAACCCCGAGGCCGGCGCCGTGAGGGAATGATCGTGTGCCGCCCTTTCA
>JAJPJC010000383.1 GCA_021324445.1 Isosphaeraceae bacterium
GCTCCTGGGAAGAGAGGGGGGGCTCGGCGCTCCGCGGTCCACCAGGGGCTGACGCCCCTGGCTCTTGACCACCGCCCCTCCGGGGCTTTCGGAACAGACTCTCAGACCTGGTGGACAGGAGCCGGAACGTGATCTTCATCTGGTCGGCGAAACGCTTGAGTGCCGCCGGCTCATCATAGCTGATGCCGACGAGCTGGATCCCGGCGTCTTCGATCGACTTCAGATCGCGTTGCAGTTGGACCAACTGCCTGGGGCAGAACGGTCACGAAGCGGCCGAGCGGTAGAAGACCAGGGAGACCTTCCCCTTCCCGAGGAATACGTCCAGCGAGCGCTCCTTGCCCTCCTGATCCTTGAGGGTGAACTTCGGCGCCTTCACGCCGACCTTCAGGCCGGTCCGCTCCTCGGGCGCCGGCCTTGCCTTGCCTTGCGCCCGGAGATCCGCCGCGAAGAGTAGCGCGAGCGCCGACACAAGCGCCATCGATCGGATCGGGGATGTCATCCACAGCTCCTTGTAAGATGGAGGTGGGACCACTCAATCGATCGTTCGACCGGATCACGGGCGATCGAGCGTCAGGCCGAGCACGACGACCGGGTGATCGGAGCGAAACCTTGGCATCTCCAGCGTCCTTGAGGGTCGGGAACGGGGATCTCAATGCGCCCCGGGCGCCGCCTTGGCGGTGGAAGCCGCCGGGGTCGATCGCCACGGGAGGTCGGTCGCCTGGTGCACCGCGCGGCTGCGCTTGTCCTGGACAAAGACGGCTAGCCGGAGGTTGCGCCGATCCCAGGTCGGCTCAACCGCGAAGGAGAATCGTTGCGTCGCGGGCGTCTTGCCGTCGAGCTCGACGAACTCGTATTTCGTCCGCCGCGCCGGGAAGCGAGCGACGAGCGACTTGGCCGCATTCTCGCCCGACAGGACCTGAGTGACGACGCCGTCCTCGCGGAGCACCGCGCAGACTAGCGTATCTTGCGCGCGTCGGTCCGACGACACCGAACCGTTGTCCGAGGTTGCCTGTGGTCCTATATCGGCTGGATCGTCTCTCATGCCGCCGCGTCTTGTTCGCTTCTGAACGGGTGTCACCCTCGGCCCGCGAACGCGTACAAAGGATCCGGAGGGTCAGGAGCTGGTCTCCGGACTCACGAAGGGCCGCTGTGGCTTCTTCGATTCCTGTTCGGTGTCCTGGTCTGGCGCTCGAGTCGCTTCCAGATCCTGTGATTCCTGGATTTCACGGCCCGGACCGCCACAACCGAACGGTCCCTTCGTGGCTGCATGAGGCCAGGAGTGAGCCGTCGGGAGAGAAGGCCAGGCCGTTGACCTGGGCCTTGTGGCCGTCGAGGGTTAACAACTGCTGGGTGGTGAGCGGGTCCCAGAGATGGATTGTGCGGGTCTTGCCCGCGACCGCCAGGCTGCGACCGTCCGGGCTGTAGGCCAGGCACAGGGGGAAGTCGTGCTCGGAGGCCATGCTCTGGAGTCGGGCGCCCGAGGCGATGTCCCAGACGGAAACCATCCCCTTCTCATCGGCCGCGGCCACGGATCGGCCGTCGGGCGCGAATGCGACCGCGGCGACGGGCGCAACCCCCGGGAACGTGCGCAGGAGGGAACCCGTGGCGACGTCCCAGGACCGGACCGTGAAGTCGTTGCCCGCCGAGACCAGGAGCCTCCCGTCGGGGCTGAAGACGACCCGGCGCACGGTCCGGGTGTGGCCGAGCAAAACGCGAGACGGTGTACGAGAAGGCAGTCTCTGGCCCGGATCGTGGCCTCTTGCCTTTGGAAACCCAGGAGCCCCTCTTCTTTCCCCCCTTTGGCAAGGGGGGGAAAAGGAAGGTACCCCCCTTCGCAGGGCTGACCTTGTCGTCGCGGTGTGGGTCGCCGAGTTCAACCCAGTCCCCACCCTCTGCACCGGACGGTTCGCGACGGTCATCGGCGGCAGCTTCCTCATGACCGCGGTGTCCGAACCGGTCGTGCTCGGGGGATCCGACCCGGTCGACTACTCGTGGTCCGGTGAAGGTTGGATCAAGTTCAAGAAGGGGGGCTGAGCCCGACTTCGCCCGATTCTGGCCGATCGGTTCGGCCGATTCCTGGCCTCACTCCCCTCCCAGAGCCGCCGGTGCGTCTCGTTGGAACCATCACGAGACGTGTGGGGCGAGCGGGCGCGGGTTGTGGGAGGTCGAAGGTTTGAGGCCCCGGGACCGGAGCGATCATCCATGACCAGCAATTGCGATCCGAAGCGAGACGACGGCGATGGCCCCGGCACGAGGCCAGGGCCCCCGGTCGCCCGGGAACGGGTGCAGGCCGGGCGGACCGGCGGCACGCCGGTCGGGCGGAAGCTCTTGCCGGCCGCCTTCGCGCTGACGGCCTTTTCCATGCTCGCCTGCCTCGTACCGTCGGATCCCGGATTGACGCCGCCGGGAGAGCGGGAGCTGCTCGGCCACACCGGCCCCGTCCAGGTCGTGGCGTTGTCGTCCGACGGCCGGAGCCTGGCCGCCGGCGGGCTCGACCGGACGGTCCGGCTCTGGCACATGACCCGCTGGGACGATGCCCTGGTGACGGGGCCCGACATTCTCTCACACCCCTCGTGGGTCTACGCGACGGCGTTCTCGCCCGACGGGTCGCTGCTGGCGGCGGCGGGGCACGGGTTCGCGACGATCTGGTCGTGCCGGCCCGCCTGCGCGGCGCGGGCCGAGTGGGCCGGCGGGTTCATCCGCGCCGTGGCCTTCTCGCCCGACGGCCGGACCCTGGCGCTGGCGAGCAGTGATGGCACGATCCCACTGCTGGAAGTGCCCTCGGCGCGCGAGCGGATGACGTTGCGCGATCCGGATGAGATCGTGCAAGCGATCGCCTTCTCCCCCGATGGGAAGCTGCTGGCGTCGGGGGGTGGCGGGCGCCGGGTCGTGCTCTGGGATGTGGCCCGGGGCGTGGAACGGCGCGTCCTGTTGCCGCGGGCGCGCCATCCGATCCCGAGCGTGGCCTTCTCGCCCGACGGGCGATGGCTCGCCGTGCTCGAAGGCGGAGGCGGGGCCCGCGAGATCCTGATCCTCGACGCAGAGGTCGGCGCGATCCGGGCCCGCCTGAGTGGCTACCCGCTCGGCATCCTCCTGGCCTTCGCGCCGGACGGGCGGACCCTCGCCGTGGCCGGCTCGAATCATTCCATCCGGCTCTTCGACCCCGGGACGGCGCGGCTGGTCGCCGCCCTGGACGTCCGCGGCGCCTGCCCGCGATGGCTCGCCTTCTCGCCCGACGGTCGTGGGCTGGCCTATCTCGACGACGAGTTTGCTGTCCGGGTGGTGGACCTGGCGTCGCGGCGGCCGGACCCGGCCTGAATCCGCCGCACCAACGACCCGGGACCGTTTCGGTCGGTGCTCGAGGGAGAAGATCTGCTTCTGTAAATTACCAGGCATCGCTGTGACAGCCGGTGTCGCGAGGGTATACTGACCGCTCTTGTCTCATCGATCCCACGACTGAGGAGTGACACCCGTGAGCTCGAGACGAGTTCGACGTCCGGTCCATCCTCGCTCCACGAACGCACGGAGCCTGGCGTCCCTGGTCGAGCGACTCGAATCCCGCGAGTTGCTCAGCGCCTTGCCAGTGGCCCAGCCGCTGTACAAGCTGGCGCCCTTCGTCGCCGATCCCAACCCGCCGTCGGGGAGTTTCACGCCCGCCCAGATCCAGCAGGCGTATCAGTTCAACCAGGTCAGCTACAACGGGTCCGGCGAGACGATCGCCATCGTCGACGCCTACAACGACCCGTACATCCAGTCCGACCTCAATACCTTCGACACCCAGTTCAACCTGCCGTCGACGACGGTCAGCGTGGTCAACCAGACCGGCGGCAGCAGCCTCCCCTCGACCGACTCGACGGGCGGCTGGGAGATGGAGGAATCACTCGACGTCGAATGGGCGCATGCGATGGCGCCCGGGGCGACCATCACCCTGGTGGAGGCCAACTCCTCCAGCTTATCCGACCTGCTGACGGCCGTGAGCTATGCGTCGCAGCATGCGAACGTCGTATCGATGAGCTGGGGCAGCGGCGAGTTCTCGGGCGAGACGTCGTACGACAGCACTTTCAGCGTGGCCGGCGTCGCCTTCGTGGTGGCCTCGGGCGACAGCGGCGCCCCGGCCGAGTGGCCGGCGGCCTCGCCCAACGTCCTGGGCGTCGGCGGCACGGCGCTGACGCTCAACAGCAGCGGCGGTTGGGGCAGCGAGACCGGCTGGAGCGGCAGCACCGGCGGCCCCAGCGCCTACGAGCGGCAACCGTCGTACCAGGCCGGCGTGGTGACGCAGACCTCGACGGCGCGAGCCACCACGGACGTCGCCTACGACGCCGCGTCGACCGGGACCTACGCCGTGTACGACTCGGATCCCTACGAGATTGCCCCCGGCCAGACCGAGAGCCTCGGCTGGGTGGCGGTCTACGGCACCAGCGCCGGCGCGCCGCAGTGGTCGGCGATCCTGGCGATCGCCGACCAGGGTCGGGCCGCCGCCAGCCCCAGCCTGCCGGCCCTCAACAGCACGGGCGCGCAGCAGGTCATGGACATCCTCTACCAGAACCCGGGCGACTTCCACGACATCACCAGCGGGACCAGCACCGGCAATCCGCACTATTCCGCCGGGCCGGGCTACGACTACGTGACCGGGCTGGGCACCCCGATGGTCAACCTGATCGTCGGCTCGCTCGATGGCAACACCAGCACGAGCCCGCCCGACACCATGGTCGTCTCCGCGCCGACCAGCGCCACGGCGGGCACCTCGTTCACCTATCAAGTCACCGCCGAGAACGCCAGCGGACAGGTTGACACCAGCTTCACGGGGACGATCCGCTTCACCAGCAGCGACAGCAAGATCCAGGGCTTGCCCAGCACATACCAATTCACCACGGCCGACGCGGGGGTGGCCAGCTTCACCGTCACGCTCGAGACTGCCGGCACCCAGACGATCACCGAGACGAGCGCGTCGGGGTCGGTCACCTCGACGATCGTGGTCAGCCCCGCCGCGGCGAGCAAGTTCGTGATCTCCGGCCTGACTACCGCCACGGTGGGGACGCCCGCGAGCTTCACCGTGACCGCCGAGGACGCCTACGGCAACGTGGCCGCCGGCTACACCGGCACCGTGGAGTTCACCAGCTCCGACACCGCGGCGACCTTGCCGGGCAACACCCCGTTCACCGCGGCCAATGCGGGCAGGCAGACGTTCTCCGTCACCTTCGGGACGCCCGGGACGCAGTCGTTGACTGTCACCGACACCAGCAACGCGAGTTTGACGGGCACCCAGTCGGGGATCAGCGTCTCCCCGGCGGCGCCGACGGGCCTGGTCGCGACCGCGGTCTCGTCGTCGCAGATCAACCTCACCTGGAACGCCGCGGCCGGGGCCACCGGCTACGAGATCGAGCACAGCCTCAGTGCCACCTCCGGCTTCACCGTGGTCGCGACGGCGACCACGACGAGCTTCTCCGACACGGGCCTGACGGCGGGGACGACGTACTACTACCAGGTGATCGCCACCGGCGGGGGCATCGCCTCGGCGCCCAGCAACACCGCCAGCGCCACCACGACCGGCACGGCGCCGCCACCCCCCACCACCGAATCGATCTGGGGCACCTCGTACTCCCCCAGGGTAAATGCCTCCTATCAGGGCTCTCCCGGGCAAACCTTCGAGCTGGGCGTGCAGTTCGAGTCGAACGTGAACGGCGAGGTGACCGGCGTCCTGTTCTACAAGCACCGCGGGATGAGCGGCACGAATGTCGGCCACCTGTGGTCCTCGACCGGGACCCTGCTGGCGTCGGTGGCGTTCGGCCACGAGACGAGCTCAGGCTGGCAACAGGTGAGCTTCTCCAATCCGGTGCTGATCCAGGCCAACACGATCTATACCGTCTCGTACACCACCGGCAGTCCCCTCTTCTACTACGACTCGGGGTACTTCTCCAAGGGCGGGGTGACCCACGGCAACTTGACGGCGCCGGCCTATACCGACATCAACAACCAGGTCCTCGACAACGGGGTATACAATTACGGCGGGTACTTCCCGGACGCCAGTGAGTACTCGGCGAACTTCTGGGTGGACGTCGCGTTCGCGCCGTCGAGTGCGAGCGTCAAGACGGCGGCCGGCGCCGCCTCGACGAGCGGATCCGCCACGTCCGCGATCCGACAGTCGGGCGACACCATCACCTCGGCAGGATCGACCACGCCCGCCGGGCCGATGGGCGCCCTGCCGGGATCGCAGGGGACCTCGTCCTCGACGGCACGGCGACCGTCCGGGAGCTTCGCCGTGGTGAGTTACCGCCCTGTCATCAGGCAGGCGCGGGCGCTGGTCCTCTGGGGTCCGAAGGCGCCCGCGTTGCGGAGCTGATGCCGACCGAAGCCGTGTCGAAGCGGGGGACGGGCCCACCCGGACCTCCCGGGAGCGAAGCGACGCCGCGTCGTGGACCGGCATCCGGAACCCTGCCGAGGACGTTGGACCGCCGAGATGTCCCGTTGGTCAAGGGAACACAAAGCCTGCCATGATGGTTTTGGGACGGGACGTTGAGCGCGTACCTTCATCGGCCTCGCCGAGCGCGAGGAGATCGGAGACATTTGGGCAGGTAGCCGCGCGGCCAAGGGCCGCCTCTGTCGATGCGATCATCACTCGCCACACTGGTTCATCAGTGGAGTGACCTCACGGTGCCGCATCAGGCGTGGGGATGATCCGACCGAGCGCCACGCTATTTTCCCAGGCGTTCCACCGCCACGGGGACATCAGGCGTTGTTCGGCTCCTCCGCCCACGCGGTCAGGTGAGGCCAGTCTCCTCCGGTTTCGATTGTACCAGGGGTCACCCCCAATCGGAGTAAGAGCTCGGGCAGGATGGCACTCAGCGGCTGCGGCCCAGTGCCGCGTCGGCTGGTGGCTCGGGACGGCGCCGACGGGCGCGGCGGGGATTTCGCGGCGGTGGGATCGGCGTTCGGGGCCGCGGGTAGACTGGCCAGGAACGGCTCCGCTTCCGCGGCGTACTCGCTCGGCGGGATCCAACCCGCCGCCGCGGTCATATCGCTCAAAAACTGGTCAATATGTGCATCATGTTCACTATGAAATGTGCTCAATTTCTCAAGGATCTTGTGCCGCTTCTGGCAGCTCGGGTGCCGGAACACCTGCCGGCCCGCCACCATCGGGTAGGCGATCCGGCAGAACCGCCTGGCGACCCAAATCATAGATCGGGAGCGACGGCGGCATCACCCGTTTGAGGGGCCTTCCCCTGGTTGCGGCCCAGGTAGTCCCGCACAGCAGCGGCAACCAGGTCATCCGCGCCGGCGAACTGCCCGCTCAGGACCTCGGCCCGGATCGAGCCCGCCAGGTCTTATGGTAAATGGATGATCATGTATGATATTCTACTCCAGACGCAGCCTACCACGGCGGGGGGGATTTGCCAAGCTGCGCGCAGGGCATGTCCCTGGAACAGCGTAGGATCGCTCAGGACGCATCGCGGCGTGGCGGGGCGTCTCGGCGCCGTCCTGGGATGCAAGCCCCCGGCGGGTGAACTGCTCTGACCGACTTCCTTGCCGGGGTCCTCTCGCAAGGGCTCGACCGGAAAGCTACTTCCACCCGGCCCGGAGCTTCTTGGCCTCGGCGTGCAGCTCCTTGGGGATGTAATACCGGACCCGGTCCACGGGCTTCTCGACCCGGGGCTCGAGCCGGCGGAGCAGCCGGGAGACCTCGATGGGCTGGGATTCCCCCTCGACCTTGACCCGGATGGCGTTGGGGCCGCTCTGCTCGTCGCTTTCCTTCTCGGGGAGATACGGCTGGTCAACCTTCGCCTCGAGCCGATCCGCCAGGCAATACAGCTCGGGCGGGTCGTACTCGACCTTCGTGCCGACCAGCGCGCGCAGGGCGTGCTCCCACTCCTCGTAGCTCGGGGCAATCGCCCCGGAGAAATCGGGCGCCTCGATCATCGCCAGCCCCCGGCGCTCGAGGAACCGTCGCGCCAGGTCGCTCAACGCCTGGTCGGGGTGCGTCGTCCAGTTCTGGATCTGGAGCAAGATCGTGAACTCCTCGATGGCGAGGTACTGCGGCACCGTCGGCCGCGCTCCGCCTCCAGACCCCTCGGCCGCCCAGAACGCCGCGATGGCCGGGACCAGGGCCACATCCCGGCCGTCGTCCCAGAACCGCCGTGCCCGGCCCCACATCGCCTCGACCAGCTTCTCGAAGCCGCGGGTCGCCTTGTGCAGATAGACATTATGATACATGTAATAGCGAGCAAATATGTACTCCTCGATGGCCAGCAGTGCCTTGTCGGGCCAGACGATGTCGCGGCCGGACCCGCCTCCCTCGTGGATCTCGAACGTGTTCAGCAGGCGATACCAGTCGAAATGCCCGTAACCGGCGCCCGTGCAGAGGCTGTCCCGCCGCAGGTAGTCGAGCCGGTCCATGTCGAGCTGGCTGGAGAGCAGGTACTTCTGCCAGGCCGGCTGATCCTGGTTGTTCTTGTCGATCAAGTCGGCGATCCGCCGCGGGAACGCCGGGTCAAAATGGGTCCGCAGGACCTGGTGGACCCGCGTCTCCTCGGAGAGGATGATCGCCCGCGACCATTCCTCGTGGTCGGTCCCCAGGCACGTCTCGCAGAGGTGGGAGAACGGGCCGTGGCCGACATCATGGATCATCGCCGCCGCCAGAAGCGGCGCGCGGCCGTGGCTGGTCTGGTCATCGTCGCCGGAGAGCCGGCCCAGATGCTCGAGGGCCTGCTGCATCAGGTGGACCACGCCCAGGCTGTGGGCCAGCCGGTTGTGATCGGCGCCGGGATAGGTCAGGTAGCTGATGCCAAGCTGGTGAATGCGGCGCAGCCGCTGGACCTCGGGGCAGTCGAGCAGCTCGAGCAGCCAGGGGTCCCGGCCGCGGTCGATGTTGATGTAGTTGTACAGGGGGTCGCGGATGATCTTCGCGGACATCACCCACCGCCTTCGATCAGCCGACGATCCCGCGCGCCAGCTCCTCGGCCTGCTTCACCAGCGGCGCCCCGGCCGGCAGATCCTTGAACTGGCAGGTCTTCGCGACGGCAACGGGCCAGTCATGTCCCTGCTGGTGGAAGAAGACGATGGTCGCGGCGACTTCCAGGTCCTTGAGCTCGGCCTGGTAGAGCGTTCGCGCCAGGGCCTGGAACCGGGTGAGCTGCTGGGCCGGTTGCGCACCCCTTGGGCCGGCCTCATAGTCCTCGATCTGCCGGCGAGATGCCTCGGGCAACGTGTAGGAATACTGCTCCCCATAGGGATGAGTCTCGATCCGCTCCTCCAGGAGCCGCTCGCGGACCATCTCGTCCGTTAGCCGGGCCAGGTCCTGCGAATACGGGCCGTAATGGTGCAGGTCGTAGTCGGCATCGAGCGGACACCCGGCCGCCTGGAGCAGGAAGACCACCTTCTGCATCCGCTTCCGCGACTGGAACGTCCCCGCCCATTCCACGAGCTTGGCAAGCTGGTAACGGGTCATTCCTCCCCTCCTCCAGGCCGACCAACCCTCATCGAGACGAGTTCTAACCGCCGGCCCCCGCCCTGTCGAGGCGAATCGGGGACCACCAGCTCCCCAACCGCACCACGGCTCCGTGGGAGCAACCACCCACGGCAGCTTTTCTTATACAAAAGTATACTACAACTCGCCCGGCCGGCCGTTCAAGGGCGGAGTTGGTCGATGGAGCATGAGAGGCCCGGCGGGGGCGTCTCCGGTCGGTCGGGCCGCGAAGATCGGTGCGGTTCCTCCTTGACGACCCGCCGTTTCCAACCCGAAGAGTAGGGTCACAGGAACGAGCGGCCCGCACGGTCCTGCCTGATTTCGAGCCGCCGGCGAAGGGCCGGCGGACGGATTCGGTCAAGTCACTGGTTCGACCATGAATGAACAGATCGCGGAGACCCTCGGCCAGCGATACGGGATCGCACTGACGATCGTGGCGATCCTGGTCCTGGGCAACCAGGTGTTGGTGCAGCCCTACTTGATGCAACTGATGACCGACGCCCCCTTGATCAATGTCGCAGGGCGGCAGCGCATGCTCAGTCAGCGGCTGGCGAAGGCGGCCCTGGCCTTCGAGAGCAGGCAGGGCGAAGACGCGAAGGCGTATCGCGACGAAATGGTGCAGGTGCTCGGTCTCTGGTGCGCTGCCCAGGAACAGCTCGTCCACGGCGGGGCGGGTCCCTCACGGGCCGGCCAGAGCGGCACGGCCGTTCACAACGGCTTGAAGGACCTCGATCCCTACTTCGTCCAGATGCGCGACGCGGCGCAGCGGGTGATCCAGGCCGGGGCCGGTGATCGGCCCGACGCCGCTACAGTCCACCAGGGAGTGGTCGTCATCCTCGACAACGAGGCTGACTACCTCCGACGGATGGACCAGGTCGTCGGGGTTTACGAGCGCGAAGCACGGGGCCGGGTCGCCGATCTGCGCCGGGTCGGCTGGACCGTCACGGGCTTGATCCTGGCGACCCTCGTGGCGATCGGCCGGTTCATCCTCCGACCCGCGGCCCGCCTGATCCGGCGTCAGATCTCCCAACTGAGGCAGGCGCGTGACGAGCTGGAAGCCCGCGTCCGGGAGCGGACTCGTGCGCTGGAGATTGCCGGTGAGCGGCATCGGGCGCTCATCGAGCAGTTCAGTCACGTCGCTCGGACGACCACGATCGGCGAGATGGCCAGCGGGTTGGCCCACGAGATCAACCAGCCGCTGGGGGCCATCGCCAACTACGCCGAGGGCTGTCTGGTCGAGCTCGCGGCGCCGGCGCCGGCTCTGAATGAGATCCGAACCGCACTCGAGCGGCTGCTGGCCACCACGCTCCGTGCCGGCCAGATCATCGACCGGATCCGCAAGTTCGTGACCCGCCATGAGCCGAGGCGTGAGCGGTTCGAGCCCAACCGGGTCGCCGCGGAAGTCCAGGAGATCCTCCAGGGTGAGGCCCAGCAGCGGGGCATCACCGTGCGACTCGATCTGGCACCCGATTTGCCATACCTCTGGGGCGATCCCGTGCAGATCCAGCAGGTCCTGGTGAATCTGGTGCGGAACGCGTTCGAGGCTCTCGCGGCGCAACCGGTTCAGCCGATGTTAGTTATGCAGACAAAGCGAGCCGATTCCGGCGGCGTCGAGTTCGCCGTCATCGACAACGGAGAGGGGATTGACCCCGGGTCCTTGGACCGGGTTTTTGATGCGTACTTCAGCACACGTGCCGGTGGTATGGGCATGGGGCTGGCGATTTGCCGGACCCTCATCGAGGCCCACCAGGGGCGGATCCACGTCACATCCAGTCCCGGGGTGAGAACGGCCTTTACTTTCACACTTCCGGCCGGCAGTCGCGACGATGGAGCAGTCACTCGTCTACATTGTGGATGACGACCCGGACATGCGGGACTCGTTGCGCTGGCTCATGAAGACGGTCGGGATCCGCGCCCAGACCTTCGCCTCCGCCGCCGAGTTCCTTCGCGATTTCACCCCCAACGGGCCCGGTTGCGTGATCCTGGATGTGCGGATGCCGGGCACCAGCGGGCTCGACCTCTTCGAGGAACTGATCGCGCGGGGCGAAGGCATGCCCGTCATCTTCATCACGGCGCATGCCGATGTCCCCATGGCGGTCCGCGCCCTGAAGTCCGGGGCCGTCGAGTTCGTCGAGAAGCCGTTCAATCGCCAGACCCTCCTGGACAAGGTCCAGCGCGCCATCAAAGACGATTCCGAGCGTCGAAGCCGGATGGCTGCACGCGCGAATCTCTCCAGGCGATTCCAACAACTCACCGACAAGGAGCGCGAGGTCCTCGAGCTGATCAAGGAAGGACGGCCGAACAAGGACATCGCCAGCCAGCTCCAGATCACGCCTCGGGCGGTCGAGCTGCGGCGATCGAGCCTGATGCGCAAGCTCGGCGTCCGCTCGCTGATTGAACTCCTGCGGCTGACGGTCGTCCAGGAGGCCGGATAGGAGGACGTCAGGGATCCGCATCGCTCGTCGGCAAGCGTGTCCAATGTTTAGGCAGCCCCTCGTCTTGGGTCGATGCGGTCGACCCTTCGGTTTTGCGCAGATCGACCAGGGGAAACCGAAAGAAACCTTCGTTCTTCCGTAGGGATTCGCCTGGGATCAGGGTGGTGCGCCGCATTCCGGCACGAGCGCTGCTTTCTCCCGCCGTCCGTGATCGCCGGCCGGCACCTCTCCCGCCGGCAGCGACTGGCGACGACTCGTCCTGAGCGACACCACCGAAGCCTGCTGAACGATTCCTCGTCCGGTTCCCGGACGTGGGACCGGAGCCGTGTTTTCATGAACGATCCTGGATCGCAAAGTTTGACGCCGGTCCTCGGTCCGGAGCCAGCGTTCGAGGCGATCCCGGCGGAGACCGATCTCATTGGTTCCTTGCTGGAAGAGCAGTGGGACTTGAGCGCCGTCGAGCGGTTCGCCCAGTTCCACGAGGACGCGGCCGAGCCGCTCCAGGGCCGGTACTACTCGGCCCTGATGCCGGCCGAACCGCCGGGCCCCGGGCAGCAGTACGCGTTCGAGGTCGACCTCGACCGATGCTCCGGCTGCAAGGCCTGCGTGGCGGCCTGCCACAATCTCAACGGGCTGGATGAGGGCGAGTCCTGGCGCGAGGTCGGGCTGGTGCTCGGGGGCCGGCCGGGGCTGCCGATCCTCCAGCACGTGACGACGGCCTGCCATCATTGCCTCGACCCGGCCTGCCTGAAGGCTTGCCCGGTCGACGCCTACGAGAAGGATCCGGTCACGGGGATCGTCCAGCACCTCGACGACCAGTGTTTCGGCTGCCAGTATTGCACGCTGGCCTGCCCGTACGACGCCCCCAGATTTCACCCGGGCAAGGGCATCGTCCGCAAATGCGACATGTGCAGCGACCGGCTCGCGGCCGGAGAGGCCCCGGCGTGTATCCAGGCCTGCCCGCACGAGGCGATCCGCATCCGGATCGTGGATCGTGGGGCGGTGATTGCGCAGGCCGAGGGCAACGTCTTCTTGCCCGGTGCGCCCGACCCGGGATACACGCTGCCGACGACCTCGTACCGGTCGAGCCACCTGCGGGACTCGGCGGATGTGCAACCGGCGGATGATCCGCATGTCGAGCCCGAGCAGGCCCACTGGCCGCTCATCGTCATGCTCGTACTGACCCAACTGTCGGTTGGCGGTTTCGTCGTGGAGCTGGCCGCCGTCGCGAGCGGGGCGACCCGGGGCATCGGCACGGTCCTTCACACCGCCCTCAGCCTCGGCCTGGGGTCCGCGGGCTTGATGGCGAGCATCCTCCACCTGGGCCGGCCGCTCTACGCTTACCGCGCGTTCATCGGTCTGAGGCACTCGTGGCTCAGTCGCGAAGTGCTCAGCTTCGGGCTCTTCGCCGGGCTGGCGACGGTGTTCGTGGCCCTGGACGTCCTCCGGCCGGAATGGCTGCCGATGTCGGCCGGCTTGCGGACGGCCCTGCTCGGGGCCGTCGTCATAGCGGGGTTGGCGGGCCTTGCCAGCTCGGTGATGGTCTACCACGTCGTACGGCGGGAGGTCTGGCGCGCCGGTTACGGCGGGATCAAGTTCGCGGGCACCGGGGTCGTGCTCGGCCTGGCCACTGCGATGGCGACGATGGCCATCGCTGAGGCCGGGCGCCCCGTCGCGCTCCACGCAATCACACCGGATCCGTTGTGGGTGGTCGCGATCGGCCTGGTCGCCGCGACGTCCGCCAAGCTCGGGTTCGAGACGTGGATCGTCCGCGGCTTCGCCCGTTCCGAGCGGATGACGTTGCGGAAAGCAGCGCTGCTGCTGACTGGGGCGCTGCGGCGACCGGCCCGGTTGCGGCAGCTCCTCGGCTTGACGGGGGGCGTCATGCTCCCGGCGCTGGCCATCGCGACGTCGGCCTGGGGGAATCCCGGGACGACGGCGGCCCTCGCCCTCCTCGCGCTGGCGGCATCGATCGGAGCGGAGACCGCCGAGCGCTACCTGTTCTTCACCGCCGTCGTCAGGCCGAGGATGCCGGGAGGGCTGCTGCCGTGACGACCGCCAAGGCGAGCCCGAACTTGCTCCACCGCGCCCGCAACCTCGTCCGCGCGCGGGACGGTCGCCTGACCCGTGAGCTGTTGCGGGCGCCGGGCGGGTTCGGGCTGGGGCAAGTGCCCGCCGGCAAGACGCCCGACGCGACCACGGGGATGGTATGTGGATTCTGCTCCACGGGCTGCGGCCTGACCATCCACCTCCGCGAGGGCGAGGCGGTGGGGCTCACGCCGACCACGGAGTATCCGGTCAACCGGGGCCTGGCCTGCCCCAAGGGCTGGGAGGCCCTGAGCGTCCTCGATGCCCCCGACCGCGCCACGGTGCCGCTGCTGAAGGGCGCGGACGGCCGGCGGCGCCCGGTCGACTGGCACACGGCGATGACGGCCATGACCACGCGCTTCCGGTCGATCCAGGCCGCCCACGGCGACGACGCCATCGCCTTCCTGAGCACCGGCCAGATCGCCACCGAGGAGATGGCCCTGCTGGGCGCCGTGGCCAAGTTCGGCATGGGGATGGTCCACGGCGACGGCAATACCCGCCAGTGCATGGCCACGGCCGTCGTGGCCTACAAGCAGGCGTTCGGGTTCGATGCTCCGCCTTACACCTATGAGGACCTCGAAGAGTCGGACTGCATCGTCCTGGTCGGGTCGAACATCTGCATCGCCCATCCGATCCTCTGGGAACGGGTGATGCGCAACGGCAAGAAGCCCGAGATCATCGTCATCGATCCGCGCCGGACCGAGACGGCGATGGCCGCCACACTCCACCTGCCGGTGCGGCCCAAGGCCGACCTGGTGCTGCTGTATGGCCTGGCGAACGTACTGATCCGCAACCAATGGGTCGACCTGTCGTTCGTCGATGCTCACACCAACGGCTTCGCCGAGTTCGCCGACTATGTCCGCGGGTTCGACGAGGACCTGGTCGCCAGGGAGACCGGGCTGAGCGTCGTGGCGATCCGCGATGCGGCCCGGCGGATCCACGAGGGCTCCCGCGTCTCCTTCTGGTGGACGATGGGCGTCAACCAGAGCCATCAAGGGGTGCTCACGGCCCAGGCGATCATCAACCTGGCGCTCATGACCGGGAACATCGGCCTGCCCGGGACCGGGGCCAACTCGATCACCGGCCAGTGCAACGCGATGGGCTCGCGGCTCTTCTCCAATACCACGAACCTGCTCGGCGGGCACGACTTCGGCAAGCCCGAGCACCGCGCCAAGGTCGCCCGCCAGCTCGAGATCCCGGAGGAGCGGATCCCCACGAGCCCGAGCTGGGCCTACGACCAGATCCTCGACGGCATCCAGGCGGGCAAGATCCGGGGCCTGTGGGTGATCGGCACCAACCCGGCGCACTCCTGGATCGACCAGGGCCGGCTGCACGACATCCTCGGCCGGCTGGATTTCCTGGTGGTGCAGGACATGTACCACTCGACCGAGACGGCCCAGCTCGCCGACCTGGTGCTGCCGGCGGCCGCCTGGGGCGAGAAGGAGGGCACGTTCATCAATTCCGAGCGGCGGATCGGGCTGATCAAGAAGGTCCGCCGCGCTCCGGGCCAGGCGCTCTCCGACTTCCACATCTTCAAGCTGGTCGCCCACTACTACGGCTGCGGACCGATGTTCGCCCGATGGGACTCGCCCGAGGCGGTCTTCCAGATCCTCAAGCCGCTCACCGCCGGAATGCCCTGCGACATCAACGGCATCGCGGATTACCGGATGCTCGACCAGACCGGCGGCATCCAGTGGCCGTTCCCGGCCGAGGGCGCGGGGCGCTCGAAGCATCGCCGGCTCTTCACCGACGGCCGGTTCTTCTTCCCGGACGGCCGCGCCCGGTTCTGCTTCGGATCGCCGCGCGACCTCCCCGAGCCGCCGGGCGGCGAGTTCCCCTACCAGCTCCTGACGGGCCGGGGCAGCGCCGCGCAGTGGCACACGCAGACGCGGACGGCGAAATCCGGCATCCTCCGCAAGCTCTCTCCCCAGGACCCCTACGTCGAAATCCACCCCGCCGACGCCGCGGAGCTGGGCCTGCGTGCCGGCCAGTGGGCGGCGGTCGAGTCGCGGCGCGGCCAGGCGCGCGTGCGGGTCTTGCCCACTCCGACCGTCCCGCAGGGGTGTCTCTTCCTGCCCATGCACGACCAATCCACCAACCGGTTGACCGATGCCGTCTTCGATCCGGCATCGCGGCAGCCGGCTTACAAGTCCTGCGCGGCGCGGGTCCGGGCGATCGAGCCCGCGGAGCTGTCGCCCGTGACGCCGCTGGGCGCGTTCTTCCCACAAACCGCCACCACCGGGAGCCCAGTCCAATGATCACCCGGAATGACTCGCGGAAGACCGTGGTCGTGATTGGCAATGGGATGGTCGGCCACCGGTTCTGCGAACGGCTGGTGGAGTACGACCGCGACCATCGCTATCAGATCGTGACGTTCTGCGAGGAGCCTCGTCCCGCTTACGATCGGGTCAACCTGTCGAAATACTTCGAGAGTCGCGAGGCCGAGCACCTGAAGCTGGCCTGCCCGACGTGGTACGCCAACCAGGGGATCACCCTGCATATCGGCGAGCGCGCCACGGCGATCGACCGCGATCGCCGGCGGGTCGTCTCGTCCGCGGGGCGTGAGATCGCCTACGATGCCGTGGTCCTGGCGACCGGCTCGGCGCCGTTCGTGCCGACGGTTCCCGGTGTCGATAAGAAGGGGGTGTTCGTCTATCGGACGATCGAGGACCTGGAGGCGATCCTCGCCTACGCCGGCAAGTCGTCGTCCGCGGCGGTGATCGGCGGCGGCCTGCTCGGTCTGGAGGCCGCGAAGGCGGTCCGCGACCTCGGGCTGGAGACCCACGTCGTCGAGTTCGCGCCGCGGCTGATGCCCCGCCAGGTCGACGACACGGGCGCCCGCACGCTCCGCGAGAAGATCGAGGAGCTGAACGTCCGGGTCCACCTGGGCAAGTCCACGCGGGAGTTCCTCGGCAACGGTAAGGTGGAAGGGCTGGCGTTCGAAGACGGCGGGCGGCTCGAGGTCGACATGGTCGTCATCTCGGCGGGCATCCGGCCCCGCGACGAGCTGGCCCGCGCCTGCGGCCTGGCGATCGGCCGGCGCGGCGGAGTCGTGGTGGACGACATGATGCGAACCTCCGACCCGGAAATCTTCGCCGTCGGCGAGGTCGCCGCGCACCGGGAGATGATCTACGGACTGGTCGCGCCCGGATATGAGATGGCCGACGTCGCCGCGGCGACCCTCGCCGGCGCGCCGCGGACCTTTTCCGGCTTCGACATGTCGACCAAGCTGAAGCTCATGGGCGTGGACGTCGCCAGCTTCGGCGACCCCGTCCACGAGGCTGAGGGCGTCCGGGCGCTGACTTACCACGACCCGTTCGGAGGCATTTACAAGAAGCTGGTCCTCGACCCCGAGGGCACCCGCCTGCTCGGCGGGGTCCTGGTCGGCGACGCCTCGGACTTCGGCTCGCTGCTCGGCCTGTTCA
>JAJPJC010000560.1 GCA_021324445.1 Isosphaeraceae bacterium
GCTCCTGGGAAGAGAGGGGGGGCTCGGCGCTCCGCGGTCCACCAGGGGCTG
This sequence comes from Isosphaeraceae bacterium, assembly GCA_021324445.1. GTDB lineage: Bacteria > Planctomycetota > Planctomycetia > Isosphaerales > Isosphaeraceae > JAJPJC01. The sequence goes on from JAJPJC010000560.1 coordinate 52, forward strand.
ACGCCCCTGGCTCTTGACCACCGCCCCTCCGGGGCTTTCGGAACAGACTCTAAGAGGAGCTGGCTCAGGGTTCCCCTGGGGCGGGGAGTGATTTATCCTTGTGGTTTATGCCCAGTACGCTGACGGCCTACCTGCAACTGATCCGGCTGCCGAATGTTCTGACCGCCGCGGCGGACAGCCTTGCCGGCTGGCTGCTCGTCGGCGGTTCGGCGGCCGAGACCGGACACTGGCTGCCGCTGGTGGGCGCATCGATGGTCCTTTATGCTTCGGGCACGGCGCTCAACGATGTCTTCGATCTGGAGGTCGATCGCGTGGAGCGGCCGGGCCGGCCCTTGCCCTCGGGGCGGGCGTCGACCCAGTGGGCCGCCCGGCTCGGCGGCCTGGGTCTGGGGCTGGGTCCGGCCCTGGCTCTGCTGTGCGGCTCGCCCATCAGCGGGATCGTCGCCCTGATCCTCGCCGGCTGCATTCTCGGTTATGACGCCGGGCTGAAACACACCGCGATGGGACCGGCCTTCATGGGAGCCTGCCGGGGTCTCAACTTGTTGCTGGGCATGACCCATGCGCCCGCACTGGGCGGGCCGGTCGCCTGGTTCGCCGCGGCCGGGTACGGTCTCTTTGTCATGGGGATCACCGTGGTCAGTCGCTCGGAGACCCGCGCGGATGATCCGCGGGGGTTCGTCACCGGGTTGGCGATCCAGCAATTGGCAATCCTCGGCCTGGCGGCCGCCGCCATGGCCCATCGCCTCTTCCCCGCTCCCGCGCCCGAACGGCCGCTGATCCCCCTGGAGGGCATCCTGGTGCTCGCCCTGGTCGCCATCGCCGTGAACCTCGCCGCCGCCGGCGCGCTCCGCAAGCCGTCCCCGCGGTCGATCCAGAATCTCGTGAAGACGGGGATCCTCAGCCTGGTCTGGCTGGACGTCGGCCTGGTCGCCGCGGTCCGCGGGCCCCAGCCCGCGGCGATGGTCGCAGTGCTCTGGGTCCCCGCCTTCCTCCTCGGCCGCTGGCTCTACTCGACCTAGCCGCGGATCCGGGCTGGCGGCGACCGGACAGGATCCTCCGGCGAGTTCCCATGCGCACTCACTTGGCCTCGGCCAGCAGATCGGCCCAGCTCGAGACAGCGTGGATCCGCTCGAAGAGGTGCTCCAGGCGCTCCAGATCGTCAATGGCCTCGATCACCTTGCGGGTCGCCTGATCCAATCGGCCGAAGTGGATCCGACCGAGCCGGATCAGGAGCTTCCGGGCTTCCCTGAGCTGGCCCTTCTTTTCCCCTTTCTTTTCCCCTTCCCTGAGGATCATTTCGTAGAACGAGGATTCCCTGAGGAGGTTCATGGATCGGAGTCTCCTGACGACCGCAGCGATCTGGTCGGGTTCCAAGCGGATCCCGGCCAAGGTGAGGGTCCGCGCCATCATTCTAGCCGCCTCCGCGGGCGATGTCTCGGCCCTCAGCCGAGAATCGATGCGTTCCAGCACGTGAGGTAGGTCGGCGAGCGGGACGTCAGCCAGGAGGGCCATCGGCAAGGTGGCCAGGGGACCGGTCAGCAGCGGCTCGACCGGCTGCTCCCAGGCGCGCACCACCTTGTAATGGAACTCGACGATCCGGCCGCCATCGGGGTGCTGGAGGTCGAGGACGCCGGTGAGGGTCTCGGAATCCGCCCGCGGGCGGAGCAGGACGACGACACTCCGCACGCGCAAGTCATACTTGAGGTCGAGCAGGGCATTGTAGCGCCACAGCCGGCGTGGCAGCGTGGCGTCCCAGCGGTGCTGCATCTCGGTGTGGACCAGGTAGGGGCGGCTGCCGGAGATCTGGTAGACCTGGTCGGTCTCAGCCGCGGTCGTCGCGACGTCGGCGCTCATGACCCGGATCGGGTCGTCTGTCCTCAGGTGGAGGTAGTTCATCCAGGAAGCGGGATCGGGTGCCATGAGCTCCTTCGTGGTCACGTCGTAGGGTTTGGGCATGAGTCGAACCTTACCGGGATCGGGCCTCGATCGTGACGGCGATCGCAACTCAGCAGAGACCTGATCCCGCTCAGGCGGGCAACCCGCCCTCCGGCCGTGGCAGCGCACCCCATCCCAGCTTGTCGCGGAGGGTCCGGTAGAAGCTGTGGCCCGGGAGGCGCACCATGGGGAAAGGGGTCTTGCCCCGGCGGACCATCACTCGGTCGCCGCAGCGCAGCGGCACTTGCACCTGGCCGTCGATGACCAGCATCGTGGAGATTCCATCACCCAGGGGAGTGGCCTCGTAGACCTTGTGGGCGCTGTCGATCAAGGGGCGCTGGGTCAGGGTGTGCGGGCAGATCGGGGTGACCACGAACATGTGGGCGTTGGGAGGCAGGATCGGCCCGCCCGCCGAGAGGCTATGGGCCGTGGAGCCGACCGGAGTCGCGATGATCAAACCATCACCACGGTAAGTCATCACGCTCTCCCCGTCGATCGACAGGCCGATGTCGACCAGGTGGAAGAACGGCGCGGCGCGGATCACCGCGTCGTTGAGGCCGCGGAAGACCCGCCTCGGGCCTTGCCGAGGGGTCAGGGTGCATTCCAGCGTCATGAGATTCTCGATGGTGAACTGTCGAGCGGCGAGGTCGCCCAGGTATTGGGAGAACGCGGCCGGGGTCAGGTCGGCCAGGAACCCGAGCCGGCCGACGTTGATCCCCAGGACCGGCGTGGGGTGGTCCTCCATCCGCCGGGCCGTGTGGAGCACCGTCCCGTCACCGCCCAGCACGATGGCCACGCCGGCCGGCAGGTCCGACAGGTTCGAATCGGCCGAGAGGTCGACGCCGGCCAGCTCCAGACCGGGAGTCCGCGCCACGGCTTCGGCCAAGGTCCGCGCCTCGGCGTGGACCTCGGCCTTGGTCCCATTGCCCAGGATCACCAGCCGCAACGGCGACGGCGACGGCGGCGGAGATGGCGGGACCGCCGGCGCGGGCGTGGGCACCGGCACGGGTTCAGCCTCGTGCGTGGGGTCCGCAGGTCCCATCTCGTTTGGTCCTTTTGTCCTTTGGTCCGTGGTCCGTAGTCCGTGGTCCGTTGTAGGAGCTACCGCTCCGGTGCGCCGTCGTCGCCCTGCTTCGGGTGTCTTGTCCTGTTTCGGATTGGCCTGGTCAGCCCGCGTCAGCGAACCACGGATAACGAACCATGGACAACGGACCATGGACAAAAAGACTACGGACTACGGAGCACAGACAAAGCGGACAAGGGACTGCGCACCGTCTCGGGCAGGGACATGCCGACGGCCCGAGCTAGTTCCAGCGCGGCGCGGGTGACGCCCTCGACGTCCAGGCCGACCTCGGCAAGCTGCTCATCGCGCTCGGCGTGGAGCACGTAGCGATCGGGCAGGCCGAGCCGCCGGACGTGAGCGGTCGGCAGTCCCGCTTCATTGGCCGCCTCGAGCACCGCCGAGCCAAAGCCGCCCATCAGGCAGCCTTCCTCGACGGTCAGGACGAAGCCGCACTCCTCGATCGCCTTGGTGAGCGTCTCGCGGTCCAGCGGCTTGATGAACCGGGCGTTGACGACGCCAACCCGCAGCCCGTAGAGGTGTCGCAGCCGTTCAGCGACCCGCAGGCAGGTGCCGACCATCGCCCCGCAGGCCAGGAGCAGGCCGTCGGTCTCCCACTCCAGGACCTCGGCCTGCCCCAGCTCGACCGGCTGAACCTCGCGCTCGATCGTGTCCAGGTTGGCCCGCGGGTAGCGCAGCGCCACCGGCGACTGATGCGCCAGCGCGAAGTCGAACATCGGGCGGATGTCCTTCTCATCTCCGGGGGCCATGACGACCAGGTTGGGGAAGACGCGGAGCGACGCCAGGTCATAGGCGCCGTGGTGCGTGGGCCCGTCGGCACCCACCAGGCCGGCGCGGTCCAGGCAGAAGACGACCGGCAGGTTTTGCAGGGCGACCTCCTGGAAGATCTGGTCATAGGAGCGCTGCAGGAACGTGCTGTAGATGTCCACGATCGGCCGGGCGCCGGTCTTGGCCATTCCGGCCGCGAAGGCCACGGCGTGGCTCTCGCAGATGCCGACGTCGAAGAACTGGTTGGGGTACCGCTGGCGGATCCGCTGCAGCTTGTTCCCCTCGCACATGGCGGCGGTGATCACCGCGACCTTGGGGTTGCTGGCGCAGGCCTCGAACAGCGCGTCGCTGACGGCGTCGGTATAGGAACGGCTGGTCGAGGTCTTGAGCGGCACGATCCCGTTGCCGGCCTTCTGGAACGGGGCCGGCGCGTGGAACTTGACCGGGTCCTTCATCGCCGGCTCGAAGCCGTGGCCCTTGTTGGTCAAGACGTGGAGCAGGACCGGGCCTTCCATCTCCTTGACGCGCTCGAGATAGCTGCGCAAGGTCTGGAGGTCGTGACCGTCGATGGGCCCCAGGTAGACGAATCCCAGCTCTTCGAAGAGCATCCCGTGATGCAGCGAGGCCTTGATGGCGTCCTTGAACTGCTGGAACCAGCGTTCGGCGTGCTCGCCGACCCAGGGGATATTGGGCAGCAGCCCCTTGACGCGCTTGTTCCAGTCGTGGAAGGTGCTGGACATCCGCGCGCGGTCGAGGTATTCGGCCAGGCCGCCGACTCGCGGGCAGATCGACATCTTGTTGTCGTTGAGGACGACCAGCAGCTTCTTCTTCAAGCCGCTGGCGTGGTTGAACGCCTCGAAGACGATCCCCGAGGGCAAGGCGCCGTCGCCGATGACCGCGACGGCGTGCCGGTCGGCGGCCCCGGCCAGCTCGTCGCCGACCTTCAGGCCCAACGCGGTCGACGGCGCGCAGCCGGCATGGCCGGTCATGAACAGGTCGAAGGGGCTCTCCGCGGGATTGGGGTAGCCCATCAGGCCCCCCTTGGTCCGGATCGTGTGCAACCGGTCGGCCCGGCCGGTGATCAGCTTGTGGGGGTAGATCTGATGACCGGTATCCCAGATCAGGCGGTCCTGGGTGAAGTCGAAGGTCAGGTGCAGAGCCAGGCAGAGCTCGACCACGCCGAGATTGCTGGCGAAATGGGCCGAGCGGCGGCCGACCACGCCGATCAGCTCGGCGCGCATCTCGGCGGCCAGTTGCACCAGCTCAGGATCCGACAGCGCCTTCAGGTCGGCCGGCGAATGGATCCGGCCCAGGATCGAGTCCGGGTGATTCATCAACGATCCCTTTCCAAGAGTGCCAGCGCCAGGCCGCGGAGGTACTCGCCGCGCGGACCGAGCGGCTCCAGCGCCGCGACAGCCTCCTCGGCCAACTGCCGGGCCCGGCGGCGGCTGCCGTCGATGCCCAGGAACCTGGGGTACGTCCATTTGCCCAGTTCGGAATCCTTGCCCACGCGCTTGCCCAGTTTGGTCGGGTCACCCTGGACGTCCAGCAGGTCGTCGACGATCTGGAACGCCAGCCCGACAGCCGTGCCGTAGCGGTCCAGGGCCTGGGTGCACAGCTCGGTGGCCTCGGCAACCGCCGCGCCCATCCCCAGCGCGGCGCGGAGCAGCGCCCCCGTCTTGCGGCGGTGGATGGCCTCCAGCGCCGCCAGCGTCCCCGCGACCGGCTCTCCCTGGGTCGCGGTGCGCCCCTCCGCCTGAAGGTCGGCCATCTGGCCGCCCACCATCCCCGTCGCGCCGGCCGCCTCGGCCAGGATCCGCACGCACCGCAACGCCGCCGACCCTGGCCGGACCTCCCGCGCCACCACCTCGAACGCCAGGGTCAACAGCGCGTCCCCGGCCAGGATCGCCGTGGCCTCGTCGAACGCCTTGTGACAGCTCGGCCGCCCACGCCGCAGGTCGTCGTCGTCCATCGCCGGCAGGTCGTCGTGGATCAGGGAGTACGTATGCACCATCTCCAGCGCGCAGGCCGCCGGCAGCGCCGGCGCGCCCTCCGACCCGCAGGCTTCCGCCGCCATCACGCACAGCACCGGCCGCAGTCGCTTCCCACCCCCCAGCACACTATGCCGCATCGCCTGCGCCAGCCGCGCCGGGCACGCCGCCGCCGGGTCCGCCTCCACCTCCGGCAGATACGAACTCAGGGCCGCCTCGACCCGCTCCTGAGTTCGCTCCAGATACGCGCCCAGCCCCAAGACCTCGGCCGTTCTCGTCCCAGAACTCGTCATGGGTCCGCTTGCTACTATCCTCGAAGCCGCGAACTCGGGTCCGCCGCCGCTTGCCCCGATTGGATCGCACCCACCCACTGGTCGTCCTCACCAAACCTCCAGCAATGCCAAGCTATTGTGGACATTTAGGCCGCGAAAGTCCACACTGGACCATGGAAAACTTTGCAATGCAAAGTTAATCCAGGCACTTTGGATCGGATTCTGCCGGCGGTCGCTGGGAACTGGGTCGTCGTGGAGCTGGCCGAAAGGGGGATTCGACCGGCCAGGCGCCCCGCGCCAGCGCGCTAGAAGGGCGGATCGGACGGCTCCGAAGGATCGGGTCGATCCGTGATCCGGTTGGTGGCGATGGGCCCACGACCTTGGGGTTCGCGCTGCGGGTCGGCGGCGGCCGCGGTTGAGTCGAGTTTGCGATCGACGGTCGCGCTGGCGTCGAAGGCAGTGGTGAGCGGACGACCGTGGGCGTCCACATCGGTCAGGAGGGCCACGGACTGCTCGGCGAGCTCGAGCAGGCGGTAACAGTGGCGCAGCAGCTTGACGCCGTCTTCGTACTGCGCCAGGGCGACGCTCAAGGCAGGCTCGCCCCGCTCGAGGTCGTCGACGATTTGCTCGAGCCGAGTCAGAGCCTGCTCGAACGTGGGTTCGGATACGTCGGGCATGGATGGATCAATCACTCAACCCGGCGTCGGGACGGCGCGGCGGACTGGTCCGTACAGAGCTTGTCCTTGCCGATCAGTGGGATAACGTGGAGAACAATGGAGCGGAAGGGGCTCGAACCCTCAACCTCCGCATTGCGAACGCGGCGCTCTCCCAGTTGAGCTACCGCCCCGATTGATTCCCACCAGTCTCTTAGAGTAACGTCCAGGACAACCTGACGCAAGCGAAGAAGCCATCGAGCCCACACCGGGCTAGCCATCGCTGCTCCCCAGGCTCGGAAACTCGAGTGAGCATTCCACGAACTGGCTGACTCACGATTTGAAGGACGCAACGATGACTCGGATCGCTTCGGTTCGCCTGGCGCGGTTCGGCCTGGCCGCCTGCCTGATCGTCCTGGCCGGTCCGCTCCCCGGCTCAGCCGCGCCCCCGGCCGGTCCAGACCAGGCCCCCTGGGCGTTCGTGGCCTGGAAGCCGATCCCCGAGAACCCGGTCTTCTCCGGTACCGGACGCGACACCTGGGATCGGAAGATCCGGGAACGCGGCTACATCCTCGTCGGCGAGGACAGGGTTTATCACCTCTGGTACACCGGCTATGCCAGTGACCGTCCCCCGACGATGTCTCTGGGCCATGCCACCTCGCGGGACGGGATCCACTGGACCCGCGACCCGGCCAATCCCATCTTCACAGGCTCCTGGGTCGAGGACGTCTGTGTGGTCAAGCAAGACGGCACCTACTCCATGTTCGCCGAGGGAAAGAACGACATCGCCCACCTTCTGACCTCGGTCAACGGGCTCAAATGGACCGATTTTGGGTCGCTGGACATCCGGAAGACGGACGGATCCCCGATCAGCCCAGGACCTTATGGAACACCTGCCGTCTGGTTCGAGGAGGCAACCTGGTACCTCTTCTACGAACGAGGGGACGAAGGGGTTTGGTTGGCCACCTCGACTGATCAGAAAGTCTGGAGGAACGTCCAGGATGACCCGGTCCTGGCGATGGGACCGGAGCCCTATGATCGAACCGCGGTGGCCGTCAATCAGATCGTCCGGCGCGGCGGGTATTATTACGCGTTCTACCACGCCAACGCCCACCGGCCCTGGAAAGACTGGACGACCTGCGTGGCCCGCTCCCGCGATCTGGTCCACTGGGAGAAGTATCCGGGCAACCCGATCATCCAGAACAACTGCTCCAGCGCGATCCTGGTCCGCACTCCGCAACGGGAGGATCGGCTTTACACCATGCACCCCGACGTCAAGGTGTTCGTGCCCAAGTAGGGCCGTTTGAACCGGCCGCGACCGCCGGGGCGGTCGGACAGCGACCGATCTATCGATAGAGCACCCCCACGCGGCGTCGGTAGTCGTCGTAGGTCTCCTCGAAGAGCCGTTGCGCCGGCTCGGCGCCGAGGTGGCAGGCGGCGGTCAGGACCTTGGGGGGCGAGCCGGCCTCGGTGAGCAACCGGGCCACCTCGGCCTTGACCAGGTTGACGATCGCGCAGCCGGTGACGCTGGACAGGGGCGCCACCGGCGTCGCCAACCCGGGGATCCAGACGGCCGAGTCGCCGGCTGGTGCCTGCTGGTCGAGCACCAGGTCGGCGACCTCGTGCAGCTTCTTCCCGGACTCGTGTCGCGAGGCCGAAGCGCCGGCGTGTGCCATGGCCGTTACGGCCACGACGAACATCCCCAGCCGCTTCGCCTCCAGGGCCACGTCGATCGTCACGGCGTTGCAGCCGCTGGTCGAAATGGCCAGGAGCGCGTCCTCGGGCGCCGTCGCGAAGTTGCGCCACAGGACCGGCCCGAAGCCCTGGACGTTCTCCAGGAACATGGCCTGGCGCTGCCCGTTGGCCCCGACAACCGGGTTGTGATAGGTCATCGACAGCTCGACGATCGGATGGAAGCCGGGGAACGAGCCGTAGCGGGGAAAGACCTCCTCGACCGCCATCCGCGAATGCCCGGTCCCAAACACGTGGACCAGCCGGCCCGCGAGGATCGTGGCCGCGAACCGCGCGGCCGCCTGGCGGATCGCCGGCAACTGCGTCGCCTCGATGGCATCGACCGCCGCCCGCATGGCGGCCAGGTACTGGGCCAGGACGTCAGCTCGACCGCTCATGGGGAATCCGGCGGCTCGGACGGAGCCTCGCCCTCCCGGAATCCTTCCGAGACGCACCAGCCGCCGTCGACGACCAGCTCGGCGCCGGTGACGAACCGCCCGGCCGGCTCGCAGAGATAGAGCGCGGCCTCGGCCACGTCCTCGGCCGAACCGGGTCCACTGGCGATCGGCTGCTTGGTCGCCACGTAGGGCCTGATCCGCGAATCGTTCACAGCCCGCGCGGCCATCGGCGTATCGATCAAGCCGGGGGCCAGTAAATTGAACCGGATCCTGTCGGGCGCATACCGCGCCGCGGCGGCCAACGTCAGCGCGCGGACAGCCCCCTTACTCGCCGCATAGGCGACGGTCCCGAAATGGACCGGCGACGGCGAACGGTCCACGACCGACCCGACGTTCACCACGGTCCCCCGCAGGCCCGTGGCGTCGAGGGGTTGATCAAGCATGAATCGCACAGCCTCCCGGTTGGTCAGGAAGACGCCGAAGGCGTTGATCCGCATCACGTGATCCCACGCTTCGTTCGCGCACTCGTGCAGCGGTCCGTCGCCAAACTTTCGGCCGCTGATTCCGGCGACGTGGAAGAGGATGTCGAGCCGGCCGCCCAGGGCGTCCAGGGCGAACTCGAAGAGCCGCACGACTTCTCCCTCGCCGAGGCCCAGCTCGAGCGTGTATTCCCAGACCGCGCCCAGGGGCCTGAGCTGCTCCAGCGCCGAGCGGCCGATCTCGGGCGATCGCCCCGCCACGACGACGCGCGCCTCCTCCTGGAGGAATCGCCGCGCGGCGGCCAGGCCGATCCCGCTGGTCCCTCCCACGATCAGGCAGGTGCGGCCGTCGAGCCGGCCGGCGCGTTGCACGGGCGGCCTCCCGATCCGTGATGGTGCTCTTGGTGTGGCCGAGTTAATCCTTGACCTGGAAGATGGCCTCGATCTCCACGGCGATGCCGCTGGGGAGTGCCCCCATGCCGACGGCGCTTCGGGCCCCGACTCCCGCGTCGCCAAAGACGTCTTTCATCAGGTCCGAGAAGCCGTTGATCACCTTGGGCTGATCGCCGAAATCCGCCGTCGAGTTGACCATGCCCAGCGTCTTGACCAGCCGCACGACCCGATCGAGCGAGCCGAGGTGCGCCCGCACGGTCGCCAGGATCGCCAGGCCCGTCTGCCGCGCCGCCGCCTGGCCGCCGGCCACGTCCAGGTCGGCACCCAGCCGGCCGGTGATCATGGTCCCGTCGGAACGGAGCGGGCCATGCCCCGAGACGTAGAGCAGGTCTCCGTGCCGGATGGCCGTCACATACGTGGCCACCGGCTTGGGCGCGGGGGGCAATTCCAGCTTCAACTCGGCCAGGCGGGCTTCGGCTCCCATGGCAATCGTCCTTCCCGTGGTCCCCTCGGTTCGATCGGCTCCCGGCCTGGCGGCCGGGCGCAACTCGACATGGACCAACACTAACGGCTGCGCGCAGTCAAATCAACTCAATGAAAGCCCGGAAAGTGGACCGTAGGGCCGGCTGTGCCGTCCGGACACTCGGGGGGTTCGGACCGCAGAGCGCGATCCCCGGTCTCCCCAGCCGATCCCGGCCGGCAGAGCCGTCCCTACGGTCCCTCGTGCAGGGACTCATCCCGCCCGCGGGTTCATCACGTCAAGGCGACCACCACCAGCCCGGCGAGCAACAGGGCCGAGGCAATCGCCAGCCCAAGGCTGAGCCGCTTCCAGAAGCGCACGGCCGCGGCCTGTTCGTGGAAGAGTTCGCAGAGGACCAGGGCAGCCGCGTCCTCGCCCTCCAGCGCGGGACTGGCAAGGCACGGCCAGCCGACCGGTGCCAACTGCTGCACCGATTCCGGATACACAATCCGAAGGAGGCTCGCGGCCAGGCCGCAGATCAGCGGGGGACACGAGCACGGCGTTTGACACGTGCTGCTCTGGAGGTGATAGCAGCCGTCGGTCTGGTTGAAGACGTACGAGCAACCGCCGCCGCAACCGTTGGCGGACTGCTTGTTGAGGGACTGCTTCCAGGTTTCCTGTGCGGTCGACATCGGGTCTCTCCGGGGTCAGGGGATGGTGGGACAGGCGATGGGTGAGGGACGATCCGGGTCAACAGGCCTGCGGGGCCGCGCCGCGCTCAGCGCGGCCAGGGCCTGACCACGACAGCTCAGGGCTCGCTCCTGGCGATCCGGAAGCCGATGAAACCCCAGGGGGCATCCGGCCGGAGACAATCCAGGGTCGGACTGTAGGCCGTGACGGTCAGCCCCCCTTCGCGCTGGTAGAAGCTCCCGCCCCGCATCGAGACCAGCCGGACCTTCTGGCACGCGGCGCCGCAGGCCGCCCGGCAGTCGCAGTTCTCATCGTGAGGCGGGTCAGGGTTGGTGCACCACTCCAGCAGGTTGCCCAGCACGTCGAAGAGCCCGTAGTCATTGGGGCGCTTGCGACCCACCGGCTCGGCGTGATTGTCGGTGTTGCGTTGGAACCAGGCATAGTCGGCGGCGTGGCCGAGGGACTGGCCGAAGTACCGGTCGGTCGTCGTGCCGGCCCGGGCGGCGCATTCCCACTCCTGGAGAGTCGGCAGCCGATAGCCCCGGCGGCACGAGTAATCCGGGGCCAGGACCAGGCTCCCCTCGGCGGGACCCGGGAGATAGCAGCACTGGTCCGGCGGGAGTCCATCCTGGCGGCTGAGCCAGTTGCAGAACCGGGCGGCATCGTTGTAGCTGACCGTGTCGGCCGGCAAGTCCGGGTTCGTGGGCGGGCTCATGTGGTGGTCCCCGACCCGCCGCTGATGATCCGGGTCGAACCGGCGATACTGGCCGATCGTCGTCTCCGTCGTGGCGATGGCGAAGCGGCGGCGTGGCCTTCCGGAGCGCGTTGGAGTGGTCGCCTCGGCCGGGTCGATGACGACCATCGTCTGGCCCAGGGTGGTCACCAGCCATCGCCGATGCTCCCTCGGCCCGCCGGCCCGCTCGGCGTCGATGCGTTCCTGTTCGGAGCGCAGGCCCCAGCGTCGCAGCAGGTAGGCGAGGCTCGAATGGATGCCGGGATCCGGGTCGTCGCGGTACATCGCGGCCAGCCGCCGGGACAGCGCGGGCGAAATCCCGGCCGGCGGCCGCGCATCACCGAGCTCGGCCAGGGCCAGGAGGAGCACCCGGCGGACCGAGGGATCGCGCTCGCGCTCGAGCCGTTGAACCAGGGTGGCCGGCTCGACCTGGGAACGGACCAACCAGTCGAGCAGCTCCACCCGGGGATCGGGAACCGGGGCGAAGCGGAGCAGCGACCAGGCGCGCTCGCCCGCCGCGACCGGCCGGGCGCCCGGGTCGTCCAGCGCGATCAAGGCGGCGGCCGCGCGGGTGCGACGGCCGGGTTCCGACCGCGGATCGTCGAGCACCGCGCCGAGTCTGGGGGCGATCTCCGCCCATCGGTCGCGCAGCGCCTCGCGGATGACACGATGCTCCTCGGGTCCGCAGGCCAGGAGCCGATCGGCCAGCTCGATGGCTCGCGACGGCTCCGTGGGCAAGAGCGCCAGCGCGACGCGCGTCCGCAGCTCCGGGTCGGCCGGGTGAGACTGAACCAGAGCGCGGAGCCGGGGTTCGACCCAGCCGCGATCGCCCTCCAGCTCGCGGATTTTGCGAGGCAAGTCGGCCAGCGGGATCGTGACCAAGTCGGCGACAAGCCGGTCGGCTGTCCGGCGCGCGCGATGGGCGGCCCGGGCCCAGGCCATCGCCGTGACCAGGACGGCGGAGACCGCCAGGGCGACGGCGGCCGCCCGCCAGGGGTTGCGGCGGACCCACCGGGTCAGCCGTGTCCAGGGACCGGGCAGGGTGATGCCGGTCGGCTCATGATTGAGATACTTCCGCAACGCCTCGGCCAGCGCGGCGGCCGATCGAAACCGCCGGGATGGGTCTTTCTCGAGGCACTTCAGGCAGATCGCCTTCAGTTCGCGGCCGACCGGCTGGTCCCGCTCGGCAGGCCAGGCCGGCTCCTCGTCCAGAACCTTGCGCAGCACGACCGTCGGCGTGGGCCCCGTGAACGGTGGCGTGCCGGTCAGGAGCGTGAAGAGGGTCGCCCCCAGGCCGTAGACATCGCCGGCGAAGCCGACATCCCTGTCCCCGCGGGCCTGCTCCGGCGGCATGTATTCCGCGGTGCCCAGCGGCCTGCCGTCGCCGCTGGTGAAATCGGTCGCCTCCAGCGACTTGCACAACCCCAGGTCGATCAAGTAAGGCCGGTCGTCCGTGTCGACCATGATGTTGCCAGGCTTCAGATCTCGGTGCAAGACCCCGCGGTCGTGCGCATGCTGGACGGCCCGCGCGATTGGCTCGAGATAGGCGGCGGCCCGCTTGGGGGGCATCGGGCCATCGCGCCGAATCCTCGCCGCGAGGCTCTGGCCTGGGATCAACCGCATCGAGAAGTACAGCAGGCCGTCGGCGTAGCCCACGTCGTAGATCGGCACGATGTGGTCGTGCTCGAGCTGCGCGAGGGCCTCCGCCTCATTGCGGAGGCGGGCCTCGGTCGCGCCGTGACTCGCCTGGGTCGACTCGCCCCACCATTCCGCTTTGATCAGCTTGAGGGCCACCAGCCGGCGGGCACGGCGCTGGAGTGCCCGGTAGACGACCCCCATGCCGCCCCGGCCGAGCCGATCCAGGATCAGGTAATCGCCCACCAGCCGGCCGACCGCCCCGTCGAGATCAGGCCGATCGTCCGAGCCCCCCGGTTCCCAATCAGCCGTCTCCGGCTGCTGGGTTGGGGCTTCCCGGCCGGGGTCCTGCGACGGGGCCGCCGCGGGGGGCCGGTCGTCGCGCGCTGTCGAACTCGCCCCACCCATGATGATCTCTCTATCACCCACTCATGGCGGATCGGATGGACCAGGCCGCTACACGCGCTCGTACCGGGCCTCCCTCCGAGTGATCAGCAGGACGCAGCCCAAAGCCGAAACGGTGGCGGACGATCGCGCGATCGGGTCGGTCGGGATTCGCCTGGCCACGAGGGTGACGATACCATGGTCAATGCCGAAAGCAGTGGTCCGAAATGACCTGGACCAAGACCAGGCCGCTCTTCTTCTCTCTTCACTGATGACTGACCACTCCTCATCACCTGCCGGGGAGACCACCGCGCATGAGCCAGCCGTTCACCGTGGGCCTGATCCAGATGCGATGCTCCGACGACCCGGGGGAGAACCTCAGCCGCGCCTGCGCGATGCTCCGCCAGGCGTCGGGGCGTGGTGCGCAGGTCGCCTGCCTGCCCGAGCTGTTCCGGACCCGGTATTTTTGTCAGGTGGAGGACGCCGCGCGCTTCGACCTGGCCGAGCCGATTCCCGGGCCGACCACCGAGGCGCTGGCCCAGCTGGCGCGCGCGACCAGTCTGGTCGTGGTCGGCTCGATCTTCGAGCGTCGCGCGGCGGGGATCTATCATAACACGGCGGTGGTCCTCGACGCCGACGGCCAGCTCCTCGGTCGTTATCGCAAGATGCACATCCCCGATGATCCCCTGTATTACGAGAAGTACTACTTCACACCGGGCGACCTGGGTTTCCAGACGTTTCCGACGCGCCATGCCCGGGTCGGCACGCTGGTCTGCTGGGACCAATGGTATCCCGAAGCGGCGCGGCTGACGGCCCTCCACGGCGCGGAGATCCTCTTTTATCCCACGGCCATCGGCTGGCACCCGGCGGAGAAGGCCGAGTTCGGCGCGGCCCAGGCCTCGGCCTGGGAGACGATCCAGCGGGCGCATGCCATCGCCAATGGCGTCTTCGTCGCGGCCGTCAACCGGGTCGGCCACGAAGGACCACCCGGCGGCGGCCTGGAGTTCTGGGGCGGCTCATTCCTGGCCGATCCCTTCGGCAGGATCCTCGCGCGCGCCGGCGACGACGCCGAAGAGATCCTCATCGCCACCTGCGACCCCAAGCTCCAGGAGGAGACCCGCCGCAACTGGCCCTTCCTCCGCGACCGTCGCATCGACGCTTATGCGCCCCTGACGCAGCGGTTCCTCGATCCGCCGTGAGTTCGGTCCCACGGCCGGCGACCAGGAGCCCTTGACGTCGCCGGTGAGTGAGTATAAACTCACCCCGAACGACAGGGGGAAGCAGCCTGATGAAGTCATCGTCGAAGCTTTCCAGCGAGGAGCGCCGCCAGGCGATCATCCGCGCGGTCCGGAGGGTATTCGCGGACAAAGGATTTCATGGGACGACCACCCGGGAGCTGGCCGACGCCGCCGGCGTTTCCGAGGCACTGCTGTTCAAGCACTTCCCTCACAAGGAAGCCCTGTATTCCGCGATGCAGATGTTCTGCAGCATGGAGCAGGATCCGGAGAAACTGGAGCGGATCAAGGGCCTGGAGCCCTCGACCTCGACCCTGGTCTTGATCGTGCACATGATGATCGCCAAGACCGTGGGCCGGGAGTGCCAGGATGACGAAGACGCCATGATCCACCATCGGTTGATGCTCCGCAGCCTGATCGAAGATGGAGAATTCGCTCGCCTTTTCTTCCAGAAGAACCTCTCCTGCTGGATGGCCAAGGTGGAGGAATGTCTCGAGGCCTCAACCGCCGCGGGCGAGGCGATCCGCGGCCCCCTGGTCCCGAAGCTCGGTGCTCTCTTCGCCTGGAACCTCGCGCGGGCCATTATGTTCTCGCGGATCCCGGCCCGGCCGCTTGTCGACTATGGCGTGCCCCGCGCAACGCTCGTCGAGCAGGCCGTCTGGTTCACCCTCAGGGGCCTCGGCGTCACGGACAAGGCGATCAAGCGGTACTACAACCCGGAGGGCTGGACGATCCTGGCGGACTGAGAGTTCTCTCGGCGGGAGAGACGGTCAGTGAGTGCCAACTTACAGAGGCAGGGCCACCGTGCTCTCGGGTGGACGTGGCTTGTGGAAAAGAATCGGTCAATCCCGTTTCGGGATCGGATCGAGGAAGCGGATGGTATGCGGGAATTCCCGCTCGACGGCAGGAGTTCGGCCCCGGGCTCTGAAGGGACAGACGGACCAGGTGGAGAGGACTTACGCACGGAGGTACTGCAATGCTTGTCCTCAGCCGCAAGCTTGGTGAACGGATTTTGGTGCCGCACTGCGATCTGGCGGTGACCGTCGTCGCGATCGACGGCAACACGGTCCGGCTGGGCATTTCCGCCCCGGCCGAGATCGGCATCTATCGCGAAGAAGTTTGGCAGCGGGTCTGCTCGGAGGGGGAGCCGCGCGCGCCCGTCCGTTAAGACCGGCTGGCTTTTCCCCCTCTTCGAGGCGATCCGGAAAGGGGCGGGGCCGTAGCCGTAAGTCCTTGCCGAGATTAGTCTTGCGGCGAATCGACCGGCGGTCGGCATAACTCCCTTGTTCCCAGCAAGTTCCGGCCAACGAGCCGGAGCTTCGCGGCTTGCCTCGCAGAGCGCGGCGCGGAGACACCGGCTCGGCAGGAGCCTCGCCCTGCCGAGAATCCCCCTTCCGGAAGCGACGGAGTCCTCGTCCAGGCCCGCTGCCTGGGCCTCCCAGTCCTCGATCACCGCCTGGCTCCGGCCCGCTTTCAGGAGCCGGCGCAGGCGGCGGTACTGCTCCGGTCGCGGGTCCTCGGCCAGATCCCAACGCCGCCAACGCCCGGCCCAGATGAGGCACGCGGTGACACCGGTCCAGGGACTTCGACCACCGGGGCCGGGTCCAGCTTGACAGGGGCGATCACCCAATCCAGCCGTGCCCAGATCCACGGCGCCCCGTCGGCCGCGATGGTCACCACCTGGGCGCGCGCGGCGCCCAGCCGGTGCCGGTGGAACGCCACCAATTCGATCAGGACGTCGGGGCCCTGGAGCGTGCCGTCGATGACGGGCCGGCTCCCCTGGACCATCCGCCCCTTCTCATCGGTCTGGAACAGGATCATCACTTTGGGTTGTCGCCACTCGACTCGCAACGGCTTTCGCTTGGGGCTCCGACAGGGCGACGACGGCGTTCGGCACGTTGGCCAGCGAGGCCATCAACAATGAGATGGATGCCAGACCTGGGACGGGCCGCGGCCACCCTGCCGCCCGGTCGCCATCGATCGGAAAGCGGCGTCCCGGATCGTCGGCTCGACGTCCGGGCAATGCATCGTCCCAAGCATAACCCCCAACTGGTGTCGGTGCAAGGCGTGCGAACCATGCTCGCGAGCCCGCCGACGCTGGCGCGTTTGCGGGGCGGACGGAGGCGCCGTGCCAGTCCATTGTCACCGACCTTGAAACCTCGGCGCGCGGATCTACACTAACATCAGGCGAGAGTAGCGTTTTCGGACCACGCGATCGGGTCGGTCATGCGCTGGCTCATCGACGGCTACAACGTGATGCACGCGGGGGGCCGGGTCGGTCGTCAGCTCGGCCGCGAGGGGTTCGACCGGGCGCGGCGGCGGTTCCTCGACGACTTGGCAGGCGCGATGGGCCCCGACCGGGCCGCCGGGACGACCGTTGTCTTCGATGCCAACCTTCCCCCACGCGACTTTCCCCTCGAGACGACCTATCACGGGCTGCGCCTGGTCTTCGCCCTCGGGGACGAAAATGCCGATGCGCGGATCGAGTGGATGATCGGCCAGGACCCCAACCCCGCGCAACTGACCGTGGTCTCGTCCGACCGCCGGATCCGCCTGGCGGCCGCCCGACGCCGGGCCCGGCCCATGACCGCCGAGCGGTTCTGGGATTGGATCGACGACCTCCGGGAGCGGCCCGCCGGCGCTGACGGATCGCGTCGAGCGGTCCCGGTGTCGTCGCCCTCCCGCGATCCTCGCGACGAGATGACCAGCGAGGAACGCGACCTCTGGCTGTCGACCTTCCGCGAACTGGGCGAGGATCCGGAGACGCGCCAGGCCCTCGCGCCCCATGCCTCCCTGCTCACCGATGCCGAAATCGCCGAGATCCAGCGGCAGGTGGACGGCGAACCGTAAAGGCACCTCTTCGAGCCGGATCCCGATCGGCCGGCGCCGCATCTGCTGGCAACCGGCGGTCGTCCGTGGTAAAACCGAAGTCGGCCCTGGTTCGGACCGCGCCGCCGGTGCGGTGGAGTCATCCCCGAGTCGCGAGAAGGTCCCGACGAATGAAGGTCCACGAATACCAAGCGAAAGAGCTGCTCAAGAGCGCCGGGGTGGCCGTCCCGGCGGGGGTCGTGGTGACCCGGCCGGAGGAGGCCGCCCGGGCCTATGACGCCCTGGGTGACGGCCTGGTCGTGGTCAAGGCCCAGGTCCATGCCGGTGGCCGGGGGAAAGGGGTGGCGATCGGACCCGGTGACGATCGCAACCAGGCGCTGGAGATTGCCAGCGGGCGCCGGCCCCGGCCGGAGGCGATGGCCAAGGGGGTGCAGCTCGTCAAGTCAGCCGCCGATGCCGAACGCGCCGCCGCCAGTTTGCTCGGCAAGACCCTGGTGACCTACCAGACCGGCCCGCAAGGGCAGTTGATCTCAAAGGTGCTGGTCACCGTCGGCCACGAGATCGTTCGCGAGCTCTACCTGGGGATGGCCGTGGACCGCGGCCTCCAGTGCCCTGTCCTGATGGCCTCGACCGAAGGCGGGGTCGAGATCGAGACCGTCGCGCTCAAAACGCCCGAGAAGATCCATCGCGAACCGATCGACGTCGGCATCGGCCTGGCCGACTTCCAGGCACGCAAGGTCTCCAAGGCCCTGGGACTGACCGGAGACTCGGCCAGGAAGGGCGCGACCTTCTTCAAGAACTTCGTCAAGCTGTTCCTCGATAAGGATGCCTCGCTGGCCGAGATCAATCCGCTGATCGTGACGGCCGGCGGCGACGTCCTGGCGCTGGATTGCAAGCTCAACTTCGACGACAACGCCCTGTTCCGCCACCCCGACGTCGCGGCGATGCTCGATGAGACCGAGGAGGACCCGGCCGAGCTGCGGGCCGGGCGCAGCGGCCTGAGCTACGTCAACCTCGACGGCGACATCGCCTGCCTGGTCAACGGCGCCGGCCTGGCCATGAGCACCATGGACCTGATCAAGTATCACGGCGGCGAGCCAGCCAACTTCCTGGATGTCGGCGGCGGGGCGAACAAGGACCAGGTGCTCGAGGGCTTCCGCATCCTCCTGAGCGAGCCGCGGGTCAAGGCGGTGCTGGTCAACATCTTCGGCGGCATCATGAAGTGCGACACGATCGCCGCGGCGCTCCTGGCCGCCTACGACGAGCTCGACTTCCGCGTCCCCCTGGTCGTCCGGCTCGAGGGGACCAACGTCGAGATGGGCAAGAAGCTCCTCAAGGAGAGCGGCCGCAAGATCATCACCGCCGAGGGACTCACCGACGCCGCCCAGAAGGTCGTCGCCGCGGCCAAGGGGGCGGCGTGACGCCGTCTTGGACACAACCAACAGGAGGGCATCATGGGAACCGAAACCATGGGAAGAGTCACGGTTGCGGCGAAGATCGAGAACGTGGGTGACCTGTGCATGGTCGAGAAAGGGGTCCTTCCCCCCGACGAGGTTCATCGCATCGAGGTGAGTGACGCTCTGGTCGACACCAGGGCCACAACTCTTTCGATGCCCAAGAAGCTCATCGAGCAGCTTGGCCTGATCCGCTACCGATCGCGGACCGCTCGGACCAGCGCGGGTGTCGCGACGTTCCAGCTCTACGGCGCCGTCCGTCTGACGGTTCAGGGGCGGGAATGCACGGCCGACGTCGCCGAAGTCCCCGACGAGTGCCCGGTGTTGATCGGCCAGGTTCCTCTGGAACTGCTCGATTTCGTCGTCGATCCGGCCGGCCGGCGCCTGATCGGCAACCCGGCGCACGGTGGGGAGCAGATGCTCGAGATGTATTGAAGGGCCGCCACTGCCTCAAGAATGCCCCGTCCTGATCGGCGGGATTCCCTTGCTGGCCCTGGATTCCATGGTCGCCCCGAACGCCCGGCACCTGATCGGTAATCCCGCCCATGGTGGAGAACACGTGATTGAACGCTATTGAATTTCAGCGTACTGAGTCGTTGCGACTTCGCGGGACTTCCAGGCTGGCCTCAACCCGAGAGTGTCGAATGCCGCCGCCGCGAATTCCGACCCGCGAACTCCGTGAGGAGGCCCTGAAACTCCTGGAAGGGCGCGGAGCCTTTCTCGATCTGGCCAGAGAACTCACCGAATTGATGCGCCGGGAGAACATCCCGGGGGTGATCATCGGTGGGATCGCCGTCTATCTTCATGGGTACACGAGAGCGACCGAGGATATCGATATCTTCATTGATCAAACTTCGAAGAATCTTAATGATCTGTTGATCGCGGCAGGATTCCACTTCGACGAGCAGCGGCGAAAGTTTGTGCGCTATGGAGTCCCCGTGCAGTTTGTGACGCGGGATCTTGTCGACAAGCCGCCCCGGCGAACCGTGGAGATCGACGGGATCCTTACCATCAGTTTGGCCGATTTGATCGGGATGAAGCTCGAAAGCGGCAGCACGAATCTCCGCCGGACTCGAGATCTGTCCGACGTCATAGAATTGATCCACCGCCATGGTCTCCAGAGCGACTTCGCGCGCCACCTCGACAAATCCTTGCGGCCGACCTTCCGTGCGCTGATCAAGGCTCTTCGCCAAGAGGGTGGAGGCTGACTCGCTCTCGGAGAGATACGGATCGGAAAACCGGATCAATCGAGATGCCTGGCCGCCGCTGACGCGGCGGACGCTTTCCCTGATAGGAATCATCATGAGCATCCTGGTCGACAAGAACACGCGGTTGATCTGTCAAGGCATCACGGGCAAGGCCGGGGCGTTCCACGCCGAGCAGTGCCAGGCGTATGGCACGAACCTGGTGGGTGGGATCACGCCCGGCCGAGGGGGGACAAAGGCGCTGGGCATGCCGGTCTTCGACACCTGCGCCGAGGCGGTAGCGGCCACGAGTGCCAACGCCACGATGATCTTCGTGCCGCCGCCGTTCGCCGCCGACGCGATCATGGAGGCAGCCGACGCGGGCATCGCCGTGATCGTGGCGATCACCGAGGGCATCCCCGTGCTCGACATGGCCCGCGCGGTCGCTTACCTCAAGGCCCATCATCCCGGCGTCCGGCTGATCGGTCCCAATTGCCCCGGCATCATCACCCCGGGGCAGTGTAAGATCGGCATCATGCCCGGTTATATTCACAAGCCGGGCCGGATCGGCGTGATCAGCCGCTCCGGCACGCTCACCTACGAGGCCGTCTGGCAGCTCTCGAACCTGGGGATCGGCCAGAGCACGTGTATCGGCATCGGCGGCGACCCGGTCAATGGGACGAGCTTCGTCGATGCCCTGGCGCTGTTCGAGGCCGATCCCGACACCGACGGCGTGCTCATGATGGGCGAGATCGGCGGCAACGCCGAGGAGCAGGCCGCGGCGTTCAAGAAGGCCGGGAAGTTCACCAAGCCCTTGGCCGCGTTCATCGCCGGCCAGACGGCGCCGCCGGGCAAGCGGATGGGCCATGCCGGCGCGATCATCTCCGGCGGCTCGGGCAAGGCCGCCGACAAGATCGCCGCCCTCGAAGCGGCCGGGATCCAGGTCGCCAAGAGCCCGGCCGATATGGGCACAACCCTCCAGGCCGCAATCCAGGGCTGATCGACCTGATGAGCTCCCCTGACCGACCCGCTCCAGATCCCGATCCTGATCGATCCAACCCGTGGACGACCGTCTCCAGCCGGCCGGTCTACGAGAACCCCTGGATCGCGGTCCGCGAGGACCAGGTCCTCCGGCCGGATGGCTTGCCCGGCATCTACGGCGTCGTCCACTTCAAGAACCGGGCTGTCGGTGTCTTGCCGGTTGACGATCGGGGGGGAGTCTGGCTGGTCGGACAGTATCGATATCCACTCCACGCCTACTCGTGGGAGATCCCCGAAGGAGGATGCCCCGAGTCGGAAGCTCCCGAGGAGACGGCGCATCGGGAGTTGCGCGAGGAAACCGGGCTGAGGGCCGGCCGGCTTGAGCTGGTGGCGACGGCGCACCTGTCCAACTCGGTCAGTGATGAGTTCGGTTATGTCTTCCGGGCAACCGAGCTCACCCAGGGAGCTGTCGAGCCGGAAGGGTCCGAGCGCATCATCGCGCGGCGGTTCGATTGGGCCGCGGCCTGGGCCATGCTCCAACGCGGTGAGATCACCGACTCGCTCAGCGTCATCGCGGTGCTGCACGAGGCCGTGCGGCGCCTCGAGTGCAAGTAGCTCAGGCTTTCGCCTGACTCCTGGTCTGGTCTGGTCAGGCTAAAGCCTGACCTAGGGGATCCTCAGTCGGTCCGCCGGGCGAGTTGCCGCACGCTCCAGGTCCGACGGAGCTGGTCCCGGCTGGGGGCATCCTGGATCGCGGCGAGGATGGACTGGGTGGGGAAGAACTTGCCGGGGCAGACGGTCGGGGTCGCGGCGAGATGAGCATGAGTTGCGATGTGGCCGGACTCGATATGATAGCGCTGGCCGAGATAGCCGATCAGGGCTTGCGCCGCCGCGACCTGCCGCGGCGTGGGCGGTTGCCGGTCCAGGTCGCCGACCAGGCAGATCCCGATCCCGTACTCGTCGACGTCGTGGCTGCGGGCATTGCGGCAGTGCACGCCCTGCTTCTGGTTATTCCAGCGCTGGGCGACCTCGATCTGGCCGTCGCCGCTGCCCTGGCCGTTGCCGATGATGAAATGATAGCCGCAGCCGTCATAACCCAGGATCTTGCGGTGCTCGTTATCGATCTGATCCAGATTGCCACTGGCCGCGGCGCTATGATGGAGCACGATGTATCGCCAGGGCCGATCCACCTTGTTGGGATAGAAGAGCTCGTTGGCCGTCGATTCCGCCAGGAACGGCCGGAGCCGGTCGCCCCAGCCGGCGCGGCGGACCGTGGGGGAGGCCGCCGCGGCGAGTCGCTCCTGGGTGGGGGTGCTGCTGTTTTGCGTCTGGGGAATCGAGCCGGAGTTGGGCTGGATCAGGGCCGGTGCCGGTCCCGGGCTGGAGGACTTGTTCGACCCGGGCGGCTTGCCGCTGTTCCGCTGCTGCATCGTGGGCGACGGGATCTCGTCGTAGGGCGGCTCGGCGCCGGGCTTGGCCGTCGGCGGCGGTTCCACGGTCGAGTTGACGCTGCCCGAGGCCCCCGGCAGGGGGGCACTCGGGGCCGGGACCGTCGAGTTCATGGTCGAAGGCGCCGAGAGCACCGGGACGGAAGACGTCGGGGCGCTGACGGGCTCTTCCGTCGTCACGGTGGCTCGCGATCCACAGTTGGTACACGGAGCGCTCGCCGCCGCGGCGGGCGTCGCGTAGATGGGACGATAGGACTGACGGTTATGGCTGCAACCCACGACCGTCGCCAGGGCGACGGTGAGGGTTGCGACCGACCATCCGCGGCGGGCGCGCAGGCCGAACGCCGCCGTGTGCTGAAGCGTCATCGTGCATCTCCTTGCCAGGTTGATGACCCGTCCGACCATCCAGCCCGGGTCGAGGCTCGTCGCGACCACTACCGCAAGCTCGGTGCCGTACGAGTCGGCGAACGGTTCCAGGTGAGTGACTCGTCATCCTGGCTTTCGACTCAAGTCTACACGGCGTTTGGACGAGCCGCGGCCCGGACCCGCGTTTTTTTTGGTTTTTCCTCAAGTCCCGGCCGGTGAATTCCGCAAGGTCGTCTGTAAGGTTGTCCGGGCCGTTGCAAGTTCGTCCATCGTGTGGGCCAGCCACCCCCGGCTGGCCAGACGTGTCTCCAATGGTTATGCTGGACAGGACGTTGCGAGAAGTGCGGCCCCCGAACCCGCGGCGGGCCGTTTTTGTCTACCCCGGAGGGCGACGAGCCAGCGGTCCGCGTCCCTCCCTCCCGCGCAGCCCGGGCCAGAGTCGCGGCCGGAGAAGCCTCAGCCATGCCTGCGTATCACCCCCAGCGCATCGAGCCGAAGTGGCAAGCCGAGTGGGAACGGAACAAGACCTTCCGGGCCGAAGATCTGGACCGGTCCCGTCCCAAGCTCTACGTCCTCGATATGTTCCCCTATCCCAGCGGGGCCGGGCTGCATGTGGGGCACCCGGAGGGATACACCGCCACGGATATCGTCTGCCGATACAAGCGGATGCGCGGCTACAACGTCTTGCACCCCATGGGCTGGGATGCCTTCGGCCTGCCCGCCGAGCAGTACGCGGTCGAGAAGAACATCCACCCGAGAATCACCACCCAGGATAATATCAATACGTTCCGCAGGCAGATCAAATCGCTGGGTTTCTCCTACGACTGGGACCGCGAGGTCGATACGACCGATCCTGGCTACTACAAGTGGACCCAGTGGATCTTCCTGCAAATCCACGACACCTGGTACGACCCGGACTTCCCATGGACCGACGCGAAAGGACGGCCACGGCGCGGCAAGGGCCGGCCGATCGCCGAGCTGCCGATCCCCGCCGGCACCTCCGATCCCGACGCCTATCGCGATGCCCACCGGCTGGCCTACCGGGCCGAAGTCCCCGTCAATTGGTGCCCGGCCCTGGGGACCGTGCTGGCCAATGAGGAGGTGATCGACGGCAAGAGCGAGCGCGGCGGCTTCCCGGTCGTCCGGATGCCGATGACCCAGTGGATGCTGCGGATCACCGCTTACGCCGAGCGGCTGGTCGAGGACCTCGAGGACGTGGATTGGCCCCGGCCGATCAAGGACATGCAGCGCAACTGGGTCGGACGCAGCGAAGGGGCCGAGGTGGATTTCCCCATCGCCGACGGCGCGACGCGGGACACGATGGCCGGCGGGCCCAGGCCGTGGCGCGAGGCGCCTGGACCCGACGTGATCCGCGTCTTCACCACGCGACCCGATACCCTCTTCGGCGCGACCTACATGGTCCTGGCGCCTGAGCATCCCCTGGTTGATAAAGTCACCACCGGGGCTCGGCGCGGCGACGTCGCGGCGTACCGCGCGGCCGCCGCGCGCAAGAGCGACCTGGACCGTACCGATCTGGCGAAGGGCAAGACCGGCGTCTTCACCGGCGGCTACGCGATCAACCCGGTGAACGGCCTGGCGATCCCGATCTGGATCGCGGACTACGTGTTGATGGGTTATGGGACCGGTGCGATCATGGCCGTGCCCGGCCACGACGAGCGCGACTTCGAATTCGCTCGGGCGTTCGACCTGCCGATCGTCCGCGTCGTGGCCCCGAGCCGCGACCAGGCCGAGGACCCGTTGACCCGGGCCGAGGTCGAGCCCGCCGTCGCGGTGAACTCCCGCAATGCCGAGGTCGAGCTCGATGGCCTGCCGACGGCGGAAGCCAAGCGCGTCATCACGGCTTGGCTCGAGCGGAAAGGACTCGGCAAGAAGACGATCAACTACAAACTGCGGGATTGGCTCTTCTCCCGCCAGCGTTATTGGGGCGAGCCGTTCCCCGTGGTGCTGGACGAGCAGGATCGCGTGCGCGCGCTGGCGGTCTCGGAGCTGCCGGTCCGACTGCCGGAGCTCGCCGACTTCAAGCCGACCGGCAAGCCCGAACCGCCGCTGAGCAAGGCCCGGGAGTGGGTCCGCTACTCGGAGAAGGCCCGGCGCGAGACCAACACCATGCCCCAGTGGGCCGGCTCGTGCTGGTATTACCTGCGGTACATCGACCCGAAGAACGACCAGCGGCCGTGGGACCCCGAGAAAGAGCGCTACTGGATGCCGGTGGACCTCTACGTCGGCGGAGCCGAGCATGCCGTCTTGCACCTGCTTTACAGCCGGTTCTGGCACAAGGTCCTCTTCGACCGCGGGCACGTGAGCACGCCCGAGCCGTTCCAGAGGCTGGTCAACCAGGGGATGATCCTGGGCGAGACCGAGTACACCGCCTATCAGGACGCCGCGGGCCGCTGGGTCTCACCCCAGGACGCTTCCCGCCGGGAGGGGATCACCACGATCAAGCTTTCCGAGGACCAGGTCGTCAAGAAGGGGGAGGGGTTCGTCCTGGCGGCGGATCCCCAGGTTGCGGTCGACGCCCGGGCCCACAAGATGTCCAAGGCCCGGGGCAACGTCATCAACCCCGACAAGATCGTCGCGGAATACGGCGCGGACAGCTTGCGGCTCTACGAGATGTTCATGGGACCGCTCGAAGCCGTGAAGCCCTGGAGCATGAAGGGCGTCGAGGGGGTCTATCGCTTCCTGGCCCGGGCCTGGCGGATGATCGTCGACGCCGAGGCGCCGGAGGTCGTCCCAGAGGCGAAGGTCCAGGATGTCCCCTTGACCCCGGAGCAATCCAAGGTGGTGGCGCGGACCGTCGCGGCGGTCACTGACGACATCGAAGGGATGCGGTTCAATACGGCCATCAGCCGCTTGATGGAGTTCACCAACTTCTTCACGGCGCAGGAGGTGCGGCCGAAGTCGGCCATGGAAACCTTCGCGCTCCTACTCGCGCCGATGGCCCCCCACCTGGCCGAGGAGCTCTGGCAGGTGCTGGGACATCGGCAGAGCCTGGCCTATGAGCCCTGGCCGGGCTATGACCCCGCGCTGCTGCAGGATGAGGAGATCGAGATCCCGGTGCAGGTCAACGGCAAGCTCCGCGGGCGGGTGGTCGTTCCGGCCGATGCGGACGCCGCCCGGATCGAGTCGGCCGCCCGCGAGGATCCCAGGATCGCCGTCCTGCTGGACGGCAAGACGATCCGCAAGGTCGTCGTCGTGCCTGGGAAGCTGGTCAATTTCGTCGTCGCTTGATCCGAGTGGGTCCGACCCGATGAGACCCCTGCGACGGGCCGGGCCGGTCAGACGCGCCGCCTCCGCCTACCGAGCATGAGGCCGGCCGAGGAGAGGGCGAAGACAGTCGCGCCCATGCCGGCCACTTGCAGATAGGTCTTCAGGAGCGTCGCCTGGGTTTGTTCGGTGTTCTCTTCCAGCGGGCAGACGACCTCCAGAACGCCGCGGATGTCGCCGGGCTTCCAGTCCGTCTTGCGGTACTGGTCCAGCTCGTAGTTCTTGGGATCGTTGTGACATTTCAGGCAGCGCTCCTCCATGATCAGCGGCGTGGCGTAGCGGAGGACCCGGGCGCCGGCGCGGGTCTTCTCGATCCGGTCGAAGTGGACGTCTTTGTTCCCCGCGTCCCGATAGAACGCCAGGGCGTCCTTCCCGAACTGGGATTTCGGCGGGCTGTCGCTGCGGCGCCGGAACGGGTGCTCGCTGTAGAGCTTTAGTTGCATGAAGCTCTGGTCCAGCCCTGGGTCGTGAGAGTCGTTGTCAGCGAGGCTCTGCATCCGCTGGCCCAGCTCGATGGTAAACCTTGCCGGGAGGGGGATGGAGCCTTCCGTGTCGGGATACTTGTGGGTGACCACGACGCCGGCGTTCTTGGCCCGTGTGGCCACCTCGGTATACAGCGAGTTGACGACCTTGATCAGCTCGGTCTGCTGGGCGGCGCTCTCCTTGGTGCTCGACTCCACCATCTCGTCGGCCAGGCGATGCAGACTCCACTGCCCGAAGAGCAGGACTGCGGAGATGGTCAGCAGCAGGGTGGAGGGGACGGGATTCTTGAGGGACCAGTTCCATAGCCGCTCGACGGGCCCCGGTGGGCGGGCCCGGACCGGCTCGCCTGCGAGGAAGGAGCCGAGGTCGTCGGCCAGCGCCTGGGCGGTGGGGTAGCGTTGGCGGGGATCCTTCTCCAGGCAACGCCGACAGATCGCCTCCAGGTCACGGGGCAGCTCCCGCCGGAGCTGGCGCGGCGGGACCGGGGGATCGGAGAGGAGCTGCCTCAGGACGTCGACCGCCGACGAGGAGAGGAACGGCGGACGCCCGGTGAGCATCTCGTAGAGGATGACGCCCAGGGAGTAGATGTCGGCGGCCGGCCCGATATCCTCGGACTGCCCCTTGGCCTGTTCCGGCGCCATATACACGGGCGTGCCGACGAGGTCGCCGTAGCGGCCCGGTACCTCATCGTCATCGATCCGTTTGGCCACCCCGAAATCGCCGACCTTGGGCACCCCGTACACGTGATTGGCCTCGATCGCGGCGACGGACCCGGCGTGCCAGTTCTCGGTCGGCGGCGTCGGCTGGAGGAAGATGTTGGCCGGCTTGAGGTCGCGATGGACGATCCCGCGCTGGTGGGCCGCGTGGACGGCCCAGGCGAGCTGCTGGACCAGTTGCACCGATGCCCGGATCGGCTGGGGCCGGCCGTCCAGCCGGTTCTTCAGCGTGCCCCCCGTCACGAATTCGAGGGCGAGATACGGCCAGCCGTCCTGCTCACCGACTTCGAAGATCTGGACGATATTGGGGTGATGCAGGCGGGCGACCGCCTCGGCCTCGGCCTGGAACCGCACCAGGTCCTGCGCGTCGTCCTGCGGCTCGAAGGAGACCATCTTCAAGGCGACGATCCGCTTGAGCTTCTCGTGCTTCGCCTTGTAGACGACCCCCATCCCACCCCGGCCCAGCTCGCTCAGGAGGGCGTAGCCGGTGACCAGCGGCAGCCCTGCGGCCTGGACACCGGAGGGGGTCGTGCGGGGTGTCGACGACGGCGCCTTCCCGGGCATCGCGAAGGTGCTGTCCCATCCGGAATGGGGACCGTGGGCCGGTGCCGGAGCAGTCGGTTGCTGGGCAGACCGAGTTGCGGCGGGCCGCCTCGACGAGCGCGGACCCATCGGTGTCCGGTCGCGTCGCGGTTGCCGGGCCGACGTCCGCCGCTCGGTCGATTCGAGAGCTGTCGGCGAGGGGGCCTGACCCGCCAGGGGCTCCACCAGCGACTGGGCTCCGCAGCGCGGGCATCGGACGACCGTCGAGCCGATCCGCAGCGGCTTCTTCGACTGGATCGCCTTGGAGCAGTGGCCGCACACGAACTGGGTGACGAACGTGTCGAGGAACTGGCGAAGTGCGTCGGCGAGCTGGCCGGCATCGGCGAGGCGGCGCGCGGGGTCGGGCTCGAGGCAGGCCAGGCAGATCGCCTCGAGGTCCTTCGGCACCTTGGGATTCCGCGCGCTGGGCGAGTCGGCTCCTCGATCGATCGGCTCCCCCGCGCGCGTCGGCTGACCGGTCAGCAGCTCGAACAGGATCGCCCCGAGGCCGAAGACGTCGTCCGCCACCGAGGAGTCCGAGTCCCGCCCCGGTGCCGGGGCGCCGGCCCGGCCGAACCCGGTGATCCTGGGGATCAGCTCGCGGCCGTTCTCCTCACAGAGATGGCCGAGCTTCGGGTCGACGAACCGTGGCGGCTGTGACGGTGCGAGGAGGACCCGGTCGGCCGTGAGGTCCCCGTGGTGGCAGCCCAGCCGGTGCGCCTCGGCGACGGCGCGGGCGAGCGTCTCGACGACCGCGGCCGCTGTCAGGACGGGAAGCGGCCCTCCCTCGCAGTATTCGGAGAGACTCACTCCTTGGACCAGCTCGGCGGCCAGGAATTCGGCCTCGTCATGACGGCCGGCCGAGAGGATCGGGACGATGTTCGGGTGATGGAGGCGCGTCGCGCCGGCGTCGACGTGGAGGCGGCGATGGCCTCCGGAGGCCCCATTGCGGCTCGATTCGATCACCTCCAGGGCGACGCGACGATCCCGCGCCAGCTCGCGGGCCTCGTAGACCACACCGGCCCCACCGCGATGCAGGACGCCGAGGATCGCGAACCCCGGGATCGTGGGGAACCTCGGCCGGCCCGGAGTCGGGTCCGAACGGTCGCGCGGCGACGGATCCGATGGGCCTCCGGCCCCGTCTCCGCCGTCGGGCCGACCGACGGGCAGGGAGTCGCCGCCGCAGATGGGACATCGCAGCCTGTCTTCGGGGGAACGGTCCGCGGAGCTGTCGTCGCTTCGCCAGCGGTGACCTTGTGCACAACGGAATCTCGGGGAAACGCGCTTCAACATTGCGGACATCCTTCCTCAAACTGCCGACGGTCCGGGCGTGCGTCCCGGGGCATCTCACCGGAGTCATCTCCGACCACCCCTGCGGCCCCGAAATCACTTCTTGATAGCTTATTACGGAGTTCCGCCGTGCGAGTGACAAGAAGGTCCTGGCCGTACTCCGCGCGGTTCCCTCCAGTGATGGATTGAGACGGAGCGTGGCTCGGTCCGAGCGAGACACGCGTTCAGAATGCCGGCCCATTCCCGCACCGCACCGCACCTCTTGTTAGAATGGAAGTGGTTCCATGGCGGTTGTCGAGGGGGCTGGGATGACTCGGTCGCGTTATCTCGTCGGGATCGACCTGGGGACGACCAACTGCGCGGTCGCGTATGTCGACACGCATGGGCGGGAGCGGCCGTCGGCCGACATCCGTGACTTCCCGGTGCCGCAGTTGGTCGCGCCCGGGGAGACCGCGCCCCGGATCATGCTGCCGTCGTTCCTGTATCTGCCCGGCGAGCACGAGTTGCCGCCGGGGGCGACGCGGCTGCCCTGGAGCGAGGGGGCCGATCGGATCGTGGGCGAGTTCGCCCGCGCGCAGGGGGCGAAAGTTCCCAGCCGGCTGGTCAGCAGCGCCAAGAGCTGGCTCTGCCACCCGGGGATCGACCGCGAGGCGGCGATCCTCCCCTGGGGCAGTCCGACCGAGATCAAGAAGGTCTCCCCCGTGGAGGCGTCCGCCGCCTATCTGGAGCAGATCCGCGACGCCTGGAACTTCACATTCGCCCGCGACGAGGAGTCGCTCCGCCTGGAGCTGCAGGAGGTCGTGCTGACGGTGCCGGCCTCGTTCGACGAGGCGGCGCGGGAGCTGACGCTCGCCGCCGCCCGCCGCGCCGGGCTGGCGATGGTCACCCTGCTGGAAGAACCCCAGGCCGCCTTCTATTGCTGGATCGTCTCGCACAAGGACCGCTGGCAGCGCGAGGTCCGGGCCGGCGAGCTGATCCTGGTCTGCGACATCGGCGGCGGCACCACCGACTTCAGCCTGATCACGGTCGTCGAGACGCCTACCGGGCCGGGCTTCCGCCGGGTCGCCGTCGGCGATCACCTGATGCTCGGCGGCGATAACATCGACCTGGCGCTGGCCCATCACGTGGAGCAGAAGCTGGGCGGCGCCCGGTTGGATGCCGAGCAATGGAGTGCCCTGCGCTTCGCCTGCCGCACGGCCAAGGAGAAGCTGCTGGGCGAGCAGCAGCCGGCGCTGGAGCGCTGGCCGGTGACGATCGCCGGCCGCGGCGCGCGGATCATTGGCGGCAGCATCCAGTCCGAGCTGACGCGCGGCGAGGTCGAGGCGGTCGCCCTGGATGGATTCTTCCCACGGGTGTCCCGGGGCGAGGACCCGCAGCGCGCCTCCAAGCTGGGCCTGCAGGAGTTCGGGCTGCCGTTCGTAGCCGACCCGGCGGTGCCCAAGCATCTGGGCTACTTCCTGAGACGGCATCGGGCCGAGGCGATCGAGCCGGCGGGCCACCAGCCCGACGACCGGCCGGCACGCCCCGACGCCCTCCTCTTCAACGGCGGTGCCCTGACGCCCGAGATCGTCCGCCGCCGGCTGGTGGAGGTCGTCTCCTCCTGGTTCGAAGACGACCCCGGTCCGGCGTATTCCCCGCGGGTGCTGTCCAATGCCTCGCTCGACCTGGCCGTGGCGCAGGGCGCGGCGTATTACGGCGTGGTCCGGCGGGGTGGCGGCATCCGGATCGGCGGCGGGACGGCCCGATCGTTCTACGTCGGGTTCGAGGCGTCGGCCGTGGACAAGCCCTGGCTGTGCGTCGTGCCCCGGGATGCGCAAGAGGGGGAAGAGATCGCGATCCAGGGCCGTGACCTCGACCTGCTGATGGGCCAGCCGGTCCTCTTCCCGCTGGCCAGCAGCTCGGTCCGGCCCGACGACCGGCCGGGCGATTTGGTCCGCGCCGACCCGGACTCGATCCGCCAGCTGCCGCCGTTGCAGAGTGTGATGCGCGTGGGCCGCAAGGCGAAGGCCGAGCGAGTCCCCGTCAGCCTGGCGGCGCGGGTCACGGAGGTGGGCACGATCGAGCTGTGGTGCCAGTCGCGGACCGACGACCGCCGCTGGCGGCTCCAGATCCAGCTCCGCGGGCCGGCGGGCCAGCTCGTCGCGCCGGGCCCGGTCGCCGGCCAGGAATCCGATCGGGTCGTGATCGAGCAGTCCGAGATCGATGCGGCGGTCGCCGCGATCCGGGTGGCGTTCCAGAGTGCGGGGACGTCCCCAGGCGACGTTCACGGACCGGCGCGGCTGGTCAAGCGGCTCGAGGAGGTCCTGGACGCGCCCCGCGACCAGTGGCCCCCCTCCGCGCTGCGCGCGTTCTGGGAGCCGCTCCGCGACCTGGCCGATCAACGCCTCAAGGGCCCCCAGCACGAATCGCGCTGGTTCAACCTCACGGGATTCGTCCTGCGGCCCGGTCGCGGGTTCCCCCTGGACGAGATCCGGATCAAGGCCCTCTGGCCGTTCTTTCATCAAGGCGTTCGCTACACCAAGGAGGTGCAGACCTGGACGGAGTGGTGGATTCTCTGGCGGCGGGTGGCGGCGGGACTCTCCCGACCGCATCAGGAGGAGATCCACCGCCGGCTCGCCCCGTTCTTGCTCCCCGCCAAGGGGACCAATCCGGCGAAGAAGGCCGGTCGGTCCAAGCCCGAGCCGCACGAGCTGGCCGAGATGTGGCGCTGCGCCGCCAGCCTGGAGCGCCTGGGACCGGAGATCAAGGACGCCCTGGGCTCGGTCCTGTTGAAGGAGCGATCGCCGGTCCCGCCGGGCGCCTCGGCCCTGTGGTGCCTCGGCCGCCTGGGCGCGCGGGTGCCGCTCTACGGGCTGGCCAATACGGTCGTGCACCGGGAGACGGCCGAGCGCTGGATCCGCGCCCTGCTGGGCCGCCAATTTGCCCCCGGCCGGGAGACCAGCGACGCGATCTTCGCCCTGAGCCAGATCGCGCGGGTCGCCAACGACCGCGCCCGCGACATCGACGAGGCCCTCCGAGCCCAGGTCCTCGCCCGGCTCACCGAGCTGGGCGCCG
This sequence comes from Isosphaeraceae bacterium, assembly GCA_021324445.1. Lineage (GTDB taxonomy): Bacteria > Planctomycetota > Planctomycetia > Isosphaerales > Isosphaeraceae > JAJPJC01. The sequence continues at coordinate 32,562 of JAJPJC010000560.1, forward strand.
ATGAGCCCACCTTGCAGCCGGTCCGCGAGTATCACGAGCTGCAATCGGCGCAGCAGGTCCAGGCCCTGGGCGATTCGCTGCCGATCGGCCTGCGCTTGCTCAGCGACGCCGTCGCCGGTGGCGCGGGCGAATGAGCCGAGAACGATCCCGATACGGAATCCAATCCGGCGACAGGTTCCCTCATTCCACAACAAGGTTTCCCTTGCGCAAGAAATCAACGACGGCTGGCGTTCTGCGGTTTTGCGTTTTGCAGGGGCAACGTGGTCTGCTTGCCCTTACCCCTTCCGCCAGCAGTAGTTATCTCGCTGGTCATCACCATGTCCTTCACCGCGCGCCAAAAGGTGTCCTGGTTGCCTCCCTTTTTCATCCAAGCCGCGCACAAGTCGTTCCCGATCTGGCCGTTCAGCCCGGCCAGCTCGTTGCGAATGAACCCGGCAGCCTTCTCGCGCTCCGAGGGCGGCCGGCCTCCCTTGTTCGGATCGAGCTTGACCGGCGGGGCGTCATCGTACTCGTTCCCATCGGCTTGAATAGTCACGCCCAGAGCCGATGGTTTCTTGGCGTAGGACTTCTCGACCCAGAGACGGAGCCGATCGGACTTCTCGGCGTCGGGACATTCCAGGTGGATCAGCGTCCTTGTGATACCCTTGGTACGACGGCCAAGACCTTGGCCGTTCAAGGAGAGATGCAACAAAAGTAACACAAGGATTTGATGCGATTGCGCCAACTCGACCAGTGGATCTTTCAAGGTCGCGATGACGCGCTGTTCGCTGAGATCCTCTTCGCCGATTTTCGCGGAGGCGGAACTTCCCTTCTCCGCACCCATTTTTCGGGCGGGCAGGTCGGTTTTTCCCCGGTTTTCATGGCCTCCGATGTCTGCGGCGCGAGTTCCCATAAGCAAGTTCCTCGCCATTTCCGCCCCCTCCGCGCCGCGTTTCCTCCTCCTTTCTTCTGACCTCACTCTCGCTGAAACCCCTCATTTTCGGCCTCTCCCCGCACGGCAGGCTTCCCCTATCCTGGGACCAAACTGCTCCCAGGACCTCCCTCGGGGGCTGATAACCTGTCGCTTCGGGACCCAACAGCGATGGCTCGCTCCCCAGAACTCGCCCGCTTGTTCCAGCAACCGGATTTCCCAGCCCAACGGCACTACGAGGGGTCCCAGCCCCAAGTCTGCGAAAACCTACGGTA